>JBNGDS010000087.1:0-10045 GCA_049975365.1 Desulfomonilia bacterium | reverse complement strand
CGCTCGGGCAGCATCAATGAATTTTGCCGTGAACGCCAGTTCACGGGTAATGCCCTGACCAACAATGTGAGGGAGGCGCTGGAGCACCCCTACATCTGCGATGATGGAAACCGCAGCCTCTCTCAGAGAAATTTTTGCATCCTGTGATGCAAGCCTGATATCACAGGCAGAGCCGAGATCGAGTGCTGCACCGATACAGAATCCATGGAAGCAGCAGATCACGGGCTTGGAGCACTTTTCTACGCATGTCATGGAATCCTGCAATGGAAAGATTTCATGGAAGAGCTTCATCTTGCCGCGGGCGCTGAAGTCCCAGTTTTTTAGGGTTTCGATCATCGGCGCCATGCCCACGAGGTCTATCCCGGCACTTAGATCTTTCCCCTCTCCAGCAATGATGGCAACACGGATGGCATCGTCGCGATCGATATCTGCAAAGATTGGAATGATCTCGCTCCATGCATCCGGCCCCATGGCATTTTTCTTTTCCGGTCTGTTCAGAAACACCCACGCAATGTGATCTTTCTTTTCCACTTTGTAGAATGTATAACTGGTTGTCATGGGATGCATCCTCCTCTCTGTGCAAACGTAATTGGTTCCAGAGTGGTTGTCAAAGGATTAATGTGTCTGTTCACTCTTGAAGGGGAACATTCATACGGGGCAGGAGAATTATCCTCACGACTTGACAATACCATCGGCGAGTACTACCTAATGGAAAACAATATATCAGGGTAAAGGAAACGATATGCCCATCTACGAATATGTGTGTCAGGACTGCGGCTCTGAATTTGAAGCGCTGGTCTCCATCAGTTCGAAGAAGAACCCAATCTGTCCACAGTGCGAGAGTACACGCCTCAAGAAGAAGATCTCACTGATTGCGACGGATAAGAGCGGGTGCAGTTCCTGTGCATCGACGTCCTGCTCGTCCCGTGGATTCACCTGAGGCTGACGTGTACAGCCCGGTCAGGGCTTCTCAAAAAATTTCCGTACGTATGATCGTTTCATCCCGTTTGGGACCCACCGATATGATGGCCGCTTTCACGCCAAGCTGTTTTTCCATATACGAGACGTAGTCCTTGCAGGTCTGGGGAAGATCATCATACCTTCTCACGGCCGAGATATCCTCTTCCCACCCGGGGAGTTCTTCGTAGACCAGC
Organism: Desulfomonilia bacterium; assembly: GCA_049975365.1. GTDB lineage: Bacteria > Desulfobacterota > Desulfomonilia > UBA1062 > UBA1062 > DSBG01. The sequence continues at coordinate 8,891 of JBNGDS010000087.1, read as the reverse complement.
TTGAGATTCCTGAGCATCTCGAAGTTTGCGGGCATGTTCTCGATACGTGTTTTCCCTGACTTATAGGAGGTGGCGACCTTGATCTTTTTGAACCCGGTAAGCACGTCGAGTTTGGTTATGGCGAGGTGCGAAATGCCACTCAATCGCATGGAATGTCTCAAGGCAACGATATCGAGCCATCCGCAGCGTCGTGGCCTGCCTGTTGTGGCCCCGTATTCTCCACCGAAAGCCCTTAGCCGTTCACCGATATCATTGTTCAGTTCAGTAGGGAAGGGACCTCCTCCTACCCGGGTGGTGTATGCCTTGCAGATTCCAAGCACACCGGTAATTTTTGTGGGGCCGAGCCCGGAACCGACGCACGACTGGCCTGCCACGGTGTTCGAGGAGGTCACGTAGGGATAGGTCCCGTAGTCGAGATCGAGATTCGCACCCTGCGCCCCCTCGAAGAGGAGATTCTTGCCCGCTTGTATCGCGGTGTCGATGACGATGGATGTATCGGTGATGAACGGTTTGAGTCTCTTGCCCATCTTCATGAACTTCTGGAACATCCCGTCTTTTTCGATGGGCTTGAGCTTGAGAATCTTGGTGATATAGTCCTGTTTTTCCTCGAAGAGGGCATCGAGCTTCTTTGTGAACATCTCCTCGTGAACGAGGTCGATCATCCTGATACCGACGCGGCGAGCCTTATCCTCGTATGCAGGACCGATACCCCTGCCCGTGGTCCCGATGCCCTGGGTAGAGTCTCTCGCGTTGTCAATGATCTTGTGGTAGGGCATGATGAGGTGAGCTCTATCGCTGATAGCGACACTCTCCGGTGATACCTTGTATCCCTTGTGCTTGAGGGCGTCGATTTCTTCCAGGAGGATTTCCGGGTCAACGACCACACCGGACCCGATGATGCAGAGTTTCCCTGGGTGGAGGATGCCGGATGGGATCAGGTGCAGGATTACCTTCTTATCACCAACCACCAGGGTGTGACCTGCGTTGTTGCCACCCTGGAAGCGGATGACAAGATCTGATTTTTCTGTGAGCAGATCGACGATCTTGCCCTTCCCTTCATCTCCCCACTGGGTACCGACAACGACGACATTTGCCATGATCCCGCTCCTCCCCCTCAGCTGAGCTAGACGAATACCTCCTGGACAGAAATCGCGTTGGGAACCTTCCTGAGTTTCTCGATCACCTTCTTGGGGATTTCTTCATCCAAGTTGATGATGATGATGGCGGTTCCCTGCTGCCGATCCCTTCCCAGGAAGAGCCTCGCGATATTGATCTTTGCTTCACCGAGGAGTGTGCCGAATTTACCAACTGTGCCCGGAAGGTCTTTGTTGTAGATCACGAGCATGTATCCTTCGGGAATCACCTCGATTGAATAATTATCGATTTTTATGATCCTCAGGTCTGTGGGTTTAAAGACGGAGCCCGCCAGGTACCGTGTTCCTGAGTCGAATTCAAGAGTCAGTTCAATGGTGTTGGTAAAGATCTCTTCTTTGACCGTGTGTGCCTCCACAAGCTCGATCCCCCGTTCCTTGATCAGAATCGGGGCATTCACGTAGTTCACATCGTCGGCTATTCTTGTCATGAGCCCCTTCAGGGCTGATACCGTAATCGGCTGGGTATCGAGTCCCGCCGCCTCTCCGGTATAGTTTATCGTAATCTTCTGAAGCCTGTCGGTTGTCATGCCGCTGATGATCTGCCCCATGAACCGCCCCAGTTTCTCTGCGAGTTCTGTGTATGGTTTCATCTTGGGCATTAGCTCAGGCGCAATGGAGGGAGCGTTCACTGCATTCCGTATGACCCCGCTTGTGAGGTAATCAACGATTTGTTCGGCGATTGCCAGGGCCACGTTCTCCTGTGCCTCGTGGGTGGACGCACCGAGATGAGGGGTGCAGATGACTTTCGGGTGCTGCGCCAAAGACCAGTCTTCAGGGGGCTCCTTCAGGAAGACGTCTACCGCAGCCCCTGCAACCTTTCCTGAATCAAGGGCATTGATCAGGGCTTTTTCGTCGACGATGCCGCCGCGTGCACAGTTGATGATCATCACACCCTTCTTCATCTGTTCGAAGGCATCCTTTCCGACCAGTCCCCGTGTCTCCGGAGAGAGAGGGGTGTGGACAGAAATGTAGTCTGAGCGGGCGTAGAGATCTTCGAGGCTGACGAGTTCTATCCCCTGGCGTTCCGCTACCTCCTTGGTGATGAATGGATCGAATACGATGACGTTCATCTTCAGCCCCTGGGCCCTCGATGCGACAATGGATCCAACCCTGCCCATACCTATGATGCCGAGGGTCTTGTTGAACACTTCTCTTCCCTCAAGAGATTTCTTTTCCCATTTCCCGCTTTTCATGGATGCGGTTGCCTGCGGGATGTTCCGTGTGAGTGCCATCAGCATCGCGATGGCGTGTTCACCGGTGGTGACGGTATTTCCCCCTGGTGTGTTCATAACAACGACGCCCTGCTTGGTGGCTGCTGAGATATCGATATTGTCAACGCCTGCTCCGGCGCGGCCGATGACTTTGAGTTTTTTCCCTGCTGCAATGATTTCAGACGTGGCCTTGGTGGCGGACCGCACAACGAGGGCATCGTAGTTTCCGATGACGGCCTTCAACTCATCAGGTTTCAACCCAGTATTGACGTCAACGTCGAGCCCACCATTCCTAAGAATTTCGACCCCTTTCTCGGATAACTTGTCACTCACGAGTACCTTCAACGCAGTCTACCTCCTACAGTGTATTCATAGGCTCGGAGCACTTTTAACAAAAGCATATCGGGGTGTCAACTGTATACACCCCTGCTCCGTAAGGATCATGCTGAAACACCTCCCGGGCATACCTGAACACGGAGAAGAACCGGCTTTCACCGTGTATACCGTGGACCTGCATCATACGGGACCTGAAAGATGAGACAGCCACATTGGCGTGTGGCATGGAGCGTCTGCGGTCATGGTGCTCACTTCTCTGCCATATTCTTTAATAAGGAGACCAGGAAGGTCCACATCGTTTCCACGGAGGGAATTTCCACCATCTCCGACGGAGAATGGGCATTCATGATCTTCGGTCCGAAGGAGATCATGTCGAGGCCGCTGATCTGCTCCCCGATCACTGCACACTCGAGCCCGGCATGGATGACCTTTACCTTCGGTTCACTGCAGTACATCGTGCGGTAGAGATCTGTACAGGTCTTCAGAATCTCAGAGCGGTAATTCGGTCTCCAGGCTGGATAGCCGTGCTCGTGGATAACCCGTGCACCTCCAAGACATCCTACGGCATTGATCTGTGAGGCGATCTCCTCAATGGCGCTTGGAATGATGCTGCGCTGGCTCGTGATGATGGTGAAAGAGGACCCGTCTTGAACACACATCGCAAGGTTCGTGGATGTAATGACTACACCACCCATGTCGGTGGTGATTCTCAGCGCTCCGTGGGGGATAGCCATCAGCAGATCGAGGACTTTTTGTGCGTCTTCCTCGTCGATGACCCGGTGGTGGGATTCGGTCTCCCTGACTACCTGTATCGTTATGTTCTCCTCAACGCCCGTGTATTCCTGGCACAGGGTCTCATTCATGGATTGGGATGCATCCTCAATCTTTTCCAGGTGTCCCGGTTTCAGGAGGAGCAGGGCCTCTGCCTCCCTCGGAATGGCATTGTGTTTGCTGCCTCCATTGATTCGTACGAGCTGATAGGGGATGCCCCTGCATGCAGACCTGAGGAATCGAGCGATGAACTTGATGGCATTGCCGAGACCCTCGTGGATATTGATCCCGGAGTGCCCTCCCTTGAGTCCGGTAACCGTGATCCTGATGGGGATGTCTCCGTGGCAAGGTTCGACCGTGTTCAGATCCATCACAAGCCTCGAATCGAGCCCTCCTGCACACCCGATGGTAAAGCATCCCACCTCCTCTGAATCGAGATTTATGAGAGTGTTGGCGAACAGAGAGTCCCGAGTGAGCATCCGTGCCCCTGTGAGGCCGGTTTCCTCATCCACGGTGAAAACGAGTTCCAGGGGAGGGTGATCGAGAGACAGATCTTCCATGATCGCGAGCATTGCCGCCATCCCGATCCCGTTATCGGCCCCGAGCGTCGTTCCCCTGGCCGTGATCCAGTCGCCTGTGCGGAGCAGAGAGATGGGGTCCTTCTCAAAATCATGGACCGTATCAGTGTTCTTTTCGCAGACCATGTCCATATGAGATTGGAGGGCTACAGGGTCATGCCCGGTCTTGCCCTGTTTTCTCACGATCACATTCCCTGCTATGTCAATGGATGTGTCATGACCCAGCGAACGGGCACGGGTTGTCACAAAATCCCTGATCCTGTCTTCTTTCCCTGATTCTCTGGGAATCTGTGATATCTCCCAGAAATATCTCCACAGAGCCTCAGGGCTGAGTCCCTCTATTGCCTCCGCCACCAGTATCTCCTTTCCTGTTTTCCTGTTTCCTGAAGCACACGTGACTGCTCGAGCATCGATCCTTGGGAGTTGCATACCAGTGAAGTGGAGGTCCTTCAAGGGATATTTCCAGGAACTACGGACTGTCCTGACTCAGGACCGGTTTCATCTCTCTCCAACGAAGGCTCTCGCGGGGCAATAGGGGGTGTACGAGATGAGAAAAGAAGGGCCTATCGTGTGATAGCGCTTGACAGCCCAGCTTTTTGTGCTTATATCCACAAAGTAACTGGAACAAGGAATTATCATGTTAACCCGCGGCAAAACCCTCTGTAAGTTTTTCCCAGGTTTCCAGGTAATCCCGCTTTTCCAGGATTCAGCACAGGACGCCTTTCTCCGCCATGGAAAGGAGTCCTGAAGATGGAGGTAGATTTAATGGCTACTGGAATAGTTAAATGGTTCAACGAGAAAAAAGGTTTTGGTTTCATTACCGAAGATGGTGGGGCAGATGTATTCGTCCACTATTCTGCAATTCAGACCGATGGGTTTAAAACGCTTACAGAGGGAGACAAGGTTGCTTTTGAGGTGGTCCAGGGACCTAAAGGTCCTCAGGCCGCGAACGTAACAAAGCAGTAAACGATCCCAGGACGGGGAACCCCGTCCCCAGTGCATGCCTGGTTTACCTGTGCGCTGAGAGTGCTCACATACCGAGAGAACAGAGCAGTCTCAGCAGATTTTTCTGCATAGGCGTGAGGATGCACGAAAATGTGCAGATCTGAAGTTCTCGCTCCGGGATATACCGGAAGGAGGATGATTCTCGTTTAATCCACCGCGAGGTGGGTGCAGTCTCCCGTTGTTCCATGATAGCCGGTTGCCCTGATCTGTTCACGGCCGGGTTTCTTCAGGATTTTTTTCCAGAAGCCCTTCGAGTGACTCCATCCAGAGTGAGAACTCCGTTCTCTCCTGTTCAAAGCGGGCCTTCTGGCGATCTTTTCGATGCACGTTGGGGGAGGGCATGATCCCGAAATTTATGTTCATCGGCTGGAAAACAGTGTTCTCTTTGTCTGTGATATAGGAGATCAGTGAACCGAGTGCTGTTCCGGCGCCAGGGGGTGAAAAGGATTCACCCCTGAGTTTCTTCACCAGTGCGAGACCTGCGATAATGCCGCTTGCTGCGGATTCCATGTACCCTTCGACCCCGGTTACCTGCCCGGCGAGAAGTATGTTCGGGAAATTCTTGAGGCTCATGTCTTGCGAGAGCACTCTCGGGGAATCAAGGTAGGTGTTCCTGTGGATGCTCCCGAAACGGAGAAGCTCTACCTGGCTGAAGGCGGGGATCATTCGCAGAACCCTCAGTTGTTCCGGGTGGGAGAGACGGGTCTGGAATCCCACCAGATTGTATGCGCCCCCTGCCAGGTTCTCCCTGCGGAGCTGGATCAGGGCATATGGCCTTTTTCCCGATGCTGGGTCAGAAAATCCCACAGGCCTCATGGGCCCGTATCGAAGTGCATCCATGCCGCGTGCCGCTATCACTTCAATGGGGAGGCATGCCTCGAAGTATTTCGCGTCCTCAAAGGGATGGGGCTGAACCCTGTCCGCATTCTGGAGTTCACGGACAAACGAGGTGTAGAGATCCTCATCCAGTGGTACATTGAGGTAATCCGTGCTCTGGGGATCCCATCGGGAACCGAAGAATGCCGTGTCCATATCAATACTCGAACCATCCACGATAGGAGAGATGGCATCGTAGAAGAACAGCCGGTTCGATCCGGTTTTCTCAGCAAGATCACGGGCCAGGGGATCCGAAGTCAAGGGGCCTGTAGCCACGACGGAGAACCGGCGGGGATCAATGCGGCGCATTTCCTGGCGAACGAGGAATATCAGGTCATGGGAAAGAATACGGTGAGTGATTGTCTTCGCGAACACAGTCCTGTCCACAGCGAGTGCCTTGCCCGCGGGAACCCGAACCTGGTGGGCAACCTGAAGTACGAGGGAACCGAGCTCGGTCATTTCCTGTTTCAGCATACCATGTGCAGTCAGAGGGTCGGTTCCCTTGAATGAATTGCTGCACACCAGCTCAGCCAGATGATCGGTCCGGTGTGCTGGGGTCATGACCGATGGCCTCATTTCGTACAGCTCCACGGCAATCCCGTTTCTGGCGAGGATGTGTGCGGCCTCGACCCCGGCGAGCCCTGCTCCTATGACCAGGACGCGCTCAAGGGGATTCTTCATAATCGCAGTCCGGGTTCGGGCAGACAGCCAGGTTTTCTTTCCTGACGAGAAAATCCGCGGAGCACTTCGGACATTGCTTGGGTATGGGTTTTGTCCAGCTGATGAAGCTGCAGCCCTTCTCGGAACAGGCATAGTAGATCTTGCCCCGCTTTGATCTCTTTCGAACGATTTCCCCCTGGCAGTTTTTGACGGGACATTTCAATCCCAGAGGGTAGGGCATGATATTCTTGCACTTCGGATAGTTGCTGCACGCGAGGAAGGGACCGTATCTGCCTTTCCTGATCACCATAGGTGATCCACACTTGTCGCAGATCCTGTCCGTCTTCTCAGTCTTGGTAAGGGGTTGTGTATGTGTGCATGCCGGATAATTGCTGCACGAAAGAAACTCTCCGAATCGCCCCTGCTTGAGGAGCATATTCGCGCCGCACTTCTCGCACTTCACGTCGGTGACTTCCGGTTCTTTCTGTTCCTTGATGCGGATTCTGCCTGATTCATCCCTGGTGTATTCCTTGGTATTGGTGCATTCGGGATATCCTGAACACCCCAGGAAATACCCGTTTTTCCCCAGCTTGATGAGCAGTTCTTTCCCGCATACTTCACAGGTAAGGCCCGAGGGCCTGTGCTCTGCTCGGAGGTTTTTCATGTTCTCCTGGGCGAGTTGATGCTCCTCGTTGTACGTCTGGTAGAAGTTTTCCATCACCGTGTGGTAGGTATTCCCCCCCTCCTCGATCATGTCGAGAAAGTCCTCCATCCGTACCGTGAACCCGATATCGAGAATGTGGGGGTAGTGCTTCACGAGCAGATGATTCACGTCTCTTCCCAACTCGGTGGGAACCAGGGATCGCCCGTCCATGTGAACATATCCACGCTCCTGGATGGTGGAGAGAATGGGAGCATAGGTGCTCGGCCTCCCGATGCCCTTGTCTTCCAGTTCCTTGATGAGTGTCGCTTCTGTGTACCGCGGAGGCGGCTGTGTGAAGTGCTGCTTCTTTTCAAGCCCCGTGAGTGCAAGCAGATCACCTTCGCGAAGGCTTTCAGGCAGCAGAGAGTCGCCTTCCTCCTGCAGATCGTAGATCTTCAGGAACCCCTCGAATCTCATCACGGAGCCGCTGGATCTCAGACCGACTCGGGCTGCAGAGATATTCACCGTGGTCTGCTCGAACTCGGCGCTTTTCATCTGGGAGGCGATAAACCGCCGCCAAATCAGTTCGTAGAGAGCGTACTGATCCTTGTTCAGGTGTTGTTTGAGAGAATCGGGGGTATTGTCAAGATTCGTGGGCCTGATGGCCTCGTGTGCCTCCTGAGCGCTTTTCTTTGCCCTGTAGTACCGGGGTTTCTCCGGCAGGTACTGTGGGCCGAAGGCTGATGGAATGAAGGTCCTCACACCCCTGAGTGCTTCGTTGGACACTGCAGGGGAGTCTGTACGCATGTAGGTGATCAGACCCGTGATCTCATTTCCCCCTATGGGAATACCCTCGTAGAGCTGTTGAGCAATCAGCATGGTTTTTTTCGCAGAGAACTTCAGCCTCCCTGAAGCGGCCTGCTGAAGGGTTGATGTGATGAATGGCGGCAGCGGATGCTTGAGCCTGAGCTGCTTCTTGATCTCCCGTATCCTGATTTCTGGGGCATTTCTGATCTGTTCCTCGATAGAGGCAGCACTGTTCTCGTCCGGGATTTCCTTGGGCTGTATCACCTTGGCCGAGATTGTGTCGCCTTCCGGTGTCGAGAGGGATGTCTCGATGGTCCAGTATTCCTTGGATACGAATCTCTCGATCTCCTCCTGGCGCATGCATATGAGCCTCAATGCCACCGATTGGACCCTGCCACCTGAAAGACCCCGCTTCACCTTTCTCCACAGGAGCGGGCTCATGGTGTACCCCACGATCCTGTCCATTGCTCGCCTCGCCATCTGTGCGTCGTAGAGGGATCTGTTCAACTCCTTGGGATGCCTGATCGCGTCCTCTATGGCCTTCTTGGTTATCTCGTGGAAGATAATGCGGCCGATGTGCGAGGACGGCTTCTTGATCTCCTCAGCCACGTGCCAGGCTATGGCCTCTCCCTCCCGATCAGGGTCCGAAGCGAGATAGATGAACTCGGACGATGCAGCGTGCCGCTTGAGCTTCTTCACGATATCCTTTTTTTCAGGTTTTATCTTGTAGTTGGGCTGAAAGTCATGTTCCAGGTCGATGCCCAGAACAGTTTTCGGCAGGTCCTTGATATGACCCATGGTGGCCTCGACCTCATATCCCTTCCCGAGATACCTCTTGATGGTCCTGGCC
>JBNGDS010000086.1:0-10450 GCA_049975365.1 Desulfomonilia bacterium | reverse complement strand
ACGAACACTGCACGATCTGCGGTACAGCCGCATGTGCACATGCATTCAGAAAGTTGATCGTGCCGTTGATGTTGATGTCCTCCATGAGGCACTTGTCGTGTATGGGCGGAAGGATGTAGGCGGTATGGATAGCCCAGTCGATTCCCTTTCCTTCGATCAGCGGAAGGAAATCATCCCGTACATCGTGCCTGAAAAAGGTGAGTTTCTCAGACGAAAAGGAGGGCTGCTTGATATCGACACCAATGATCTCTCCCACATCCTCCTTTTTTTCCATGAGAGACACGAGCTTTGGGCCGAAATAGCCGGACACGCCGGTGATGAACACCCGTTTCACCTGTTCCCGCTCCTTTCACACAGGGAGCTGATTCCATACACAAACGGAGCCCCCTCACACATAGATCAGACCTTCTCCAGGATGTGGATCGTCATGGATGCTTCTTCCACCCCGATGTTGCCGCCTCCGTTCTCCGTCAACCCTATTCTGGCTCCTTCTACCTGGCGCTTTCCTGCCTCGCCTCTCAGCTGAGTGACGATCTCGTGTATCTGGGCAAGTCCGGATGCACCAATGGGGTGCCCCCTGCATTCCAGTCCCCCACTCGTGTTGATGGGCAGCGAGCCCCCGAGTTTTGTGGCACCTGATTCAGCGAAGATGCCCCCTTCACCCACGGGACAGAATCCCATGACTTCGCTCTGGTGAAGCTCGCCATAGGCTGTTGCATCGTGCAGCTCCGCCAGGTCGATATCGTCCGGGCCGAGACCTGCCATATCGTAGGCCTGCTTCGAGAGCCGCTCGCCGATATCCGGGCCGTCGATGTCGCGGTGCATCCCTGAACCCAGGACAGATGCACGTATGCGAATCGGTCTCGCCTGGGAAAGCTTCCTGAGGAAGGATTCAGAGCACAGGATCGATGCAGCGGCCCCATCTCCCACAGGAGCACACATGGCTCGTGTGAGCGGGTAGGCAACAGGCCTATCGGCAAGCACCTCTTCGACCGTCATGTCCGTCTGGTACTGAGACAGGGGATTCAATGAGCCGTGCCAGTGATTCTTGGAACAGATGACGGCGAGCTGATTCTGGGTGGAGCCGAACTTCGACATGTGCCACCGCGCCCCCATCGCATAGGCGTCCATGAAGATGCTTCGCCCCTCTCCTGGGGGAGTCTGGTCCTCGGGAATCTGCACGGTGAAGCGCTGGCTCAACTCTTCGAACATCCTGATATGCTCTGCGAAGTTTTCCACATCCATGCAGGAGGCATACGCCCCAAGGGAGAGGGCCTTGTTCGGGTGAGTGATCTTTTCAGAACCCAGGGCAAGGATCACGTCGAACATACCCGCCCTGATGGCGGTGTATCCGAGGTAGAACGCGGTTGATGCTCCTGCACAGGCATTCTCGCAGTTTACGATGGGGATGCGGTCTATCCCGATGTCCCACAGCATGACCTCTCCCCGGATGGAGTGCTGGTTCGAGAACATACCCCAGAACGTGTTGGACACGTAGGCTGCCTGGATGTCCTCTTTGTTCAGCCCGGCATCCTTCAGCACCAGGTCTATGGCCTCGTGCGCCATGCCCCGGACTGTCTTGTCCGGGTATTTGTTGAACCTGATCATGCCTGATCCAATGACAAATACATCACTCATGTGGCGTCTCCTTCATTCTTGATAGTTCGTTCGTCTTTCAACTCCTCGAGAAATGGCCCTCTCCCCCCAGCTGGGGGGAGAGGGAGCATATGGAGGGTATGGATCAATCTCATGGAGGGTTTATTCGTCGCGGAGTATCAGGCCAGTGGCAGCGATGGAAAGGATGTCGTTTGACCCGTCTTCGATCATGCCGGCCCGGGCATCTCTGAAGAGCTTCTCTATGGGATATTCCCTGGACAGACCGTTCCCGCCGAATATCTGCAGGGCATCGCTCGCCACCTCAAAGGCTGAGTTGGTGGCGAAGACCTTGGCCGCGATCGAGTACTGGGTGGCAGGGGGCTGCGTGGACAGGTTGTACTGCAGTGCCGCACGCGAGTATGCCCTTGAGAGTTCCACCTTGGAGAACATGTCGAAGAGCTTCCTCCGGACGGTCAGGTGGTCGCAGAGCCGCCTGCCGCCCTGGACGCGTTCTTTCGAATAGGCCAGCGCCATGTCGTAGGCGGACTGCGCGAGCCCTGTGAAGAACGCCCCCATGCATGCATTTGCTGTGGCGAGGGTAATGTCGGTGAACATCTCGTAGCTCTCCTGGTCGATGATCATATCTTCAATGGGCATCTCCGCATTGTCGAAATAGATCTCTCCCTGGGGAAGCTCCCGCTGACCCATCTTGTCGAGCGGCTTGCCTCTGGAGACACCCGGCTGGGTGAGATCCATTATGCCGATTCCCCCGCCCGCCATTCCCATGGACGGATCGATATTGACAAACAGAGCAGCCTGCGTGGAAATGGGCCCATTGGACACCCATGCCGATTTCTGGCCATTGATGATGTACCTGTCACCCTTCCTGACAGCCTTGACCTGCTGCGTAATCTTGGAATCGTTGAAGATTTCGCTGAAAGGCATGAGGATGTCTGATCCATGGTCAGGTTCGGTGATTGCCCAGCACGACATGATGCTGGCATCCGTGCAGTTCACATAGGGGATGATAAACTTATCGATGATTCGATCGTCCGCGATGAGGGACGAGTAGAAGGCTGAAAAGCACGATACCCCGATGGAAACAGCGAATCCGACGCTGCCGTACGAGAGCTCTTCAAACACGATGTGGATTCCTAAGGGATCGAGGCCGAGCCCGCCATACTCGTCAGGGATCAGTATCGAGTGGTAGCCATTCTGGTACATCTTCCTCATGCAGTCCCAGTAGATGGAGTCCTTTGCGATCACCTGCTCGGGGGTCATCTTGTCGAGCTCGATCGCAGCAGGCCTCAAAACCTCCACAGCAAACTTGTGCGCGTTCTCCTTCAACGCAATGTGTTCATCTGTCATTTCAAGATTCAATTCCGTGTATGACATGAAAACCTCCTTTTTGGGTGCATTTCTCTGTACGTGAACCCATGGATCACCGCTTCATCATGTTCAGCGCGGAACAGGCGCACCTTCATTTGAAGTCGTCGTATGCGTACAGTGTCCCGATCTTGTTCTGGAAATCCTCCCTCAACTTCCGGTCCAGTGCTTTTTCCGAGATCGTCTTGGGGATGTCGGCCACGATCTGGAGAAAGGAGGGGATGAAATTCGCCTCCAGGCTTTTCCTGCAGGTTTCAAAGATCTCCTTCGGGTCGATAGTCTTCCCTTCAAATGGTGAAATGGCTGCGACCAGGTCGCTCTCGCCAGGGGCACCGGACGCAGCGGGAATCCCGTATACACACACTTCGCTCACATCGGGGTGCTCTCCGATGACACGCTCCACATGATCCGGCTGGATGAAATCTCCTGCCCTGCGGAGCTCGGTTCCCTTCCTGAAGTCGAAGTAGTACCACCCCTCGGCATCCTTGTGGACGATATCTCCGCTCCTGAGCCATCCGCCCATGGTCTTTTCTTTCGATGCCTCGGGCAGACCGAGGTAGTCCACCTTGGTGTCCCCTCGAATCATCCTGCTGATGAGTTCCCCCATCTGGCCAACCGGGACCTCGGTGTCGTTCTCGTCCACCACCTTGAATTCCATGACCCCTGGCACCGGTTTCCCGAAGGAACCGATAGGGCCTTTGCCGATGGGCTTATAGGCAAAACCGCCTTCCACAGCGCCGTACCACTCGAGGATCTTGACATTGAACCGTTTTTCGAATTCCTCCCAGATCGACGGCGGGGTCCCGGCGCTGATGACGACATTCACCGGGTTGTCCGCATCATTCGGTTTTTCCGGTTCGTTGAAGATTCCACCCATCATGCCACCCAGCAGGGAGAAGGTCGTGCATCCATACTTCCTGCAGATGTCCCAGATCCTGCTCTTCGTGAAACGCGGGCTGAAGACCGCCGATATCCCGGAATACAGTGCCGGGAACAGGGTGACGGCCTGTGCATTTCCATGGGTCAGTGACAACCCGTTGTAGAGCACGTCGGTCGGCTTGTACTTCCAGACGAGCTGGTTCAGGATGTTGTAGACCCCCGTGCGGTTGTTCCGGATCTTCACACCCTTGGGGTCTCCTGTGGTCCCCGAGGTGTAGATGATCTGCATGGGTTGCCGCACGTCAAATATCTTCTGGTCGACTTTTTCCCACGAGTCCTTCTCGATCGTTTCGTTCAGAACGTGGAACCTGCTGTCAACGGGCACATTGTGCTCCGGCTGGTATGCTACCGAGATGAGCTTGACCTCCTTGAGATCATCGATGACTTCGCTGAGCTGTTCCAGGCACTCGTCGGAGACAATGGCTGCCTTTGCACCGGAGTTCTTGAAGAAGAACTTCAGCCTGTCTCCCCTGGACCTGGGGTCGATGGGGATCATGATTGCCCCGATGGTGGTTCCTGCAAGGAGAGCGTAGACGAACGCGGGGTAATTCCGCATGAAGACCGCGAAGGTATCACCCTGCTGGATGCCATTATCAAGCAGCATGCGAGCGACCTTGTTCGAATTGTCATGGAGTTTCTGATATGTGAGAATGTCTTCCCCGTGCTCTCCTTTCTCAAAGATGTAGACCTGCCTGTCCGGCATGCTGTCTGCTTTGAGTTCCACCAGGTGAGATGCAATCACCTGGTTCAGATGAGATTTCGATGACATGACTACCTCCTTGATGCTCCTCACCAGTCTTCGTCTTCAACCGCACCGATGAATCCCCTGGAGAAGGTGGGGAATTCCTTCTTGAAGATCTCGTCCCAAAAATCCTGGGTCCAGAACTTGTGGCGGTCGAAGTACGGATCCACTTTGGCAGCACTCACCGAGACGCTCACCACGAGGTCCACGTCCTGGATGACCTCCAGGGCCTTGGCAGCGAATCCCAGTGTGCTGAATACCCTGCAGTGCAATCCCAGGCGCCAGGCCATTGCAGCGGCGGCATCGGCGGCAATATTCAGGTTCAGGTTCTTGAACTGGCAGCACGGGCCGTTCGAGGTGAGCGATTCCACCATCTCCGCCTTGTTGAGCTCTGCACACGACCTGTATCCGCATGCACCGCAATTGTAATTGAATGGGGATTTCCTTTTTTCTCCGAGGATGAGCAGTTTTGTCGGCTCCTTGATCAGGTCCACGGCGAACCGTCCATCACGAGCGGCAAGGGGTGCCATGTCTCCCAAGGAGAAGCAGTATTCCGCAAGCTGCTCGATCTCCTCGTTCCCTACGGCAATGACCTTCACGGTGTTCTTCTTGCCGAACTGAAAGCTGGTCCGAGCTGCCAGGGCCATGAGTTCGACTGCTCTGTCCAGGCCGTTGGTAATAAGTTCGTTCAACTCTATCGTCGCCATAGCATCCACCCCCTAACTGTAGATAGACCTGAACTGAGGCCAGAGCCTCCGGATGATTCTGTCGTTCATGGTCCGCTCGTTGATCTCCTCGTACTTCTCGGGGATGTCCCTGAACGGGCTCTTCTCGGTGATCGAGATCCCCACGCCGAGGGCAAACCCGGTGGCTTTCGGCAGGATGCCCATCCTCATGGCTGCGGCCCCTATCGACCAGTACACCCCGTAGTCGATGCCGAGATTCCGTGCCAGTGAAACGATGCCGTCAATGGCATAGGCGATGTTGTTTGCCCTGAAAGAGCACAGTGGGCCGGTGAATGCGACGCCGGGTTCTTTTGGGAGCTTCGGTTCTTCCTTGAGGTATTCACAGGTGAGCTTTCCGCACATGTTGCAGTTGATGTCTGCCGGGTCGGTCAGGCTCCGCAGGGACGTAACCACCAAGACAACATCGGCATCCCGCAGAATCGCTGCATCCCGCTTGAAGAACTCCCATGCCTTGTTTTCACCCGACATCAGCTCGATCTGCTGGCACAGATCCTCGATGTCGGTTTCCTCGTCGAGGATGTGCACGGAGCACTCGCCGACACCGCCTACACGTGGTGATGTGACACAGGAGGCGAGGAGCAGTCGGGCCACTATCCTGGCGGCATACTTTCGGTCCTCCTCGAATTGTTTCATGCTTCGTTCAATACTCATGGATTCCCTCCTTGAGACGGCTATGCGATATTGTGCTTTTTCGCGATGTCGGGGTATGCCTCGTACGCTGGCTTGAGGAGCGGCAGGAGCTTGAGAACCTTGGGCATGGGACCCTTTGCCTTGATGTGACCCTTGGCAAGCGCGATGGGAAGAGTGAGCTCCTTGAGCCAGAACTTGTGGCACGAGTCACCGCTTAAGGTCATCAGGATCGTGGGTTTCAGATCCGCGGGCCCGCAGATGACCCTTCCATCGTTGGTCAGCCAGATATAGCCCTCGGGATCGAAGATATCAAACTTGATGATGATGTTTGAATCGAGGTACTTCTGTAGAACTACTTCATCCTTCATTAAGGTATTGAATAGTTCTCCTAAAACCTCATACATCTTTTCCGTGTTTGGAAATACTGCCATAAGATCCTCCTTTAAGTGTGTGTATGGGCGGTAAAAATTTGCCCGAATACCAATGTATTGAAACCTCCATCACAGTCACTTCAAGAGCAGTTCCCGCACTGTTGCGGATAGTATCCAGCCATGTGTTTTTTTACATCCCTCCTTTCTCACGTTCATGTATGGCTGTACGAGGAGAGCAGGCCTCGTACCGAACGTTCGAGTGAATCAAGGGCCCATTTCGTCGAATGGGTCTCCGGGGCAAGGTACCACCGGGTGGCGATGCCCTGATAGATCGCCGAGATGATCATGGCTGCTGAATCCGGGTCAACACCGGCGAACATGCCTTGATCTTTGCCGAGAATGATCGCCTTCTTCAGGAGGGTAAGCCAGTTGTCGATCCATTCCTGGAAGAATTTCCGATACTCCGGCTCGTGAACAGCGACGGACATAAAGTCGAACAGGATCGGGTAGCCCACGTGCAAATCAGGATCGTCTTCACCGTAGAGCCAGCTGAAGGAGAGAAGCTTGTCCATCGGGTCGGTGAACGTGTTCATGGTGTCTTCCCCGCGCTGGAAGATCTGTTTGAAAAATTCCTGGAACACGGCCATGAACAGATCGTTCTTCGATTTGAAGTAGTGATTCAGACCGCCCTTGGAGAGCCCGGCTGCCCTGCAGATATCATCCATTGTGACATTCGAACACCCATAGTCGGCAATGGTTCTCAGGGCTGCATCGAGGATCTGGGCCTTTCTGATCGCCTCGAGTTCCGGTATGGGCGGCATGCAGACACTCCTTTCCCAGTGAGTACCGGAGATAGCGGTGATGACGTGATCGTGGAGAGACGTGTCCAAAGGTATAGACCATCACCCACCATTCCACATGTACGTACTGCTTGAGAAAACTAAAACCCCATATCAAACCGACCAGCTGGTTTAAAAACCGACCAGACAGTCGGTAATCCCCCATGTATACATACACTCATATTGTCTGTCAATACAAAATCTCAAGCACCACAATATTTTTGTACGTGCTGATAAACAGGTGATTCGTGGTCTTCCTGCGATAAAAAACTGCTGGTCTTGTGCCGTGTCGATGGTATTCATCCATCAGTGATCCAATCTTACCGGGAGTTCCCTGGACACGGGAGTCGACATGATTATTATGTACCATGAGATTATGGAACCCGAAGGAGGTGTGAGTTCATGAAGCCTATTGTCGTCATCGGAGCCGTTGCAGCGGGAATGAGCGCTGCCAGCACCATCAAGCGGTCTCTTCCCGAGGTGGAGGTCATGGTATTCGGGAAGGAGGCCTACATCTCCTACGGGGCCTGAGGTGTCCCCTACTTTGTATCTGGTCAGATACACGAGCAGGAGGAACTCATTGCGCTGCACCCTGAGGACGCCATCCACAAGCGGGGAATCAACCTGAAGACCCGCCACGAGGCGGTTTCCATCGATCGGAAGAAGAAGACTGTCACCATCCGGGACCTGGAGGGCGGGAGTACCATTGAGCAGGAATACTCCAAGCTCGTGATTGCCACCGGGGCCCGTGCCATCATGCCGGACCTTCCCGGTATCCGCCTCAGGGGGGTTTTCCCCATGAAGGAGTTCCAGGATGGGGTCGATATCAAGGCCTACATCGAACAGGAAAAGCCTCAACGTGCAGTGATCATCGGTGGCGGGTATATCGGAGTGGAGGTCGCGGAATCCTTTACCAAGGCCGGCATGAAGGTCACCATGGTGGAGGCGCTCCCCAGAATCCTGGCCATCATGGATGAAGATATGAGTGAGATCGTCGCTGCCGGGATGAGGAGCAACACTGTGGATATCGTCACCTCCAAGAAGGTCGTGGGAATGGACGGGGATGAGAAAGTGAGGGCAGTGCGTCTCGAAGACGAGACATCGATCGGTGCAGAATGTGTCCTGGTGAGCATCGGAGTGACCCCGAGCAGCGAGATCGCTGCACAGGCACAGCTCGACCTTGGCCCGCGCAATGCCATCCTGGTGGATCACTACCTCAGGACCTCTGATCCGGATATCTATTCTGCCGGCGACTGCAGCACGGTGTATCACCGGCTTCTGTGTCAGCCGGTGTTCATCCCCTTGGGCCTGACGGCAAACCGGCAGGGTAGGATGTGTGGAGAGAACATCGTGGCCGAGCTCTCCGGGAAAAAGCTCAAACCCTTCCCGGGCATCATCGGGACCGCTGTGACAAAAGTGTTCGACTACGAGATCGCAAAGACCGGCATCGGCCAGGCTGAGATCGACCGGTACGACCTGAAGCACATCAGCTCAGTCAAGATCAAGGCACGCAATCTTCCCGAATACTTTCCGGGCTCTTCTGAATTGTGGGTCAAGCTTTACTTTGAGGACGACACCAAGGTGATCGTGGGAGGCCAGATCATCGGAAAGGAAGGTTCAGCACTGCGGATCAACGCACTTGTGGCTGCAATCACCCAAAATATGCGGCTCGATGAACTCTACACCCTGGACACCGCCTATGCACCGCCATTCTCCCCGGTGTGGGATCCGCTCCTCATTGCGGCGAAGGCAGGAATGAAATAACCATTTCTGTTCGATCCCCGGGCATGCACCTCCTGAGTGCCTCGGGTTCGAAACGATCTTTCCTTGATGCCACCGGTTCGGCAGTGAAGAGGAGCGTGGTCGGGTTCGTGATCTTCCTCACGTGGTGTCACGTCGTGTCCATGAACGTGATCTTCAGTGAGATCAATCCCTCGCTGATGCTCCGCTGCACGTCGAACCCCCGCTCACGGAATCTGTTCAGCATGCGCAGGACAGGCCGGTTGTCCGCAAAGGATTCCCCGGTGAACCCGAGCAGACCCTGCCGTTTTGCAAGGTAGGTAACGTATTCCAGCATCTCGGAACCCACGCCGTGATTCTGGTAGTCGTCCCGAACCACGATGGCGAGCACTGCCCGGTGGATGTCGTCCTCGATGTTGTACCTGGCCACTCCGAGGATCTCTTCCCACCCATCCTGTTCCAGAACGGCCAGAATAGCCATGTGGGAGGTGTAGTCGATGACCACCAGTTTCTGCAGATCGCGATGGGGGATTTCTGCCCGGTAGGTGAGGAAGCGCTTGTAGAGACTTTTCTCGGACAGAGAATAGATGAAGTCTTTGAGCAGAGACTCATCGCTGATTTTGATCGGCCTGAGGAGGATCGTGAGGCCGGTCCTGGTTGTCCTGTAGGTCTCGAGTTCGTAGGGATATTCACCTTTATCGCCCGGGTAGAAGACCTGGTCCTGGAAAATGAGGTTGTGTTTCTTTGCCTCCTCGATCAGCCAGGGCCTGAATGTTGGGTGAGCTATGGCGATCAGTGACATGGCTCGTTCCCGGATGGTTTTCCCGTGGAGGTAGCAGATACCGTATTCGGTAACCACATAGTGGATGTCTCCCCGGGTGAGCGTCACCCCGGCACCTGGAGAGAGAAACGGCACAATGCGGGATACGGTCTCGTTCTTCGCCGTGGACTGCAGCACGAGGATGGTCTTGCCGGAAGACTTCGACGCCACCGTTCTCATGAAATCTGCATGGCCGCCAATGCCGCTGTAAAACAGCTCCCCGATGGATTCTGATGTGGCCTGGCCGGTCAGATCCACCTGAAGGGCGGAATTGATGGCTACCATGTTCTCATGTTTCGATATGGTTTCAGGGGTATTGGTATAGTCGATGGGCATGAAGGCTATATCAGGGTTGTCGTGGAGATAGGTGTAGACGTCGTCGTTTCCCAGGCAGAGCGAAGCGATGGTCTTCCCTGTATCGATGCTCTTGAGTGAGTTGTCAATGACCCCCTGCCTCATGAGGTCAATGATGCCGCTGCCGAGCATCTCGGTGTGGACGCCCAGGTGCTTCTTGTGTCTCAGACCGGAAAGCACGGCATTGGGGGTTCTCCCGTACCCGACCTGGATGGTGCTGCCATCGGGTATAATCTTGGATACATGCATACCGATCTTTGCCAGGATTTCGTCTGAGGGTTCCGGAC
>JBNGDS010000085.1:0-10853 GCA_049975365.1 Desulfomonilia bacterium | reverse complement strand
TAGAGCGTGAATGCCGAGGGCCCGATAGATGAACTCCTGAATGCATCCAGGGCGCTCCGGGGCACCTCGGATCTCTCGATGAGCTCAACATAGGTCTGTACAGTGCTCGCGTTGGAGATCACGTACTCTGCACGCTCACGCTCCCCCTGCTCGGTGAGCACTCCCTTGACCACACCGTCCTCCACGATGATCTGTTCCGCAGCGCAGTTGAAACGGACCTCTCCGCCGGCAGCGAGGTAGGCATCCAGGAGGGCATTGGAGAGTGCCTGGGACCCGCCCTTGAGGTGGTACGGTTTGAACTCGATGTAGGCGAACAGCATGATGGCGAACTCACCGAAGGGGAGCTTGCTCGGAGGCACGCCGACATATCCCCAGTACACGCTGAGGATCATCTTGAGCAGGTCGTTCTCGAAATACTCGTCGAGAACGTCCTGGGTGTTCTTGAGCGCATACGCGAAATAGAGCGGGTATTTCTCCTTTGAGATCTCTGGGTCACGGAAGAAGAGACCCTGGATGAGCTGCATGGAGAAATCGTAGAGGAAGTCGAAGAATCTCCTGATGGCATCGCTCTCTTTCGGGAACCGCTTCTGCAGTTCCGTGATGGCTTTTTCCCTATCTGCCTTCAGGGTGATGTCGAACGTGCCGGGAAAGACAATCCGGTAGAGGCTCTCGATCTCGACGAACTCGAGCTTGTCGAGCACTCCGAGCTCACCCAGCACTGAACGAAGCGGGCCAGGCCGCTCGGGGCTTCCCATTCCGCTGAGCTGGTGCAGGGCTACCTCGAATTCGAACCGTCCTCGAACAAAGCTTGTGGCACACCCGCCCGGGATGTTGTGACGCTCGAGAAGGAGCACCTTGCGTCCGCTTTTCGCCAGGGTGAGGGCTGCCGTGAGCCCGCCGTTGCCAGCCCCGATAACGATCGCATCATAGTCGGGCATGGGAAACCTCCTGTGAGAAGAGTTGATGTTAAAGTTTTACTTTAACCTTTAATACTCCTGCGGCCGCGTCCTGTCAAGGGTGCATGCAGGACAAAGATGAGTCGGGGCTGAAGTTCCTCCTGCAGGGATCAGCTCCCTTCTGACCTGCCGGGAAAACATCACTCTGCACTGAACTTGTACCCTTCTCCGTATACCGAGCTGATGATCTCGGTGTCCGGCAGTACGGCGGCGATCTTTTTCCGCAGGTTCTTGATGTGCGTGTCGATGGTGCGGTCGTATCCTTCGAATTCGTATCCCTGCACCAGGTTGACCAGGTCGTTGCGGGAGAATACCCTGTTCGGGTGAGACATCATGACCTTCAGCAGCTTGAATTCACTGGGGGTCAGCCTCAGTTCGTGATTGTCCACGACGGCCTGGCGTGTGTCCTGATTGAGCACAACAGGGCCTGCAGAAATGATCCTCTCCTCGGCAACGGGATGCACCCTCCGCAGCACCGCCTTGACCCGTGCAACCACCTCGCGGGGGCTGAACGGCTTGCAGACATAATCGTCTGCACCCAGCTCGAGGCCGAGCAGCCGGTCGATCTCCTCCACTTTCGCCGTGATCATGATAATGGGCACAGCGGAAAATTTCCTGATTTCCCGGCACACCCCCATGCCGTCGAGGCCAGGCAGCATGACATCCAGCAGGATCAGGTCCGGGGCTTTGCCTTTCACGAACGAGGTGACTTCGTCACCGCGATCGAGAATGGATGCCCGAAATCCCGATTTCTCCAGGTAATCCTTCAGCAGCACCGCGATCTTTTCTTCATCTTCAACAATGAGAATGTGCTCATCCGCCATTTCTCTGTCCTCTGCTCACTTCCCCTCTCCACAGCACAGGGAAGACAATCTCGATTCGAACCCCGCCGAGTGATGAGTGTGCTGCATGGATCTCCCCCCCGAACATCTCCACGATGCTCTTCGCGATGGTCAGACCCAGGCCGCTTCCCCCGTTCTTCCGGGACCGCGAAGGGTCTGTACGATACAGGCGGTCGAACAGGTGCTCAAGGTCTTCATCCGAAACCCCCGGGTTTGAATCTTCGATGATCACATGCAGTGTTGCTGCAGTCGTCATCTGCCATATTTTGGTAATTCCCTGAGATTCGGTGTAGCGCAGGGAATTTTCCAGGATATTCGAGAAGACCTGGGCAAGACGGTGGCTGTCTGCCAACACGGTAACGCCTATGTCCTCTCCCAGGTCGAGCTGCAGGGAGATACCCTTCTGCGCAAACCTGGCTTCGAACATCCTGATCGTGTACTCCAGCACCCTGAGTAGTTGTACTGGCTCGTGTTCTGTTGACAGTTCCCCGGTCTCAGCAATGGACAGTTCGTGGAGATCACCGATGAGCTTGCTCAGGAGCATGACCTCTGCATGGATGGATTCAAGGGTTTCAGGGCTCATGTTGCGCACCCCGTCCTGAATGGCCTCGATCTCGCCCTGCAGAATGGATATCGGGGTCCTCAGCTCGTGGGATATGTCCGAGAGCCACTGCCTGCGCAGGTGCTCGTACTTCTCCAGGGTCTGCGCCATCCTGTTGAAGTCATCGGCCAGCTGCCCCAGTTCATCCCCGGAAGAGACCTCGATCCGGGTGGAGAATTTCCTCGACGCAAGGGCATTCGCGCCCTTCGTGAGCTGTTCGATGGGCCTCAGCAGGTGCCGCGACAGGAGAAATGAGACCAGTGCAGCCAGAACAAACACCAGGCCCCCGATGACAAAGAGCGCCGTGGACTGTTCACGGAGATACGTTCTCTCTCTTGAACCTGAGAGCTTCTGCCGTTTTCTCAGGCCAAGCCACCCAACGGTTTTCCCATCGACGATGATCGCTTTGAGGTTGTGGCCCTCCGTCGAGGTGGCATCTCCATTGACCACCTGCATCTGATCGTCGAAGAGCGAGATCCTCTGTGCAATCCTTTGCTGAATACGTCCGGGCAGGGGCATGTCCGGGGTCCGATCATCATCGATTTTGGCGTTGGGATCACCTGGCGAGGGTTCGGTCTTGGGCACGTCAGACTCGTCTTTCGAAAAGATGGTGCGCATAAGGGTTCTGAATGCCTGGGGGTCACCCTGTATGAAATCCCACCCCGTATGCTCGCGGTAGTCAGTAGCGAGTGTGTCGACAAGTTCACTCAGGACCTCGCTTTCCACCTTGTTTACATACTCCGTGAAGTGGCGTTTTGCAAAATACTGCGTGATCCCCGTCATCAGGACAACGACAATCACACTCGTGAGCAGGAAGGCCCCGAAGATCTTGTAGGCGAGTTTTATTCTCACATGCACCCCTCCATGGTTCACTGCGTCGCGTTCCCCATTCCTGCGAGTAGAAGTAATACAGGTTTTTCCACATTTCAAACCATTTCAATGATCCACACACTCTTCACATCCTTTCTCCATATTTTCTTCACAATGATGCTGTAAAGGGAAGAGCAAACAAGCTGGGAAACACTCCCTGGAAACAGGGGAAAGCGAGGGAGACCATGAAAACCTATCATCGCATCGGCTTGACTCTGGTTGTCATCCTTGCATGTGTCGTCAGCTTTGCCCTACCAGTGGAAGCTCGTGAACCGCGCCATCAGGAACGGGGGGGTAAATCGTACCAGGCTGACCACGCCAGGAAGCATCATGCCCACCGGGAACCTCGTCATCATGAACGCCGCTATGTCATCAGGCATCACCATGCACCGGTTCGGCATGTGCCTGTTGTGGTGAGAAACCAGAGGTACTTCTTCCTGGACGGATTGTTCTACCGCCAGGGCCTCTACGGATTCATTTCGGTCCCGGCCCCCATTGGTGCCGTTGTCGTCTCACTGCCGATAGGGTCCTGCCAGGTGGTTATTGGAGGAACGAGATATCACGTGTATGGAGGGGTCTACTACAGGCAGGTGCCCAGCGGCTACGAGGTCGTTCGAAAGCCTTATCTGGGAAACGCGTACTGCACACCAGGCAAGGAGTACGAGGAATCTACCCAGGTGATCGTGCTCGCACACATCCTGAATGTACGAGAGGGTCCGGGAGAGACACACCCGGTCATTCGCCAGGTGCACCGGAATAACCTGTTGAAGGTCATTGGCCGTGCACCGGGGTGGTTGTATGTCTGCGTTCCCGGCGGGGGATACGGGTGGGTCATGATGGACTATGTCACCCCCGTGGAATCGTGTGCAAAGGGATAGTGCATTTTCGTCTTCAGAGAATACGATCTCACGGATAAACCGGTGCCAGGGAGGAGGGGTCCGGCCATGTGCCCTGGCCCCCGGCCACATGCATGGGCAGCAGAAAAGAGAGACCCTTGATGATGAATGATACGCATATGCGCAGCGCAGGAATATGGCATGCCTCCAGGATAGCGACGTGGATGCTCGTGTGTGTCTTCATGGTGTCAGCATCCGGCTGTGCAGTGGTGGGACAGGACTATGCCAGGCCTGACATACCACTGTCCGATGCCTGGAATACCCGGCTGAACAACGGATCGAGCAAAAGCGAACCAGACCCCCAGGAACTGGCATCCTGGTGGAAGGCGCTTGATGACCCAATACTGACCGGCCTGATGGACACCGCCCTAGAGAACAATCTCGATGTGAAGAAAGCAAAGGAACGCCTCCGCCAGGCACGTGCAGAGCGATCGACGGTACAGGCAGGTCTCTTCCCCACGCTGGACGCATCCGGTTCTGCAACCAGGAGCAGATCCAGCCAGGAGAGCGGTGCAGGATCGAGCAGGACCATGTACTCGGCAGGCTTCGACGCCGGCTGGGAGATCGATCTGTTCGGCGGTGTCCGCCGGTCGGTTGAGGCGGCTGAGGCAGACCTCCAGGCAAGCAGCGATACTGTCAATGACGTGCTCGTGTCGCTTACCGCCGAAGTGGCACTGAACTACCTCCAACTTCGCATGTACCAGGCCAGGCTCGATGTGGCAGAAAAAAACCTCGGACTCCAGGAAGAGACCTACCAGCTTGAACGATACCGTTTTCTTGCCGGTCTCAGCGATGAGCTTGCCGTGGCGCAGGCGCGTTCGAACATGGAAAATACCCGCTCCAGGATTCCCACACTGAACATCCAGGTCGAACAGGCCAAGAACGGGATTGCTGTTCTTCTGGGAGAGCAGCCCGGGGCACGCCATGAAGACCTTGCCGGGCATTCGCCTCTTCCGGTCATTCCAACCGAGATGGCCATCGGTGTGCCCGCAGATATTCTCAGGCGGCGGCCGGATGTACGCCAGGCAGAGCAGGAGCTTGCTGCACAAACCGCCCGGGTGGGTGTTGCCCAGTCCGACCTCTATCCCAAGATCACCCTGAACGGCTCCATCGGGTACGAGGCCCTCTCTGCAGGCGACCTGATAACTGCCGGGGCCAGGGCCTGGAGCTATGGTCCGCGGATTACGTGGCCCATCTTCCGTGCAGGCTCCATCCGTGCCAATATCGAAGTGCAGTCAGCCCTGCAGGAGCAGGCCCTTATTCACTATGAATCGGTTGTGCTCTCCGCCCTCGAGGAAGTCGAGAATGCACTGGTGTCCTACGTCGAGGAACAGATCAGGAGAGAATCCCTGGACAATGCTGCAACCGCTGCCCGTCAGGCCGTGGATTGTGCGCAGAACACGTACGATGCAGGGCTGATCGATTTTGATACCCTCCTCGACTCACAGCGGACACAGCTGTCGTACGAGGATGAGCTCGCCCAAAGCGAATCTGCGGTGATCATGAATCTTGTACGGGTGTACAAGGCCCTGGGCGGTGGGTGGACCTCCATGGCTCCGGAGACCGATCCGTTGATATCATCTCAAGGAGAACCTTTCTATGGAATCGAACAAACACCCTGAATCCGACATCGGACAGATCCTGGGCATGAATGCATCTTCCGGCAGAAAAATGAACCTGAAACGGGTTGCCTTCACAGTACTTGCTGCCGGATTCGTGCTCATCGCCCTGATATCCTGGAAGACACACACCGGTTCTGAAGCCTTCCAGTATCAAACCACGCAGGCAGTGCTGGGGGATCTCACCATAACCGTTGGGGCCACCGGCAACCTCGAGCCCAGAAACCAGGTGGATGTCGGAAGTGAACTCTCCGGGATCATCAAGACCGTCGACGTGGACTACAATGACCACGTGGATGTAGGACAGGTGCTGGCATGCCTGGACACCGAAAAGCTGCAGTCTCAGGTCAACAATTCACGAGCTGCCCTGGAATCCGCACACGCACACGTCATGCAGGCGCAGGCATCGCTGAAAGAGACACAGGCCGAGCTTGAGCGGCTCAAGCATGTCCACGAACTCAGCAGCGGAAAGGTTCCCTCGGCATACAACCTGGAATCGGCTGAGGCGGCATATGCAAAGGCAAAGGCCGATCTGGCAGGTGCTCAGGCCCAGGCTACACAGGCCAGGGCTGTCCTCGAATCCGCTGAAACTGATCTATCCAAGGCCCTTATCCGTTCACCGATACACGGCATAGTTCTGATCCGGAATGTGGAGCCTGGACAGACAGTGGCTGCTTCCCTGCAGGCCCCGGTCCTGTTCACCCTGGCCGAAGACCTCGCGCAGATGGAGCTTCACGTGGATGTGGACGAGGCCGATGTGGGACAGGTACGACAGGGCCAGGATGCCACGTTCACGGTGGACGCGTACCCCGATCTGTCGTTTCCCGCCTCCATCACCCAGGTCAGATACGGCGCCACCAACACTGCCGGCGTCATAACCTATGAGACCGTCCTGCTGGTCGACAATGATAAACTCCTGCTGAGGCCGGGAATGACTGCAACGGCAGACATACTTGTCAGCACGGTTCACCATGCGGTTCTGGTCCCCAATGCAGCTCTGCGATTCGAGCCGCCGGCAGCACAGGAACACGCTGGAAAGAAAAAGAACGAAGGAACCAGCGTGATGAGCAAACTTTTCCCCAGACGACCCCGACACGAAAAATCATCGTCGAATCAGATGCCCGGGAAGGATGAGAATGGAAGACAACGGGTCTGGAGGCTTCAGGACGGCCGTCCGGTGCCCGTTTCAGTCACCACAGGAGTGACTAATGGTATCATGACCGAGATTATCGGCAATGACATACAGCCCGGCATGGAACTCATCGTCGGGACGGTGAACACACACACATGAATACAGCACGGCTTGGTCTGCACCCTCTCATAGAACTCGAGGCCATCACCAAGGTGTATGGAACAGGCAGTGCAGCAGTGCCTGCGCTTCAGGGTATCGATCTTTCGATCCACCAGGGAGAATTCGTTGCCGTCATGGGCCCGAGTGGCTCCGGCAAGTCCACATGCATGAACATTCTGGGGTGCCTGGATGTCCCGACTTCCGGCTCCTATCGGTTCAAAGGGGTCGAGGTGGAATCCCTGTCTCGTGATCAGCGCGCGCTCCTGCGGCGTCACTACCTGGGATTCGTGTTCCAGGGATTCAACCTGCTGAACCGAACATCGGCACTTGAAAATGTGGAACTCCCGCTGATCTATCGGGGTGTTGCCGCACGGGAGCGACACATGCGTGCCCGTGAGGCTCTTGCCTCCGTTGGGCTTGCTGGGTGGGAGTCACACACCCCAGGTGAGCTTTCCGGAGGTCAGCAGCAGCGGGTCGCCATAGCGCGGGCCATGGTGATCGAACCCGAAGTTCTCATGGCGGATGAGCCCACCGGAAATCTGGACTCCACGACAAGCCGCGATCTCATGGAGCTTCTGACGTCATTCAACGAGAAGAAAGGTGTCACCATCGTGATGGTGACCCATGAAACGGATATGGCAGCCTATGCACAGCGGATCGTTCACTTCCTCGACGGACTCATCGACACAGAAGAGCACAACGGGGGGCAGCACTCATGATCTGGGAAACCGTCCTGCTTGCCCTGCGCGCGATCCGCAGAAATATCCTGCGATCATCTCTCACCATCCTCGGCATCGTGATCGGGGTGGCTGCTGTCATTACCATGGTCACCCTGGGCAGCGGTGCCACTGCTCAGGTAACCGAAGAGATCTCCAGCCTCGGTAGCAACATGCTCCAGGTGCGCCCGGGGCAGAGGTTCCACGGGCCCGGTGGAACGCGTTCGGCTGCAGAGCCATTCGACATGAAAGATGCCGAAGCCATCAGCAGGGAAGTCTTTGGACTGGAGGCCGTTGCACCGACATCCTCCGCGCGTGCGCAGGCCATCTCCGGCAACATGAACTGGTCAACGACCATCATGGGCGTTACAAACGAATTCCTCCAGGTGCGGGACTGGCCCCTTGCCGACGGCCGCACGTTTACTGCAGGAGAACTGCATGCAGGGAAAGCGGTGTGCATTCTCGGGGGCACGGTGAGTGAAGAGCTCTTCGGCGAGCAGGATCCCATCGGGACACGGATACGGCTGCAGATGCTCTCATGCCAGGTCGTCGGCGTGCTGGAAGAAAAGGGACAGACAGGATTCGGTCAGGATCAGGACGATGTTATCCTGATTCCGCTGAAGGCCTTCCAGCGTCGTATCCAGGGAAACTCAGATGTCTCGACGATCTATGTGTCTGCGGCAAGCGGCATATCCACGAGTGCAGTCCAGAGAGAAATCGAACAGTTGATGCGCGAGCGGCGCACGATATCGCCAGGCGAGGATGACGATTTCCACGTGAACGACATGCAGGAGATCGTCAGCACCCTGACGAGCACGACTCGCATACTCACTGCACTGCTCAGTGCAGTGGCAGCGGTGAGCCTGCTGGTGGGGGGCATCGGCATCATGAACATCATGCTTGTCTCGGTCACCGAGCGCACCCGGGAGATCGGCACGCGACTGGCCATCGGCGCCCTGGAACAGGAGGTGCTCATGCAGTTTCTCATCGAGGCTGTCGTGCTGTCCTCCTTCGGTGGGCTGATCGGAATTGCCCTGGGTCTTGTCGCGGCGAGCATCGGGACGCGTCTCCTCGGGATGCCCTTTGTTTTCACTCCCGGAATCATCGGTCTCGCATTCGTGTTTTCCGCTGCCGTCGGCGTGATCTTCGGGTTTTTCCCGGCACGCCAGGCCGCGCGCCTGGATCCGATTGAAGCCCTGCGGCA
This sequence comes from Desulfomonilia bacterium, assembly GCA_049975365.1. Lineage (GTDB taxonomy): Bacteria > Desulfobacterota > Desulfomonilia > UBA1062 > UBA1062 > DSBG01. The sequence goes on along the minus strand of JBNGDS010000085.1, from coordinate 1,858 downwards.
CGAGTAGATCCTTTGGAGACCCTTTTTCACATTCCTGAAATTATACGTAGTGCCAGGATCGGAGCACTGATGATTCAACGTGGTGACAGGAGGTTTTGGAAAAAGTTCTTTCGCTTTCAGTTTTCTGAAAACCATTGGGATATCGAAGGAATCACCGCATTGTGCACGTCGATGAGTATAGATTATGATCTCCTGCTTCATGATAATACAAGAGTGCACAAACCGAGCAGTCTCATCATTGTTTTCTCACCATGTTTCATTATTATTGAAGAGATCAACCTAAGCATCCACCTCAGGGGGCAACACAAATGTCCAAGAAAATGACCTTGGGACTATTGATCGGTGTGCTCCTGTTTAGCGTTTCAGAGGCTTCAGAGCAGCCGCCCAATCTGCAAGAGTGGAACTCAAAGAATTCAGACCCTGCCGTATTCGGTTGGATGGTCGGCTCACCGCCTCCGGAGAACAGGATCATACGTTTCGAGGACGGAAGCTATTTCCAGTTTCCCCAGATGCGGTGGAGCGTGTGCCACTTTGACCAGCTCATGCCGACGAAACGTGTATCTCGCGGACTCTCAGCCCCGATCCCGCTTGAGCGCGCCATCATTGAAGGACTGGATAGTATGACATTCACCCCGATGAATCGCGGGGAGCCAATGACCTGGGCCGAGGCGTTCGACGCCAATTTCACGGACGGCATCGTTGTTTTGCATCACGGGAAGATCGTGTATGAGCGCTATGCCGGGGCCTTGACGCCCAAGGGACGCCATGCGGCCATGTCGCTCACCAAGTCGTTTGTCGGCCTGCTCGGTGAAATCCTGATCGCAGAGGGTGCGCTGGACGAAGCGAACCTGGTCCGTGAGTATATACCGGAACTGGCCGAGAGCGCGTTCGGTGATGCCACCGTGCGCCAGGTGCTCGACATGACGACCGGCCTCGACTACAGCGAGGACTATTCGGATCCAAAGGCAGAGATCTGGATGCACGCAGCCGCCGGCAATTCCCTTCCCAAGCCGAAGGGTTACCAGGGCCCCCGGACCTATTACGAATTTCTGCAGACCGTCCAGAAGGAAGGTGAACACGGAAATGCCTTCGGCTACAAAACAGTCAATACCGATGTCCTCGGCTGGTTGATCAGTCGGGTCACGGGCCAATCGCTCACGGACGTCCTGTCCGCCCGCATCTGGTCACAATTGGGCATGGAACAGGACGCTTTTCTATCGGTCGATTCCATCGGAACTCCCTTTGCAGGTGGCGGCCTGAATGCCGGTCTGCGCGACATGGCCCGTTTCGGACAGATGATGTTGGACGAAGGGTATGTTGGTGGACGACAGATTGTTCCACGCCGCGTGATTCAGAGGATTCGCGAGGGAGGAAGCAGGGAGGCCTTCAGGGCGGCCGGGTACAAGACGCTTGCGGGCTGGAGCTATCGGAGCATGTGGTGGATATCGCACAATGGACACGAGGCATACATGGGTCGCGGGGTGCACGGGCAGTCGCTGTATATCGACCCAAAGGCGCACATGGTCATCGCGCGCTTCGCATCGAACCCTGTGGCAGGAAATGCGAAGAATGACCCGATCACGCTGCCTGCCTATCATGCCATGGCACAGCACGTGATGAACACCACCCCATAACCCGAGGAAGCGTCATAAGAAATTCATTCCTGGTTATCGTCACGATCATTGCAGTCATGACCGCGCCATCAGCGCGAACACGCCCCAGCCCAGGTATTCACGCGTGTAAGCGGCGTAGCGCTCGGGTTCCGAGGTCAGTTGGGCTCGAACATCTTTCGCGAACTCGTCATCGGGATTGTCTTCAAGCCATCGGCGCATGGTGAGCCACTTGGCCGCCTCGTATC
>JBNGDS010000084.1:0-10905 GCA_049975365.1 Desulfomonilia bacterium | reverse complement strand
GTCCAGGACCTCCTCCCGGGTAAGCGGCGGCCTGGTGGAACTCCTCCCGCTTGGATCTCCGATCATGCCGGTAAAGTCTCCGATGAGGCAGATCACCTCGTGGCCTGCATCCTGAAACTGTCGCATCTTCTGGAGAACAACCGTGTGTCCGAGATGAATGTCAGGGGCAGTGGGATCAAATCCTACCTTGACCTTGAGGGGCCTGCTTTTCTTCAGCTTTGCGATCAGTTCCTCTTCCGAAACAATTTCAACGATTCCACGCTTGAGCTCAACGAGCTGTTCTTGAATCACGAGTTCCCCTTTCGCTGCTGCTGTTATTTTGCGAACCTTATAGCACGACTCTCACGGATGACAACAACCCTGATCTGCCCGGGATAGGTGAGTTTTTCCTCAATCGCCTTAGTGATATCGGTTGCGAGGAAATCCGCCCCCTCATCGTTGATCCTGTCGACATCCACCATCACCCGGATCTCTCTGCCGGCCTGAACCGCATATGCTTTCGCCACGCCGTCGAAGGCGCTGGCAATTGCCTCGAGATCGGTCAGTCGCTTGATGTAGTTTTCGAGCATTTCACGACGGGCCCCGGGGCGTGCTGCAGAGAGGGAATCTGCGGCCTGGACGAGGAATCCATAGACCGAATTGACCTCTGCTTCATTGTGATGCGACATGATGGCCTCGACGACCTTGCTGGACTCTCCGTACCGTTTTGCAATTTCAGCACCGATGATGGCGTGCGATCCCTCGACCTCGTGGTCCATGGCCTTGCCGATATCGTGGAGGAGTCCGACTCGCTTGGCGATCTTCTGGTTCACCCCGAGTTCAGCTGCCAGGATACCGCACAGGTGAGCCACTTCCAGAGAATGCTGGTACACGTTCTGGGAAAAACTCGTCCGGTACTTGAGCTTGCCGAGGAGCTTGATGAGTTCGGGATTGATGCCGTGCACCCCGACGTCGAATGTTGCCTGCTGGCCCGATTCCCAGATAATGTCGTTGATCTCTCCCGTCACCTTCTCCACCACTTCCTCAATGCGGGACGGGTGGATTCTCCCGTCGATGACAAGGGTTTCCAGCGCGAGACGAGCCACTTCGCGCTTAATGGGATCAAAACTCGAAAGAATCACTGCATCGGGAGTGTCATCAATGATGAGATCGACCCCGGTAATGGCCTCGATTGACCTGATGTTCCTTCCCTCTCTCCCGATTATCCTGCCCTTCATCTCTTCGCTTGGCAGGTTGACGACTGATACTGTACGTGAACTGACGACATCGGCGGAATACCGCTGGATGGCTGTTGAGAGGATCCTTTTCGCTCTCCTGTCCGCCTCGGCTTCGGCCTCATCCTGGATCTGCTTGATCAATTTTGCCGCTTCATGTCTCGCTTCGCTCTCGAGAGAATCCATGAGCTCCTTTTTGGCTTGTTTCGAATCCATCCCGCTGATCTCTTCGAGCTTCGCAATCTGCTGTTTTCGAAGGCTCTCCACTTCTGTCTTCACGGTCTCAACGTGGCGGGAACGATCGGAGAGGGATTGTTCCGCTTTCTTCAGTTCCTGCTCCCGCTTGTCCAGTTGCTGGAGCTTGTTATCGATCAGCTCCTCTCTCTGGTAAAGCCGCTTCTCAACTGCAGAGACTTCTTTCAGCCGTTCTTTTGCCTCCTGGTCGCTCTGGGTCTTGGCAGAAAATACAATTTCCTTGGCCTCGAGCTGTGCGTCCGCAATGACCGTACTCGCCGTCTTTTTTGCATCTTCGATCATCCGTGCCGAGACGATCTCCGCATCCTTCTTGGTCTTCCTCTGTATCAGCGTGCTGAGTGCGTATCCGATACAGAGGCCCCCAACCAACGCAATGCTTATATATATGATTTCCATCATCACACCTCACCTATTGATCTGATAACCGCTGACTGTGTAACCACCAGGTCGACATTCATATCCCATGGATCGACCGGCAGCGAGTCGATGAGAAACTCATCGAAGCATACCCCGATAGTCAGTATATGCGGGTAGTTCCCGATCAGCCTGTCGTAGTAGCCTTTTCCATACCCAAGCCGGTAGCGCTGTCTGTCAAAGACAACCCCCGGCACAAACATACAGTCGATGTCACTGATATTGCAGGCATCCCGGCACGTCGGTTCTGGTATGCCGTAACACCCAGGGGTAAATTCACGCCGGGATTCGGCGGGATGGAACGAGAGATCGTCACCGTTGACCTTGGGGAAAAATACCTCTTTTCCTGACCCCTTCCACAGTGAAAGAAGGTCAACCTCGCCCCGTACCGGCACGTACAGAGCGAGGGACTGTGCATCCCTATAAGCTGGAAGATCCCGGATGGTCTCAAGGATCATCTTCTCCATCCGGCCCTTCTCATCATCAGAGATGGACAGCCGTCTGGCGAGCATGTTCCTTCTCATCTCGGCTTTGCTCTGCATCCTGATATTCAGGGCAGGGTCAGGTAGGGAAAGCCTGTTCTCTGAAATCGCTTCGGGTATTGCAGTTGCCGGTTTCCTGAGCCCGACAATACTGCTCAGGAGTACTGTCCTGTTCTGCGCTGTCTCCCTTGTGTACTCATACCGTCGCTATGGCTCCCATATGACCGCATACTGAGTGATTCCGTACGGACAATCAGGGCAGAACGAGGTTTACGCACACCTCAGGGGATATCATTCAATGCTTTTGTCGATATGGTGTAATAATGTATCTACCTTGTCTGAAACCGTTTTCTTAAAGGTTTCAAGTTCAGCTTTCGCCTGAACCACATCATCGGCCATATTCAACATAACCATTGCAACCAACTCATGCGTATTCACAGCCTTGCCTTCCTGCTGTACATTCAGTACCTTTTCATCGATGTATCGCGACAATGCCCGAACGTGGTTGGTGTCCCCCCCCGTCTTTACCGTGTATTCCTGTCCAAGTATTCTTATTGTGACAGTGTCGTGCAAAATTTTATAATGCTTCCACGCACTTGATTAGGTGTGCAACCTTCTGCTTTACCTGTTCTTTTTCTCCCAAGAGATGTTCCATCTCCTGCCGTAACCCTCTCGCCTCTTCCTCCTTTTCTCTGAGCTTATTGGTCAATTCCCCATTGATTGATTTGAGGTTATTAACCATGTCCACTAAGTCGTGTATCTTCTGTTCCAATAACTCGAGCGTGTCCAACAACGACTCCTTTTCCATCTTCTCTGTTGATTATACATCTCGACAATCCAAGTCAAGCTTTGAATTCACAGCACATGAATGATGTCACATGAGGAAAAAGGGATATCCCAGGCATTTTCCTGGAAAATCTGCCTATGCACCCCTGTTTCTTCTCCTTCCATACAGTGCACATTCCATGTTTTTCTGGAGGACAAGAGATCCGGTCGTGCGTCAGCAGAATCAGAAACTGAGTTTTCCTTGAACCTGTCCGATCTCCATAGTATAGTTCACAATTGGCAGTCAGGATACCGATAGGGTAGTAAACATCTGGAACGGAGGATTGAAATGAACAGACCCTACCTTGAGAGTCTCTATGAACTGGCACGGGAACTCAATACCTCTGAAGACATAACGACCATGCTCGACACGGTGGTGAATCACCTGCCGAAGGTCCTCGGTGCACGGTACTGTTCGCTGTTCACCCGGAATCTTGCATCCGGAGAGCTCGAGATCAAGGCCCATAACCACCTCGATATCGGTGAAGACCCTTTCATCAATATCGGTGCTGACCAGGAAAGCGTCATGAACCTCGTGCTCAACAGGAAGAGCTCCCTCATCATCCGCGACATCGAGGAAGAGATCGGCCTGCAGAACAAGGATAAATATTCAACCAAATCATTCATGTGCATCATGATAAAGCACAATGATGATATTCTCGGCATCCTGAATCTGGCAGACAAACCAGACGGCGGCTTCACCAGAGACGATATGCTCATCACATCCATCATCACCGAGCTTCTCGGCGCACTCCTGGCCCGGATCGATTACTCAGCGCTGTAAGCGAGGTGACATGGGATTCACCTGCGGCATAGTCGGGCTCCCCAATACGGGGAAATCTACCCTGTTCAACCTCGTCACGAAAGCAAACGCCCCTGCCGAGAACTATCCCTTTTGTACCATAGACCCGAATATCGGGATCGTGAATGTACCCGACGATAATCTCCTCTCCATCGCGAGGATCATCGATCCCGAGACCATCACCCCGACTACCCTCAAGGTCTTCGACATCGCGGGACTCGTCAAAGGCGCCTACAAGGGCGAGGGGCTCGGAAACCAGTTCCTGGGTCAGATCAGGGGGGTGGATGCCATAATCCACGTTGTGAGGTGCTTTCAGGACGAAAACGTAAGTCATGTGTATGAGGAGATCGACCCTGTTTCAGACATGGAAGTCATTCTGACCGAGCTCGTCATGGCGGACCTGGACATTGTCCAGAGACGTCTGGATTCCGTCCGTAGAGGACTCAGGGTAGGGAAAAAAGACACTACAGCAGCTGAGATCGAGCTCCTCAGCGTGTTTGAAGAAACCCTCCTCAAAGGCACGGGGATCATTGATGCCGGAATCGAATATGATCAAAATCTGATGAAATCCTGGGGCATTCTCACGGCCAAGCCCTTTGTGATCGTTGCCAACCTGGGAGAAAATGATTTCATTCATGGGTCACAGGGGTTCGATGACCTCTCGAGCTGGGCAGACACACAAGGAAAGCGTGTCATTCCCGTGTGTGCAAAATTCGAGCAGGAGGCTTCCGAACTGGACGAGGAGGAGAGGAAGGAATTCCTGGAGTCTGTCGGCATTACCGTATCGGGTACAGACCTGCTTATCAGAACCTGTTACGAACTGCTGGACCTCATCACCTTCTACACGCCCGTGGGCAAGGAACTCAGGGCCTGGACCCTGAAACAGGGCGGCACCCTCTTCGAAGCTGCAGGCCTCATCCACACCGATATCCAGATGGGCTTTATCAGGGCCGACGTGGTGTCCCTTGGGGATTTTCTGACCCACAACGGGCTTCACGGTGCCAGGGATGCGGGCCTTGTCCTGACCGAGGGAAAAGAATTCATCGTGAGAAACAACGATATCGTCGTGATCCACTTCAGATAGTTCTCCTCTCCCCGCGTATCAGAGGTTGATCTCTGTCCTCGTTCCCGTTATAGAGAATGGTAAACTCTGTTTCGTATGGAATAGTATGGAGCGTCTATGAAGCCAGATGAAAAGACACGCGCGCGGATGTATCTGGGTGCGGTCCTGCCGGCACTTGAGATCCTCTCTCACCATGACCCTGCAGCCTCTTCGCTTGCAGCCCAATGGAACGGAAGCATTCTCTTCCGGATTGGTCTTCAGGGTCCGAGGACGACACTCACGTTTCACCAAGGAACCGTTGAGGTGTTTCCTTCTCAGATGCCAGGGGCAGACATCATCCTGTTCTTTCCCACCTATGCCATGCTCACCAGGCTCTTTACGGGAAAGCCGAGCATCCCCGTCCTCTGCAAAGGCCTGTCCAAGTTCAGGGGTCTGCGCATGTTCACGCGTCTTGCACGGCACCTGGAACAGAGCCTCGCCGGTCACGGGAGCGATGTGGTTACCAGGAGCATTATGATGCTCACGATCGTGGCGAGAGCCATCGCGATTCTGGCAGAACATGAAGGGGAATCACGTCAGCTCAGCACCCACCTGAGCGGGGTAGCGGAATTCAGAATCACCAACACTGCAGCGATCAACATAGACTTCTGTGCCGGGAAGCCCATTGTCCGAACAGGTCATGCATCGCTCCCTGATTTTCTACTCGAATTCACCTCGCCCGAGCTCTTCCTAGAGGTAGCCGAAGACAGGGTCGATGTAATGGCCCAGGCGTGCCTCGAGAGAATTCACCTGAAAGGAGATCTCCACATGGGGCAGACAATCAGCGTGTTCCTCGACAAGGTCAGTCACTATCTCCAATAGGAGGTTCGCATCGTGACATATTCATTCAAGGGTTCAAAGGAACTGTTCACTCGAGCGGCCCGTGTCATCCCCCAGGGTATTTATGGACATCTGACCCCGGTCTTCACTGTGCCGGGTTCCTACCCATACTACGTGAGCAGGGCCAAAGGATCACGATTCTGGGATGTGGATGGAAACGAGTTCATCGACTACATGTGTGCGTATGGCCCGATGATTCTCGGGTATGGATACAAGAAAGTGGATGAAGCCTTTCTGCGTCAGGCCAGGAAGGGAGCCTGCACAACAATCGCTTCTCCGCTCTCGGTGGAGCTTGCAGAAAAGATCGTAGAGGTGAACGACTGTGCAGACTGGGTGATCTTTGGGAAAAATGGTGCTGATGCAACCTCCATCGCCCTGGTTCTCGCCCGCGGGTACACGGGCAGGGAAAAGATCGTGCTTGCCCATCAGGGCTACCATGGAAGTCAGCCCTGGGCAGGAACGAACTCCGTAGGAATCACTCCTGCAGATACGAGGAACATCCTGATGGTTCCCTGGGGTGATCTCGATGCATTTTCAAAGATCGTGGGAACACACAAGGACCGGATTGCCGGAGCCATGTTCACGCCCTATCACCACCCGGTGTTCGACGACCAGAAGCTCCCTGACCCGGACTTCTGGCCTGCAATGAGGAGGATCTGCGACAGGGAAGGCATCGTCCTCATCATCGATGATGTCCGGGCAGGATGGAGGCTCGATCTCAAAGGCTCCGGCCACTTCTTCGGAATCAGGCCTGACCTCGCCTGCTACAGCAAGGCCATGGCAAACGGGTATGCACTCTCTGCAATCGTGGGAACTGAAACCATGAGAATCGTTGCATCGAAGTTGTATGCTGCGGGATCTTTCTGGTTCAACTCCCCCGAGATGGCAGCAGCCCTGGTGTGCATCGACGAACTGATCGCTATCGATGCCCTGCGATCATGAAGCAGACGGGGGAAAGCCTCATGCGCGGCCTCAATGATCAGGCGGCCTCCTATGGCCTGCAGGTAACCGTTTCGGGGCCACCGTCGATTCCATTCATGAGGTTCACGAACGAGAAGAACTTCATGAGGTCGCAGTTCTTCTGTGCCCAGTGTGCACTCAGGGGTGTCTTTTTCCACCCTCATCACAACTGGTTCATCTCCACTGCCCACACAAAGAAGGACATCGCACAGACTCTGGACGTGACGGATTCGGCGTTCAAAAAGGTGAAAGAGCACTTCGGAGGATAATCAACCAGCCACGTTCTCAGATCTGCCCTGAAGCAGCCTTGAGGCGGTTCATCCTGTAGATGAACGCGAGAATCTCAGCAATGACCTGGTAGAGATCTTCAGGTATCTCCTCATTGACCTCGAGACGGTACAGGGCATCGATCAGTGCCGTGTCTCTCTGAACAGGGATACCGTATTCAGTGGCGAGTTCCAGGATTCTCTCTGCGAGAACCCCCCTTCCCTTCGCTGTCACACGGGGTGCTGTATCCTTCCCCCTCTGGTACCTGAGGGCTACGGCCTTGGGGTCATCGTTCTTCATACAACCACATCCACTCGTGCTCTGCTCGAGTCTGCCTCAGGGCTTCTGTACAGGACCTCGAGCCTTCGGACTCCAAAGCGGACCAGATGTTCATGGAGTTCCGGGAGATGTTCCTGGAACAGGTCTACCACCTCCCGGGAACCGGATCTGATCTCCGCATCAATCAGATCATCCATCCTGGCCACGCATTCAACGGTTCCCAGGTGATCCGTGTCCATGAGAAAATGCAGCATGAAGGCCTGTCCGTCTCTGGTTACCGAGACACGGGCGTGCCCCTGAGAATCTCTGTCCACCAACGGGATGAGCAGGTGAATAAGCGCGTCTGGAACCTGCGTGATCTGATCAAGCATGGCATTGATCAACCTGGGAATTCCAGCTTCATCTGAAGATTCTGTGGAGATCCGTGCCAGAATCTCCCGGAGATCGAACGATTTGAGAGAGGCTTCCGAGAATTTTCCCACCAGTCGCTCCAGCACACTCCCGATATCACCTGGTACGTGTTTCACTGTCGAGACCGTCTGTTCCTGTTTCAAGATCACCCGTGGAGATGTCTCGTGGACCGTCAGGTTCAGGACATCTCCTTTTTTCAGGTGCAGCGTGGTTTCCACAAGAAGGTGCTTCCCAAACATGGACACGAGCACAAGGCCGTCTTTGGGGGAAGAGAGAACCGTGACTACAACGTGTCTGCCGACAGCAAGCGATGGAATGGGTTCCTTGAGAACGAGACTTCCCGACGAGAATGCCCCGGGATTGACATGCAGACTCATGCAGTCCCTTCTTGTTCCTTGACCTTTATCATGAGCTGAACTTCACCTACAGGAATTCCGGTTATCTGAGCGATGCTGAGAGAATCGTATCCGGCACTGCTGAGCCTGAGTACATCCTCCCGGCTAAACTGTCGTGAATTCTTTGCCTTGAGGGATGTCTCCTCGAGGATCTTGATACGCGAGTCTGCTTCCTTGATCTTCTGATCCAGATCCCGGATGACCCGGGACACGACTTCGATCTTGGCCTGTACCTGTGCATGAAATGTGTCTGAGAGCTCTTGGGTTTCCTTCAGGATATCTTTGAGCTCGTCAAGTACGCCCGGGGAGATCTTTTTTTTCTTCTCCGAAAACACGAGAAACACGACAAACCCGATCAGGATGATCTGGATGATGATCTGAATAAGGAGGAGAATTTTGGTAGGTTCAGGAAGATTCATATCACGACATCGATGATGTGTTTCTCTTTTCCGGATACTTCCTCATCACCGGGTGTTTCCGCACGATCAGGGGAGGCATCCTTTCTTTTCTCCCGTGCACTGCTGTCTTTCTTGCGGTCTCTGTCCGTGATTTCCCCTGTCTTTCTGGACTCGTTGACCTCTTTTGAGCGCCGGAGTCTCTCGCGGGCTTCTTCTTCGGTGAGAATCTGTCTGGTGACTTCAGACTGCACGAAGGGATTGTTATTGATCTTCTCAATCCTTCCAGCCTGGGATAGGATGGTAGAAATATCAGACGGCCCGACCATACCTCCACCTCTGATAATCTTATCGACTTCAGAGTATACCAACTTAAACTTGAATTTGCAACTACTCGTGTGTCAGTCGGGTCAGACATCCCTGGAGAAAACCGTATCGCAATCCTGGGAAAGCCTGGAGGGATCGCTCAAAGCAGGCGAGGCATCATTCCTGTGCCTCGCCTACCTTGTGGATGGATCCACGCATACCTGCTGCAAAGAGCCTTCCGCATGATTCGAACATAATGTAGCGTGTGGCCAGAAGGGGAATATTCTTCTCGTTCGCGAGTTTGATTGCATCTGCGGCAGGACGCTTGCCCCTGACAAAGATAATGGCTCTCAGGTCAAGGGTGTCTGCTGTCCGGACAACAAGTGGATTCGTGAGTCCGGTGAGGAGGATAGACCCTTCTTTTGCAAAGGCGAGAACATCGCTCATGAGATCCGCGGCGAAACCCCTGTTGATCTCCATGGTCAGCTTGTCTTCACCGACGATGATCTCGGCGTCCAGTATATTTTTTACTTCTGCTAGGGTCATACCTCCCTCCTCTTACATGAGTTTCACTTCGACATCAAATACTCATGGATTGCCGTAGCAGCTTTTCTCCCGGCACCCATGGCAAGGATGACTGTAGCGGATCCGGTGACAATGTCACCTCCTGCAAACACACCTTCCCGGGAGGTCTGCCCTGTTTCTTCATCCGCCACGATGTAGTTCCATTTATTGGTGTCGAGCCCAGGGGTCGTACTCTGGACGAGCGGGTTAGCCCCTGCTCCAATGGCCACCACCACGGTGTCGACGTCTTTGATGAATTCGCTGCCTTTGATCGGGACAGGTCTTCTCCTGCCTGATTCATCGGGTTCTCCGAGTTCCATTTTCAGGCACTCGATGCCAACAACCCAGCCTTTTTCATTCCCGATGTAGCGGACCGGGTTTGTGAGCAGATGGAGTTCTATGCCCTCCTCCTCCGCATGGTGAATCTCTTCGATTCGTGCCGGCATCTCCTGCCGTGAGCGGCGGTATACAAGGTAGACATGATCGGCTCCGAGCCGCATGGCGGTTCGAGCGGAATCCATTGCCACATTCCCGCCGCCGATTACGGCAACGTTCTTGCCGCGGACAATCGGGGTGTCATATTCCGGGAACTTGTATGCCTTCATGAGATTCGATCGCGTGAGATACTCATTGGCTGAATACACCCCGTTGAGATTCTCGCCGGGGATATTCATGAACGTGGGCAGCCCTGCACCGGTTCCGAGAAAGACCGCGTCATACCCCTCCTCGAAAAGTTCGTCGACCGTGGAAATCTTTCCGATGACGTTGGAGGTCTCCACCTTGACCCCCATTTTCTTGAGGTAATCGACCTCAGCTGCAACGATGGCCTTTGGGAGCCTGAATTCGGGGATACCATAGACAAGAACGCCGCCAGGTGCATGGAGGGCCTCAAAGATGGTCACCTCGTGACCACGCTTAATGAGATCACCGGCAACCGTAAGCCCTGCAGGGCCCGACCCCACAATGGCAACCTTCTTCCCGGTCTTTTCCGCTATCTTGGGTATGGAAACCTCTCCCGCTGCACGTTCGTAATCGGCCACAAAACGCTCAAGCCGTCCGATGGCGACCGGTTCGCCCTTCTTTCCCCTGACACAGAGCTGTTCACACTGGACTTCCTGCGGACAGACCCGGCCGCATACTGCGGGAAGTGCGTTAGTCTCCTTAATTTTCTTGGCCGCACCCACGAAGTCACCTTCCATGACCAGCGCGATAAACCCTGGAATGTCGACTTCCACAGGGCATCCGGCCACGCAGGCAGGATTTTTGCACTGGATGCAGCGCATTGCCTCTTTCTTCGCGATCTCAGGCGTGTAGCCGAGGGGAACTTCATCAAAGTTTCTCCTGCGCACATTGGGATCTTGCTCGGACATTGGTTGACGAGGGATCTTGAGTCG
>JBNGDS010000083.1:9633-11783 GCA_049975365.1 Desulfomonilia bacterium | reverse complement strand
ATCGAGCACAAGCTCATCAGCAGGAGTATCGAAGGTGCTCAGAAGAAGGTAGAGGGTCGCAATTTCGAAATTCGAAAACACCTGCTCGAATATGATGACGTCATGAACAAGCAGAGGGAGGTCATCTACACCGAGAGGAGAACCATTTTATCTGAAGAGAACCTCAGGGGATTCATCGAAGACATGATCGATGAGGTACTTGATGATACTCTGGAGAGCTATGCCCCGGAGAAGATCCCGGTCGGCCAGTGGGATATGGATGGGCTTTCAGTGTGGTTGAAGAATACCTTTGACTACACCCTCACCTTTGCACCCACAAAAGGGACGACCCGTACTCAGCTCAAAGAGACAATCATCACTGGAATTCACGAACTCTACGACAAGAGAGAACAGGAGTTCACCCCGTATGTCATGCGCCTGGTGGAGCGTCAGATTCTGCTGATGACACTCGACGCCCTGTGGAAAGACCACCTCCTGTCAATGGACCACCTGAAGGACGGGATCGGACTGAGGGGGTACGGGCAGAAAAATCCTCTTCGCGAGTATCAGCGGGAAGGATTCGACATGTTCCTCGCCACCCTGGCAAGGATGAGGGAACTCTCGCTGCAGAGGCTCTTCAAGATCCAGATACAGAAACAGGAGGATGTGGAACGCATATCCACCAGAGAGAGGAAGCAGCGCATGCAGCTGGGAAGGGGCCCTTCCTCTGAAAAACCAGCGACTTTCAAAAGAAGCGGCAAAAAAATCGGCAGGAATGACCCCTGTCCCTGTGGATCAGGGAAGAAATACAAACAGTGCTGCGGACAACAGCAATGATCCCATCAGGATTTTCATTTTCCGCGGTGAATGCCGGTGTCAAATCACCTGAATACACCAGTGACGACATAGGGCTCGTCCTCTGTGAAAGAGATGCGCTTGTCGCTGGTGTGTTTACGAAAAACCGGATCAAGGCAGCCCCGGTGATCATTGCCCAGGAGCTGGTGAGCCGTGGCCGTATTCGGGCGGTGTTCGCAAATTCCGGGAATGCAAATGCATGCACAGGAGACAGCGGCATTCATGATGCACATTCGATCATGGAGAGTGTTGCTGGACACCTCGGTCTTGGGAAAGAAGAGGTCATCCCGCTCTCTACAGGCGTGATCGGGGTGAAAATGCCCGTTGAGAGGATCCTGAGAAAAATCCCACTCCTCGTGCAAGGCCTGACTCATGACCCCGAGGTTTTCGCGCGTTCCATCATGACCACAGACACCTTTCCAAAGATCGTCCGAAAACAGGCGGGGAGGGCGACTGTGCTCGGCATCGCAAAGGGGGCCGGAATGATCGCCCCCGATATGGCCACGACGCTTGCGGTTATCTTGACGGATGCAGAGATGACGAAGCAATCCCTTGATACTATTATTAAAAGTGCTGTTGAAAAGACATTCAATGCCATCACGATCGATGGTGACATGTCCACCAACGACTGCCTGATCGCTCTCTCATCCTGCTTAATTCAAGAGGAATTATCGATAGTTAGCAAGGCAATCCAGGAGACGATACAGGAGCTCGCCCTCATGATTGTCCGCGATGGCGAGGGGGCGACGAAATTCGTTGAGATCATCGTGGATGGGGCTCAGCGGGATGATGATGCAAAAAGGATAGGATTATCGGTCGCGAACTCATTACTCGTGAAGACGGCGCTCTTTGGAGCAGACCCCAACTGGGGAAGAATCATGGCAGCTGTGGGATACAGCCCGGTTCCTGTGAATGAAACAGATATCAGCATCATGATAAATGGCCTGCTCATCGTCCGATCAGGACAGGAAGCCGAAGGGTTCCAAGAGAACGATCTGCACGAGAAACTGAAATCAAAGGATATACAGATACGGATATCAGTAGGTAATGGCACCGGATCGTTCACGGTATGGACCACGGATCTCTCCTACGCATATGTTCAAATCAACGCTGAATACCGAACATGAAGATCATGTTCAATCACAGAAAGGTATTTAGCCGATAATATATGTTATGTTAAATAACATATATGTGTGTTTTCCCATCAGTCCCTTTCCCCTCTTTCCTGTTCCTGGAATTTTTGATTTCATGATCTCACGCAGGAATCATTCTGTCATTGATCTCTGACCTGGAACATGCATCTCATGGAATGCGAG
>JBNGDS010000083.1:0-9623 GCA_049975365.1 Desulfomonilia bacterium | reverse complement strand
CGAGTGCCTGAGTACGATGTCTTACATCTCCTCACCTCACAGGAACGCATTCCTTACCACTGGATGTATTCCTGGATCAAATCGAAGTATTTTTTATAAAATTCTCTCCAAAGCCTCTTCAGGCCTGCATGAATCGGTCACCGGTCCATACAAAACCCTTACCTCATCAAAATATTTGCAATACAGGGCAAATGGTGAAGACTTTTTTCTGCCTAATTTCAATGTGTTGGCAGATATCCTAGATAGACCCGGAAACAGACCGCTCGATCACGTCATCCACAAGATTCTGGACCTTTTCTGGCAGACCTTCTATCTTTATATCCAAAAATCCTCGAATGATGAGCGAACGCGATTGTTCTTCTGTGAGCCCTCGCATCCTGAGGTAACTGAGTTCCTCATCTGATATTCTTCCAACAGCTGCCTCGTGTGAAAGACTGATATCCGGATGCTCACCCCTGAGTTCGGGAATCGAGTGAATCACTCCGGTATTATTGAGGAGAAGGCCGCTGCACTCCATGTGTCCGCGTGTATGGGGGACGCACCCAACGAGCATCTGCCTGGATATGACGACGCCTCCCTCGGAGACAACCCTGCTCAGGATTTCTCCGTTTGACCCCTCACCTTCAAGGACTGCCTTGGACCCGGTATCGAAAAACGAACCCTGCCGCGCATAGATAACGGAATAGAACCGTGCACTCCCTCCTGTCTGAACAAAGGCGACCGGATAAGAAACCATCTTCTTCACCGTGGTCATGGCTACATAGTTGGAGATGTACCTGCCGTTTTCATTTACACGTACAGCCCCTACAGGATAGACTTCCATGGTGTCTCCCCAGTTGTGAAGCATGGTATAGCCCAGGCTGGCATCTCTGCCCACATAGGTCTCTGTAATCCCCACATGCGTGCCTGCACCGCTCTGGTTCGCCGTCGTGCATCCATTCACGATGTTGAGTTCAGACTCTTCCCCCAGTTCGATGATATTGTGGATCCTCTGGGTGGACCCGGCCATGCCGAACAGGAATGCTGCCTGAAGAGGTTCCTCGATTTTCACCCCTGGTTCGACATAGACGTAGTAGCCAACGGGTTCTTCACGAGAAGCCTTCATCGTAATCTCATTCTTGTCTTCTGGAACCAGATTGAAGTAGAGGCTCTCTTTCACACGGGGAAAGACCGAAAAGGCTTCTTTCAGGGGGAGAATATTCAACCCCTTGATATTACACCTATTATCAACAATAGAATGATCAAGGACCAAGAAATTTCCACAACTTGCAACACACGAGTCATACCCGATTGCTTCCAGTCGCTGGGTGTCAATTGATGGCTGATTCATAGATCACCTGTCTGAATGTCCTGGAATTGTTCTGCAAAACACGTGCAGCATTTGGTATACCCATGGTTCCGGATCTCCTCGAAAATCTCTCCCGGTGCACCGCACCCAAGCACGTGTCCTTCCATGATCACATAGGAAATATCGGCCTTGATGTAATCGAGAATATAGCCGGTATGGGTGATGATGATGGCTGACTTGTTACGTTTTGAGATGGGTTTGTCCTTTTCCAGCAGAATCTTCAGTGCACTGGAGATCACGGAGATGTTCTCGATATCCACACCCGATTCAGGTTCATCAAGGAGCACGAGGTCAGGATTCTGTATCATGAGTTGGAGAATCTCGGAGCGTTTCCGCTCTCCACCAGAAAACCCGACATTGATGTCCCTTTCCAGATACGAGGTGAGATTCAGGCGCTCGGCATTCTCCTGGACGGTGTTGAGCCCTTGAGACAGCGTACCCAGGAGTGTGGCCAATCGCACCCCCTTTATGGCCGGCGGATATTGAAACGATAATCCAATCCCCATGCGGGACCGTTCATCGATAGTCAGACCTTTGAGATTTCTTCCCTTGAACCAGATCTCACCTCTGGTGATCTCATATCCCGGCAGTCCGGCTATGGCCCCGAGCAGCGTACTCTTCCCTGACCCGTTTGGGCCGAATATGATAGCCGTCTTTCCCATGTCGAGATCGAGATCAATCCCGCGTATGATCTTCTTCCCTTCCACCTCGACGTGGAGGTCCTTGATATGCAGAAAACTCATCTGCGTACTCCTTCAATGGATTTTCAGCAGGCCCCTGTTATGATCCCAAGAAATCGGAAATGTCAAGGAACCTTTGGTGGCCTGAGATTCGGTCATCTCGTTCAGTCGCGACCGTTTTCTGATGGCATGTCTCGCTGAATTCAGCACGATCCGTCAAATTGACACACAGTACATTCCTTGAATATATGTTCATATGTTGTTATACTGTGCCGGGATGCAGTGTCGTCATTCCGCGAACTCATGTGCTGTATGTATGAAGATACGCACAGAATCAATGAAATAGCGGGTTCAGAAGGATCTGTCCCGCATCTTGGGCTTCAGGGAGTACCCCCCTACCCTGTACTGAATTTCAATGCTGTAAATTTAATCAGTTTACTCGAGAACCTTCTCCATGTCTTTCCAGGGAAACGTCTGGGCAAGAGAGAGGGCTTCCTCGTATCCGATTCCTTCATACGCCAGGGCAAACACGGCGTGCGTGGTTTTTTTCGTTAAGGGGACAACGACGACCCCCGAGTTCCCTGCTTTGTCATGGTTCACGCCAACCGTGTAGCCGGACACAGTCATTGTTGTGAGAAATACTTCCGCAGAGTCAATGGAATATCCTGCCATGAACGGGGCCCAGGCACCATTCGCGGTTGCACCCGTAATAATCTGTGCATGCAGGACCTTGTCCCCGAGTTCGTATTCCCGGGTCGCTGTCACCATTTCTCCCGATGGTCCGCTGATGGTCATACCGGTTGCATCCTCTGCATCCCACCCCTGGAGATCGATGAGAAAGGGGGTGAGATCCGTGAATGAGAGCGCCTGCACAGAAGTGCATACGAGAATTATGAAAAGACACACGAATACGAGATGACTGATCTTCATACCCATTGGTTCACCTCCACTAAGGCTGTACCGTGTGATACCTGATATAAAGAACGAACGATTCGATTTCAACGAAAATGTATCCGCCCAGATCACGCCCCTGTTGACTTCCTTTCGCTATCCCGTTAGCCTGTTGAACAGGATCTGGAAGGAAATGAGATGAGAGACCAGAATGGACAATCCATTTCAGCCTCCACGAACTGGAGGCAGGGACATTTTCTCTGAACCCCATGACAAGAATCCAGGTTCTCTCTCAGGATCTCATCAACCAGATCGCTGCCGGCGAAGTCATCGAGCGGCCTGCATCGGTTGTCAAAGAACTCATTGAAAATGCCCTGGATGCAGGTGCGACTGCGCTATTTCTGGAGATATCTGGTTCAGGAATTGATCTCATACGCTGTGTGGATAACGGCTGTGGCATGGACAGGGAAGAACTCGAAATTGCAATCCTCAGGCATGCCACGAGCAAGATCTCTTCCCTGGATGATCTCCACTCTATCCGTTCCCTCGGATTCAGGGGGGAAGCCCTACCGAGCATCCTGTCAGTGAGCAGATCCGTGATCGCGTCGCGCAAGTCATCATCCCCGCATGGATACGGACTGACTATTGAGGCTGACCGTGTGATAGAGCGCGGGATCAAAGGCATGCCTGCAGGCACTGTTGTCGAGGTGAAGGACCTGTTCTTCAATACGCCTGCGCGGAAGAAATTTCTCAAGACCGCTGCGACGGAACAGCGGGCCATCATCGATGTGGTCAGCCGATATGCCCTGGCATACCAGGCCGTTCGATTCACCCTCGTCATGAATGGAAGGACTGTATTGAATCTGCATAAGGCTGGATCTCTTCAGGAGCGTGCAGGATCTGTCCTTGGGAAGGATCTCACAGAGAAGTTCAGGGATATTCACCACGAGAAGCCAGGAATAAGGCTGTACGGCATTCTGGGACTCCCTTCTGTTTCACGTCCGACGCGGGCGGGGATCTATTCGTACGTCAACGCCAGGTCCGTCAGAGACTACACGATCTCATCAGCTATCGTAGAGGGGTACAGGGGCCTGCTCATGAAGGGAAAGTTCCCTGTATCCGTGCTCTTTGTCGAAATAGATCCTTCTGATGTGGATGTAAACGTACATCCTGCAAAAGCAGAGGTCAGGTTCAAACATCCTTCAGCTGTATTCGGCTTCATTGTCTCAACGGTTCGGGAAGCCTTGAGCACACCGGCTGAAGGCAGGTACACGGACAGTGCTGGCATGAGAGGCTCACTTCAGGTGCGTGAGCGGGGATTTCACCCGGATGCTGTACCTCCACCAGTTTTTGTGCAGGAGGAGATGCTCTTTGCAGGGGGTGGTGAGGCAGAGACTACTGGGCAAGCCTATGCCGAGAAACAGGTGATCGGGGTCCTCTTTTCCACATATATCCTCCTGCAGGACGCTTCATCATTCTATGTCCTGGATCAGCACGCAGCACACGAGCGGATCAATTATGAACGGCTGAAAATGATCCATGGGGAAGCAGATTCCCGCTCACAGATGCTGCTTCACCCCATCGTGCTGGAACTCAGCAGCGCAGAGTATGCAGCATTTGATGAGATCAGAGACCACACCCAGGCAATCGGTATCGAGTGCAGTCCATTTGGAGACAGAACCCTGGCAGTCAGGTCTGTACCACCCCTGCTTGCAAACGGTGACATCAAGGGCATCATGCTCGATCTCATCCATGCTGTTCTCAGCGGATCTTTCAGCAGAACGGAGTACATGGACGAGATCATGGCGTCGATCGCCTGTCACAGGAGTGTCACCTCCGGGACCCACCTTGCTGCAGAGGAGATCAGAACACTGCTTGAGGATCTGGACAAGGCCGGATCTCCTCAGACGTGTCCCCATGGCAGGCCCCTGTACAAGAGAATCAGCAAAGCCGAGATCGAACGGTGGCTAGGCAGACGCCCATAGTCGTCATCACAGGCCCAACCTGTTCGGGGAAGACAGGGCTTTCGATGGAGCTCTCGAGGACGTTTCCCATCGAGGTTATTTCAGCTGATTCCATGCAGGTGTACCGGTATATGGATATAGCGACCGCGAAACCGACCCGTGAGGAACAGGTTCTGCTCCCTCACCACCTCATCGATATCGTAAACCCTGACGAAGATTTCAATGCAGGCATGTTCGCCGAGCGTTCACAGGAGAAGATTTCTGAGATCAAGCACAGGGGAAGGATTCCCATTGTTGTCGGTGGTACCGGACTCTATATCAAAGCACTGATCTATGGACTGGTGCCTGTTCCGTCTGGATCTCCTGAAATCAGATCCATGCTGCGCCGCCTTGAAGAGAACAATGGGACCGGTTTTCTCAAGAGATGGCTGGACAGGTTGGATCCGGAATCAGGAGCGAAGATCAATCAACGCGATGCAGTCAGGATCATCCGGTACCTGGAGATCATTCTCCTCACAGGCGTGAAGCCGAGCGTCTTCTTTTCCTGGCACCGGTTCCGCACTCCCAGGATTCCTGCAAAGATTGCCTGCATTATCCCTGACCGTAAAAAATTGTATCGGGAAATCGATGCCCGGGTAGTGAACATGATGGAACAAGGTCTCATGGATGAAACGTCCAGGCTTCTTTCCCTTGGCTATCACCCGAACCTGAAATCCATGCAGACACTTGCCTACAGGCATACCGTCCGCCACATGAAGGGGGAATTGTCTCTCCAGAAGACTATTGGGCTGATTCAGCGGGATACCAGGCACTATGCCAAACGCCAAATCACCTGGATGAAGGCGAACGCATACCATGAGCTGTTCCCCAGTGCAGGAGATGCTGTCCGGAATGTGAGCAGGTGGATTGAGGATGTTGGAAAACATGGCATGGAATAATCACATCTCAGGGAATTTCGTGTACCATATCCACTGGCTACGTTGATCCACCAAGCATTTTGGGAGGTTGCAATTCTGCGTTTCTGTGATAAGAACATCCCTGTGAAACCGAGCTCACGGGCATACTGCGAGAAAAGGATGCGACACAAGGTTGGAAGCGCCATCTCCGACTTTTCGATGATCGGCCACGGAGACAGGGTCATTGTCGCCATCTCTGGGGGAAAGGACTCCATTGTGCTTATCAAGGTCCTCTCCGATCTGTCACGGGCCGCACCCGTGGACTACGAAGTCATCCCGGTGCATGTCTCCACGGGATACGAGCTGGGCTTCGATCAGATTGCCTTGTGGATCAGGAACCAGTTCGCCCTGGAGGTCATACGAATCGACTCGAGGATTTCAGAAATCGTCGGTGCAGTATCAGACCCGCAGAAGAGTCCCTGCGCACTCTGTTCCAGACTCAGACGAGGCAGACTCTACGCGTATGCCCAGGAGATAGGGGCTGACTCCATAGCCCTGGGGCACCACATGGACGACATCATTGAAACCTTTCTCCTCCGGTGCTTCTACACCGGTCAGATAGGTGCCATGGCACCTTCCCGCTATTCCGATGACGGAGAGAACAGAGTAATCAGGCCCCTTGCCTACTGCACTACGGAACTGGTCAATGAATATTTCGATCATCTCCACATAGACGCAGTGGAGAGCAGCTGTCCTGTACGGCCTGACGGAAAGCGCGAGATGATCCGTGGGTATCTTTCCCGGTTGGAGGAGGATATCCCCCGTGTACGGTTTTCTATTTTCGGTGCATTGGGCAATATCGATGAAAAGAGCCTGTGCATGAAGGAGGCTGCCCGTGCGCATCCTCATTGATCCCATGAAGCCGAAGCCCCGGGTCATCAGGATGGTCGGGGATATCCTGCGTGAGGGAGGTGTCATCGTCTATCCGACGGATACAGTTTATGGACTTGGATGCCGTATTACCAGCAAGCGAGGCATCGACAAGATTAATGCCATCAAGGCATCGAGAAAACCCAGGAGCATCATGTTTTCAGATATCAAGAGCATCAGCAGATATGCGAAAGTGAGCAACGAGGCCTTCCGCATCATGCGGACTCTCCTCCCTGGCCCGTACACCATCATTCTCCCGGCAACCAGAGAGGTGCCGCGGCTGCTTCAGTCCAACAGGAAATCCATCGGCGTGAGAATCCCGGACCACTGGTTCTGTACAGCCATCGTGGAAGACATCAATGAACCCATCATTACCACGAGTGTTCCCATGTCGCACGAGAGGCTGCATATCGACCCCATCGAGATCGAAGAAGATCTTGGGCACAGGGTAGATGCTATCATTGACAGCGGTATTCTGCCCGATATACCCTCCACCGTCATCTCCCTGGAATCAGACACAGTGGACATTATCAGGCAGGGCCTCGGACCCACCAATATCTTCGGATGAATACAGTACACGGAAAAAACGCGATATGAAGAAAATGCTCATCAACGCCGTTCATCCCGAGGAGATCCGTGTCGCTGTTGTGGATGACGGGATTCTGAAGGAATTCCACATCGAGAGTGCTCTGAAGGAGCAGCTCCGGGGAAACATCTACAAGGGAAAGATCTCCAAGGTGGAACGAAGCCTGAACGCAGTATTTGTTGACTATGGAAGGGAAAAACATGGACTCCTCCCGGTGAGTGACACAAACATCACTGTATTGCCTGGCGGCAAGAATGTAAAGGATCCCTTGTCATTCCTCAGAAAGGGGTTTGACATCATGGTGCAGGTGAACAGGGAAGAAAAGAGCTCGAAGGGCGCTCTGCTCACCATGAATGTCTCCATCCCGGGCAGGTACATGGTGCTGCTGCCACATCAGGACCTTGCTGGAATATCACGGAAGATCGAGGATGAGGATCAGCGCACGCGGCTCAAGGAGATCATCTCACAGCTGAAACCGCCTGCTGAGACAGGCCTCATTGTGAGAACCGCTGGGATGGACAAGACGAAGACAGAGCTCTCAAAGGATCTGAACTACCTTCTGCGCCTGTGGAAGAGCATCGACAAGACGTTTAACAGTGCAGATTCTCCCAGCCTGATCTACAAAGAGGGTGACATCATCATCCGTTCCATCAGAGACTATTTCACCAGCGACATGAGCGAGATACTCATCGACGATGAGGAGACATTCAAGCGGGCGACGGTGTTCATGAAAACGGTTATGCCGCGGCAGAAGAAACTCATCAAGCACTACAAGCAGACCAAGCCACTGTTTACGAAATTCGAACTCGAAACCCAGATCGAGGGAATCTACAACAAGAAAGTGAAGCTGAAATCAGGCGGATCCATCATCATCGAACCCACGGAAGCAATGGTGGTCATCGATGTGAATTCCGGGCAAACCACAAACAGCAAGACCATTGAGAGCACTGCATTCATGACGAACATGGATGCAGCAGAAGAGATCACCCGTCAGCTCATTCTGAGAGACCTGGGCGGTCTTGTGGTGATTGACTTCATCGACATGAAGACGCGGGATCATATCCGTCAGGTGGAAAAGAAGATCAAGGATGGATTGAAGATCGACAAGGCACACGTGGTTCTGGGCAAAATTTCAAAATTCGGCATCATGGAGCTTTCCAGGGAGCGGCTTTCACCTCCGATCTTTGAGAAAAGCCATGTGGTGTGCCCTTCCTGCGAGGGAACCGGAATTGTCAGATCTGTGGAGTCGTCCGCATTCATGGCTCTTCGCGAGCTTCACCTGTTCATACACAAGCACAAGCCTTCCCGTGTCAGTATAAACCTGCCCATTGATGTAGGGCTGTATGTCCTCAACCATCAGAGGAAATACCTTGCACGGCTCGAGCAAAATTTTTCGGTTGTGATCCAGATCAACACGTCGCCAGGCCTTAAAAGAGGACAGATCCAGATCGAAATCCCGGACAACCCAGCTCCTCACGTGCAGCAATAGATCATGTGGATATCCCGCGTGTCGAAAACGTAGGCACGTCGTGAATACAGGAGATTAATCTCTCCAACTGATCGGAACATAGAGAGATAGGGAGCATATCCTCAAAGGGGAACCCATGTATGAACTGTGCATTGCAGTCTCCCTGGTCATAGTCGGTGTTTTTCTGTTCAATCGTCTGGGCAGAAAGAAAGTCTTTCTCATACGCATACGACCAGAAGGGGTACAGGTGATCAAAGGAACCGTTCCCACGACACTCATACAGGATTGTGAACACATTATTCGGAATCAACGGATACAGGGAGATATCTGGGGGATGTGGGAAAAAAATGAATTGCGATTGCATTTTTCCGATAGCCTTGACGAGAGCTTCCGACAAAGATTTCGGAATATATTTTCCCTTCACTCACACCACATGTAGATCGGTCAGGGTTTCCTCGCGCATTCTATAGATGGTCAGGTGTTCTTCTCTTCACATATCGGCTCCACAAAGTGTGATTCTTTGGCCCCATATCGTTCCATGTACCGATAGAATGTATGAACATCTACCCATGCTTCTGTTGAAAAAACACCCTTCCGGCAGGAAGGTAAGACATGGCCATCAAGTACCATCCTGGAAAGTGCCGCAAATGGGGTGCCAGTTGCTTGGGCCATATTGTAAAACAGTTCTCCAGTGGAAGCCGCTGACCGGCGTATTAGGGTTGTCATTCGTCCTTTCTTTTCACCTTTTACCCGAACAACTATGCCACCCATATAGTCGTAGCGTTTTCCTCGCAATCCGTTCAAGATGAACTGCCAGAATTCTGACCTCGTACATTCCCCCTTCTTGACCTGTTGTCTCA
>JBNGDS010000082.1:0-12122 GCA_049975365.1 Desulfomonilia bacterium | reverse complement strand
CCCGTAGACAATCCAGGGATGGATATCCTCTTCATCGCCCAGGTGGTACAGCTGCGGGATGTAGCGGTTCAATGTCCTCAAAGCCAGGAGATAGACCATGTCCCTGGCTCCAAATTCCGAGGTGTGAATCCCGCGATCGCGTTTATACAGCTCGAGCTGGTGACCCCGTGCCGTGATCTGATCCCTGATCTCCTTGCTGATCTTCTCCAGGATGTCGGAAGCGGCAAAGGATATGCTGGGTGGGATGAAACTCTGTGAAAGCACCACGTCCTCGCCCCTCCTCTCCAGTCGTGCGATGGGTATGACTTCGTAGTCCCCGAACCGGTCCTGCTCGGTCTCCCAGAAGATCTTGAGAGCGATCTTCAGCCTCTTGATCTGGGCCGTGGGTCCATCCTGGTGAAGATCCTTCACCTCTTCGAAATCCGCCGGGGCAACAAATCTCGTGGTGACGTCTGCCAGGTCTTCGGAATCCTCCAGGACCGTCACGTTTCCCCCGGAGCTGTCCCACCTTTTCAAGGCAAGAAAGACAGTCAACGGCTTCCCCCCCTCCACCCAGTCGTCTTCGAACGAACGAGCCTCCACAAGGGCATTCTCGGGAACGTTCACATGCGTCATGTCACGAAAGACGAATTCCCCATGCGCGAGATGGAATACCCGGGTGGCAAGGGCTGACTTCTGTATCTCCATGCTCCTCACCCCCCAGAGATGCGGGCTGACAAACGTGTAGAGCGGCTCCACGAGGGAAGAGAGAAACCGGTCCTCGAGCTGGAAGTGCTGAGGCTGGAGAAACAGGCCATGGTGCCAGAACAATGGGCGATCCATGAACTTATTCCCCCTGGGATGCCATGATCTGCTGGGCCCCGAGTTTCAGCTGAATCTCGAGATGCTGTGGCACCATCTTCTTGTGGAACAGCCCCTTCTTTTTCACCGGGATCTTGTAGAACCGGGCGATCCTGTCCTTCTCCACGGTGTAGTACCCTGCAATGACGGCGACATACTTCGCACCCTCCGCCCGGTCCAGGACCCCCTTGAGATTCTGACCCGGGTGAATGATCAGCCGCTTTGCCATGGCAACGCTGGGATCGAATACACCGCACTCCAGGAGCTTGTACAGGCCATCGGCATCCCCTGAAAGCTGCTGAAACGCATTGGGGTCCTTGAGCTGGTACACACACAGTGACAGGGTATGGGACGTCCCGTCCCTCAGGTTCAGCTGTGCGTCTGACTCAATGAGCAGGGTGATTGCATTCTCTTCATACTCCCAGGCCGGCTTTGTCGCTCCGGCGCACGAAATGACCAGCGGGAGAATACCGACCAGAATCACGATGGTTTTTATTGAGCGCATCAAGATCTCACCTCCTCTTTGCTATACGATTTCTGACAGTTCCTCTCGAACTCCCTCAACAGGTCCTCGGTGAACCGTGGGGAGGCAAACCACTTCCTGATTTTTTCATGTGCTTCCTCGTACAGGTCGAACAATTCCGCCTTGCGCAACGGCCCGAATTTCAGTCCGGAACCCACACCAGACTCGATCTTCTGAGGGCTGAGCTCTGCGAGTATCTCCTTTACCTTTGTGCGGGCTGTCTGCTGAAATGACGTGTGGGCCACAAGGAACGCCTTTTTGATCTGTCCCAGGTATTCCTCCAGGGTGACGGGTGAATCCCCTGTTTCGATGTCGCCCCCGATCACGGCCCTGATGGTCTCCTCTCCGAAGTGTGCCCTGCCGAGGGTGGCGTTCATCACCCCGATAATCTCGTTGAGGGAGTCGAACAGGGTATTGAGCGACTCGGCAAGGTTTTCCATGAGCTGGGGAGAAGAAAAGTCAGCATGTTGAGCACGTTCCCCCAAGAGCAGCTTCAAGAACCTCCCGATGAACTCGTCTCCTGGTTTCACGTCCGGGGGTGCCTGCCGCACCCGGATCTGCTGCTGTACCCCACGCAGGACAGCAATCCTCTCGTCTCCACCCATATCCCCGAGACGCGTTTCCAGGTACTCCCTGATAGCCTCCCTGGCTGCACGGGGATCTGCTCCATAGAGGGCCCTGACGTCCCTGGCGATATCGCTGACGGCTACCTGTCCGGCCATGGTTCGGGATCACCCCTTTTCACTGATGTATCCGTTTCTCATCTCTGGAGATTCCATGGGCTGTCATTCCCGGAGCCCTCATGAATCCTTGTCCGGTTTCAGGATTACGGTCTCTTCCAGAAAATCATCATCCTCCGGTTTCTCGCTCTTTCCTCCCTGCTCATGCGGTTCAGGACCTCCCCGGGGTGCCCGCTCTTCATGGGGGTTCAGGATAACGGTCTCCGGGATATCCTCTTCCGGCTCACCCTGCGGCGGTTCCCGCTGGGGCTTGTCCGACTGGGGGATGATCACGGTCTCCGGGATATCCTCGTCCCATTCCCTGGGGGAGGCCTGCTGGTCCGCCTTTTCTGCCTGTGCCGTCTCCTTTGGGGATGCCTCCGAGTCTAGGATCACGGCCTCAGGGATTTCATCTTCGGCCTGGTGCCGTGGCTCGATAACTACGGTCTCGGGGCTCTCTTCTTCCTGTCGCTGTGCTGTGTGGAGGGCATCTGAAGTGGAGAGGATCACGGTTTCCTGGACATCTTCATCCGCCTGGGCTTCCCTTTTCTGTTCCGGGGGATGCTGGATGACGGTCCTGTCCTCATCCACCTGGGGAGGCTCGTGCATCTGAGCTGACCAGGATGAGATGATCTCGTCGAGGATCTCACAGATCACCTCTCCATCCTCCTTGGCCATGACCTCTGCGCCGCGGTCTGCCTGACTGAACAGTGCTTCCTTCATTCTGTTCCTCAGGTCCTCGAGCCGGTGCAGAAAATCGTCATGGCTGAATGACGGACCAGGCCTGACGCCGTGTTTGAGTAATGACCACCCCAGGTCCAGCACATCATTCCAGAACCCAGTCCACTGGCCGGGGAGATCGACTTCCCTGGGGACCCAGAAGATGTTCTCAGGCTGGAAGACCCCTCCAGGACCAGACTCCGGAGCTTCTTGGAAAGATTCCCGGCCACCGTCAATGAAACCATCAATTCGTTCGGCAAGCGATGTGTGGATATCGAAGGCAGAGAGCTGAGAATTTCGCACGAGCATCTGGAACCAGAGACACCCAAGCACATAGGAACTGTAGGCAGGAGGAACGGCAGGCAGAGGGGAAATGAGCTGGCCCAGCTCTCCGGGTTCAAAGAGTGTGAGCGAGAAATTCCAGAAGAAGGGAAGGAGGCTTCCCCTGTTGTTCAGGGATACCCAGATTCTGTCGAGGGAGACAGCCAGATCGGGCTCGAACAGGTGTTGACGTTCGATGAGCACCATGCGCGCGATTTGTGCCAGCAGCGTGGACTTGAGGCAGAGTATCTCGAGGAATCTCCTATCATCACCGGGAAAGAACAGAGGTTCGCCCACGGAAAAATCCCGTGCAAGCTCTGCAACAGACCGGCTCCTCCCATGCTCTCCTTGTGCCAGGAGCTGGGATTCCAGGTCCTGTGGAGATGCACCCGAGAGCAGGCTGGTAAAGTCATCGGCCGTGATTGTCGACGGTTCACAGACAAGGAGATGGAACGGGTAGAAAGAGAACGGAACGATCCTCTTCGAGGCAAGATCCCCCTGCCCATAGCACTGGGCGTGATGTTCACACCCGATGCAGGGAAAGTGACCGGCCGTGAGTATGTCTGGTGTCAGGTTCTGAAAGCCTCTGATCAGTTCATTCAGGTCTTTCACTGTGTCAGGGTCCGTGGATGACGGTGTGGGGGCATAGAATTCATGAGATCTGTTCTGGGCCGCACATTCAGGACAGTACAGGTATCTCCTGAGGGAAGAGCCGTATGCCTGGAGCCCTGCTGCGATCAGCATCTCGTCGTCCGTGCACAGCTCAAGTTCATTGCCGCACGCCGGGCACGGCGGGTGGAAGAAAATGTCTCGAGCCTGGCAGTAGAACACAGACCTGAATGGACTGTACCTGTCTTCTCCCTCTGCCTTTTTCTGGAGGACAATCGTCGACCCATCCCTGTTTTCACAAGCTCTCTGCCAGCTCTCCTCCACGTGCCTGTTCGTGATTGCCGTGCTCTTTCCGGCCTGAGGTGGGTAGGCATCCCTGGAGAGCAGGAGAAACACCCGTTTCGCAGTGCTGCCCCCGTGACTTGCGATGCGGGCCTCGAGAATTCGGGTAAAGGAACCTGAATCACTGATGATCACGAAGGGAAACCGTGTCCGTGGGGTGTATTCATCGTCTGATATCCGGGCGCATTCCAGGTGAAATCCACCCCACGATGGGGACAGGTATGGTATCAGGGAGTTCTTGGTATCGATCTTTGTGTGGGTCATGCTCTTCACCAGCTTACGAACCGGCCGTGGCAGATCCGTACACCCATTTCCCAGGCTGATTCATGGTCAGAACACTGCTCCGCTCAGAGGGGTGAATATTCTTTTCCTTGTTCTCTCAGAAGCACCATTGGTATTTCGCTATGTTCCTACACAGCAACGATGATATCCACATTCCATGAAACAGGACTCAAAGATCTGTTGTCCATTGTTTTGTATATACCAAGTTACAGGGCCAGGCACAAGAGTCAGGTTGGAAAAAAGTCTTTGAATTTTATGAAATTCCGACACAATCCGGACCGGGACACGACCTCTCCTTTCCGCCCGAATATTCTCTCATTTCTCCTCCAAAAAACACACCAATGGGAGAGGAGTGGAGCAGTCGTCACTCCTTCCGGCGCTCGCAATGACTTTAAGTGGAGCAGTCATTGCCCCCTTCGGGATTCGCTATGACTTCGAGTGGCACTGTATTGCCCCCTGCGGGAGCTCGCATTGACTTCGAGTGGACCATGGTGTTCCCCATGTCCTGAGCTAAAACTGTTACCTATGTGTTGACCTATTCACTATTCAGCTTAAAACTTAACAACGTAAAACGTAAAACGTTTTTGTATTACTTCGAAAAGCCTACCGCGCGAGAGCCCGCAGGTATCTCTGCCGGAACAGGTCCCTGAAGGTCCCTGCCTGCCTGTCATGCTCGAGGGCATACTCCAGGAATGTCGGGTCGTATCTCCTGGTGAATCTCCTGCGATCCATGAGAGACTGCTTGTACGAGAGGAACTCGAGCCTCTTCACATCATGCAGGGGGGCACGGGAGATGTCCGGGATGCGGAGCGTTTCCCAGCGATCTGTGAGGCGACTCAGGAGTTCTTCCAGGGAGTCGATGTCTCTCTCGAAACCCTTCACTCTTCGTCTGAGTTCGTGTTTTTCCCCTGTCTCCCTGAGTTCAGTGATCTCCCTCATCATGTCCATGTTCCTGGTATTCATGGAGACGAACTCTTCTTCCCAGTCCAGGAGCCAGGAGACAGCCCTGAAATACCTTTTCTCCGCATCTCTGTTCAACCCTGGATCAATGCCCGGTGGCGGGATCTCTTCGACGGAAACGATGCGAGAGAGCTCGAGCGGCTCTCCTCCTTCCAGGAGAACTACGCGGTCCCCCTCGATCCAGTAGGTCTGTGTCCATACCTCTGCCGAGTCAGTGGTGATTCGATAGTCGGAATACGCGCTCCGGCTCAGGAGCACGATGAGAAAACCCAAGAAGATCGCTACGTTCGCAGCTGTATTCCCAGGTCCTTTTCCAGCGTGTTGAGAATGGAATCCTGCCATGCGGAAATCGTCTTGTCCTCCAGGGTCCGGCTGTCCGACTGGTAGGTGATCCTGATGGTGATGCCCTTTTTTCCCCGGGGGAGTTTATCGCCCGTGTACAGATCGATCGGGGCAACCTGCCGGATCTCCCGTATCCCCATGGATCCTATGATCCCGACGATATCGGCATATGAGGTGCTCTCATTCACGACCAGTGAGATATCCCTCCAGGTAAGGGGGAATTTCGGTATCTCGGTGAGTCCTTTCCAGGGTCGCTCCAGTACAGGTTCCGTGTCGAGCTCCATCACGTACACGTCGTCTGCGATGTCGAGTATTGCCTGGATATCCCTGTGGAGGCACCCGATACTCCCGATCACGTCGCCATCGAAGAGGACATCTGCCTGATTTCCTTCCTGGAAAAACCCATGGTCAGATGCCCTGAGTTCGATCCCCGGGATCAGGGACTCGGCGATCCCCTTGATATCGTAGAAATCCACTGGAGACGGCTTCTCAGACCAGTGCGTCTCAGTGCGCTGCCCGGAAAGTGCAATGCCGATGCGGCAGTGTTCGTCGGGCAGCTTTTGCTCCTTTGCGGGAATGAAGCACCGGCCGATCTCGAAGATGGAGACATCACGCCTCTGGAGCTTCTTGTTTCTCTCCACCGTCATCGCAAGCCCTGGAATGAGCGAGGTTCGCATGGTCTTCATTTCGTCCGAGATGGGGTTGATGAGTTCGAGGGTATCCCCGGGGAAGAAGCGGTTCCATTTCGGGGAAATGAATGAATAGGTCACCACCTCGCTCAAGCCCATGGATGCGAGCCGTACTCTCAGCTCCCTGTACTTCCGCTCCAGGTTAGATATCTTCACGGGATTGAATCTCGGGAGCTCCGTGGGCACATTGTCCATGCCGTAGATCCGGATGAATTCCTCCACCAAGTCGATCTCGCGGCGCAGGTCGTGCCTGAAGGGAGGGGTCGTGATGTGCCACCCGGTGTCGACAGTCCTGAGGGTGCAGCCCAGCCGGGTGAAGATGCCGGTGACATCATCAGGGTGGATGTCGCCGATCCCGAGCACGGTCTCCATGTAGCCCTTCCTCAGCGGGATCTCTCGGTTCTCTGCGGGGATGTTGTTGACGTCCAGCACACCCTTCAGAACGGTCACACCTGCAAGCTGGGCCATCAGGTACGCGGCCCGGTTTGCCGCATCCACCTGGATTGACGGATCAATCCCCCGCTCGAAGCGGTATGACGCCTCGGTGGAGATATTCATGCCCTTTGCTGTCTTGCGGATGCCGACAGGATTGAAGAATGCGCTCTCCAGTACTATGCTTGTGGTCGTTTCCAGGACCTCCGAGTTTTCTCCCCCCATGATCCCGGCCAAAGCGACGGGTTTCTTCCCATCGCAGATGAGCAGATCGTCCTCCCCCAGGATTCTCTCTGCAGAGTCGAGGGTGATGAATGGCTCTTTTCCGCGGGCCTTTCTGACAATGATGGCCTGATCTTCCAGGAAGGTGTAGTCAAAGGCGTGGAGTGGCTGGCCGTACTCCAGGAGCACATAGTTGGTGATGTCCACCACGTTGCTGATGGCGCGCATTCCAGCCTGGTAGAGGCGTCTGCGCATGGAAAACGGACTCTTTTTGATGCGGACATCCTTCATCACCCGTGCCGCGTATCTGGGGCACGCATCGGGGGAGAGAATCTCCACCTTCAGTGCAGACTCAATCGGTGTGGCGTCCTCGCTGATGAGTGAGCTCGGGAGAACGAGATCCTTCTTGAAGATCGCGCTGAGCTCACGCGCTATGCCGATGACCGAGAGACAGTCTCCTCGGTTGGGAGTGACATTCAGATCGAGCACCCAGTCTTCCAGATCGAGGGCATCCAGGAGCACCTCGCCCGGTGTGACATCCTCTGGGAGCTCCATGATGCCGGTGTGATCATCGGTCAGGGAAAGCTCCCTCTCGGACAGGAGCACCCCGAAAGACTCCTGCCCCCTGATCTTTGCCTTCTTCACCTTCATACCTTGACCGAGAACTGTACCCACCGGGGCAAACGCACTCATCAGCCCGACCCTCGTGTTCGGCGCCCCGCAGACCACCTGGAGCTCCTCGGTTCCGGTGTCCACCAGGCACATCAGGAGTTTCTCTGCATCGGGATGCTGCCATACTTTGGTGATGCGCGCGCAGATGACTTCTCGGGGAATTGTCTCGTGGATGACCTCTTCCACCTCTGTGCCGCTCATGGTCAGGGCCCGGGCGACCTCGTATGCGTCCTGGTCGAGATCAACGTAGTCTTTCAGCCACTTGTACCCGATTTTCATGACCGTACCTTCAGCAAAATTGGTTCAGGAATCTCAGGTCGTTCTCGAAAAAGAGACGGATGTCATCGATGCCGTACTTGAGCATGGCCACTCGTTCCACCCCGAGACCAAAGGCGAACCCCGTGACCTTTTCAGGATCGATGCCCACAAATCCATACACCTCCGGATCCACCATCCCGCACCCGAGGATCTCGAGCCATCCCGAGTTCCCGCATATCCTGCACCCCTTCCCTCTGCAGCTGATGCAGCCCATGTCGACCTCGGCGGAGGGCTCTGTGAACGGGAAGAACGATGGCCGGAACCGCAGGGGGATATCGGGTCCGAACAGGGTATGGATGAATTCGTACAGCACCCCCTTCAGGTGAGAGAAGCTGATGCCCTCTTCCACCCACAGCCCTTCGACCTGGTGGAACATGGGGGAATGGCTCACGTCGGAATCGCACCGATACACCTTTCCGGGCGCGATGATCCTGACCGGGAGATCGCTCGTCTCCATGACCCTGATCTGAACAGGAGAGGTATGTGTCCTCAAGAGCACATCCTTCGAAAAATAGAAGGTGTCCTGCATGTCCCGTGCAGGATGATGTTCGGGGATGTTCAGCGCCTCGAAGTTGTGGTAGTCATCCTCGACCTCGGGGCCCGATGCAATGGTGAATCCCAGGTTGAGAAAGATTTCCTGCAATTCGAAGAGCACCTGGTTGAGGACGTGGATGCTGCCCCTGTGCCCCCCTCTTCCCGGAAGCGTCACGTCGAGAATGGGGAGGCCGGTAACGTGCCTGCCGAGGTCCTCGCTCTTCCTGGAGAGTTCCTCCTCCATGAAGGTCTTCAGGGTATTGGATAGGGCCCCGATCCGGGGGCGTTCGCCGGGGTCGATCTGACCCATCTGGCGGAGGATGGAGGTGAGCTTTCCCTTGCGGCCGAGGTACTGGATTCTCAGCTGCTCAAGGTCTTCGGATGTGGTGATATGCTCGAGGTCTGCGCAGAATGACCGCTTTAATTCTTCAAGCTGCTTTTCCATCTAGGCATCAGAGACTGTCTTGAGAATCTGGGTGAACCCCTTGGGATCCGTGACCGCGATATCCGCGAGAATCTTTCTGTCAAGCTCGACGCCCGCAGTCTTGAGGGCATGGATGAACCGTGAGTACGTGAACCCTCTCTGCCTGAGTGCAGCATTAATTCTGGCAATCCACAATCGCCTGAAATCTCTCTTCCTCTGCCGCCTGTCACGATATGCGTATGCCAGGCCCTTGTTCAATGACTCCTTGGCGACACGCAGGAGGTTCCTCCGCCCGCCGTAATAGCCCTTTGTCAGCTTGTGGAGCTTTTTCCTCTTTCTCGTTCCGATTTTTCCACGTTTTACTCGCATTCCATCTAACCCCTTACAGATATGGCAGCATTCTCTTCACGCCGGAGAGGTTTGCAGAGTCGACGAGGGCCGACTTCCTGAGGTGTCGCTTCTGTTTCGTGGTCTTGCAGGAGAGCAGGTGCCTCTTGTAGGCCTTGTTTCTCTTGATCTTCCCGCTCCCCGTCAGCGAAAACCTCTTCGCTGCGCTTCGATTGGTCTTCAGTTTCATTTCTATCTCCTTGCCCTATTTCGGTGCGAGCATCATGACCATGATCCGACCCTCGGACTTGGGCTCGCTCTCGACGGTACCGAGTTCCGCAACATCCTCTCGAACCCTGTTGAGCATCTGGAGGCCCTTGTCCATGTGTATGATCTCTCTTCCCCTGAATCGAATGACAACCTTTACTTTGTTCTTCGCCTCTAAAAACCGCATGATGTGCTTCAGCTTGAACTGATAGTCGTGTTCATCAGTCTTGGGTCTGAATTTTATCTCCTTGATGACGATGACTGTCTGTTTCTTTCGTGCGAGACTCTCCCTCTTGGACTTCTCGTATTTGTACTTGCCGTATTCCATGATACGGCAGACCGGAGGGGTTGACTGGGGGGCAACCTCGACAAGGTCCATGCCGTAGTCCTTGGCAGCATCAAGAGCAGCCGGTACGGTCATGATTCCCAGTTGCTGACCGTCAGGGGATATGACCCTGACGCTTTCGGCTACAATGTAGTTGTTTACCCTGATCCTGTCTTTCTCGCTCTGACGAAAGCCGTTCTTAGCTATAACTCCCTCCCTGTTGGAAAAGTGTACGCGCTTATGTAACCCAGTGATATGTCGTTGTCAATATGCATTAGATCACAGGCTGTGCTTCTTTTACCAGAGAGACGAACGCATCCACACCGAGGGTCCGCTGATTGCCGTCGCGATCGCGGAGGGCAATGGTGTTTTCCTGCTTCTCCCTGTCACCCACAATGATCATGTACGGGACCTTCTGGAGCCGGGCTTCCCTGATCTTGTAGCCGATCTTCTCGTTCCTGGCGTCCACTTCCACGCGGACCTCAGCCTCTCTCAGCGTATCCGCGATCTGAGCCGCATACTCGGCCTGGTTGTCGGTGATGTTCATGACAACGGCCTGAACAGGGGCAAGCCACAGGGGAAAGGCCCCTGCAAAGTGCTCGATGAGAACCCCGATGAACCGTTCGATAGACCCCAGGATGACCCGGTGGAGCATGACCGGCCTGTGCTTCTCACCGTCTGATCCTATGAATGAGGCGTCAAACCGCTCGGGCAGGGAAAAGTCGCACTGGATGGTTGCACACTGCCACTGTCTGCCGATGGCATCCTTGATCTTGACATCGATCTTCGGCCCGTAGAAGGCCCCGTCGCCTTCGTTGATCTCGTAGGGGAAGCCCCTCGTGTCGAGGGCTTCTTTCAGGGCCGTGGTGGCCATCTCCCAATCCTGATCCGACCCGATGGATTTCTCAGGCCTGGTGCTGATCTCCATGGTATACTCGAACCCGAAGACAGCCATGACATCTTCCACCATGTTGATGATCGCCGTAATTTCGTCGATGAGCTGGTCCGGCCTGCAGAAGATGTGCGCATCGTCCTGGGTGAACTGTCGGGTGCGCAGCAGCCCGTGGATCACCCCCGATTTCTCGTGCCTGGTGACGTTTCCCAGCTCGAAATACCTCAAGGGGAGGTCGCGGTAGCTCCTCACCTTGGACTTGTAAATCAGGATGTGGGAGAGGCAGTTCATGGGCTTGATGCCATAGAGCTGCCCGTCGAGCTCGGTAAAGTACATGTTCTCCTTGTAGTTTTCCATGTGACCCGAGATCTCCCAGAGTTTGCCCCTGAGGATGCTCGGGCCATAGACGATCTGGTAGCCGCGCTTGAAGTGCAGTCTCTTCTCGAAGTCCTCCAATAGGGTTCTCAACATCCCGCCCTTGGGCATGTACACGACCATGCCCGGTCCGAGTTCGTCGGATGTGAGGAACAGCTCCAGCTCCTTGCCAAGCTTGCGGTGATCCCTCCTGCGCGCCTCTTCCAGGAACGTGAGGTGCTGCTTCAGCTCCTTTTCCGTGCTGAATGCCGTCCCGTAGATCCGCTGGAGCATCTTGTTGCGCTCGTCTCCTCTCCAGTACGCACCCGCCAGCGAGAGCAGCTTGAATGCCTTGATGTAGCCTGTGGAAGGAACGTGCGGGCCCCTGCACAGGTCGACGAAGGTCCCCTGTTCATAGAGAGAAACGCTCTGGACATCATCGTCGAGATCGTCGATGATCTCGACCTTGTAGGGTTCGCCGCGCTCTTTGAAGAATTCCCGCGCCTCTTCCTTTTTCATCTCCGTGCGGACGAAGGGGGCGTCTTCCTGAACGAGCTCTTCCATCTTCTTCTCGATCTTTTCCAGATCTTCGGCTGAAAATGTCTCCTGCCGGTCGAAATCATAGTAGAACCCGTCTTCAGTGGACGGCCCGATGGTGGGCTTCGCATCCGGGAACAGGAGTTTCACCGCCTCTGCCATGATGTGGGAGGTGGAGTGCCTGATGATGTCATTCCCTTCCGGCGTGTTCATCCTGACGGTCTCTATGGACATGCCATCGGCCAGGGGCGCGGAAAGGTCCACCAGGTCGCCATTGATGCGTGCGGCAACGACGTTCCTGTCTTTCACGACATCTAAAATGATAGAACCACCTGTGGACACGCTCTTGCCATCCACAGTGACATTCATCTCTGACATATGGTCTCCATAAAAAAATGGTAGGCACGCAGGGATTTGAACCCTGGACCCCCACCGCGTCAAGGTGGTGCTCTCCCCCTGAGCTACGTGCCT
>JBNGDS010000081.1:0-12674 GCA_049975365.1 Desulfomonilia bacterium | reverse complement strand
TTTCCATATACTGCGCTGTACCACCAGGGAAAGAATGTGCTCACGAAAAACACGATGCCGGCGATCAGTCCGACGGGATTGTAAATGGTGAATCGATCCAAGTGGCCGGTGAATGTTCGGAGAATTCCGGAAGCCCCTCGAGGTTCGATTCCTGAAGAAGACAAGCTCTCTCGTGTGCGTGCATCTATACATATCCGGATAATGAGCTCAGATATTCCCATTATTCTGGTGTTATAAGAACAAGAGCCACCGCGTTCAAGTGTTTTCTCGTGAAGGATGCGGGGTATGGAGAGGGTTCAGTCTGTACTCGTGCGATGGAAGAGTCAGAGAAGAGCCGGACCATCCACGGTCAGTCCTTCTTCTCGGATTCTTCCTCGGGTTCGTAGTCGATAAGTTTTGCGCCTGATTCAGGCAAAGACATGGGCTTCTGGGGCATAAACACCCTTCGCATAAAGGCCGTTATTCCGGTCTCGCTCTTTTCAACGTCCTCTTCAGCTTCTTTCAGCACGATCTCCCACGTTGCCGCGAACCCCGGGGCACGAGCGAGCATGGTGTGGATCGCCTTGTCATAGACGTGGAGCTGGCGGATCTCGGTTCGGCCTGGCTTCTGCTGGAGAGACTTTACCGTGATCCGGAGGTTTTCGTTGGCTTTCCTGAGGTGTTCCAGCTCATTCTCTCGGCTCTGGTGGCCTTTAGCATCGATCTGCATTTTTGTGTAGAGGCTCTCCTTGAGCTTCGAGATTTCCCTGTTCAGTGATCTGCTCTTGATGAGGCCTCTTGCCCACATGATGAATGCAATGGCGAGTCCGATCAACAGCCCGAGGGGAAAGGGATTGTCTCTGAAAAACTCGATGATCTCCATGTGTGCAACCTTCTGTGATTTTTCCTACTATCCTCATATTTTCAGGAAACTTGCAAGAAAGAATTCCTTCCCCCCGGCGGTGACTGCAGCTGAATCAGGGTGGCTGTCTGTGCTCGGCGTTTCAGTCCGCCTTCCTGTGCGGTGTTTTAAACAGGCTGAGCATGTTCGAAAGCTCTTTCGCCTCGTTGCTCATGCTCTCTGCTGCCTTGGCGAGCTCTTCCACCGTGGAGGCATTGTCCTGCGTGATTTTTTCTATCTGCAGAATGGAATGACTCAATCCGTCGATCCCATTTGTCTGTTCAGATGTTGCCGAGGCAATCTCATTCATGGTCTCGGAGAGATCGTCCATGAGAGAGACGCTCTCTACCAGTGATGTCTCGGCGTCTCCCACCAGTTCGCTCCCGACCGAGATCTTGCCCAATGTATCCTCGATGAGGTCCTTGATCTGTTTTGACGCTACAGATGCTTTCTGGGCAAGAGAACGCACCTCGTCTGCAACAACAGCAAACCCCTTCCCGTGTTCACCTGCCCTCGCTGCCTCGACAGCAGCATTCAGGGCCAGCAGATTTGTCTGGAACGCCACCTCGTTCACGGTTGATATAATTTCTTCGATTTTGCCTGAAACTTGGGAAATGTCATTCATGGCCTCTGACAGCTTCTTCCCGATGTCCATATTTGTGTGCAACACCTTTTTCGTAT
This sequence comes from Desulfomonilia bacterium, assembly GCA_049975365.1. GTDB lineage: Bacteria > Desulfobacterota > Desulfomonilia > UBA1062 > UBA1062 > DSBG01. The sequence goes on along the minus strand of JBNGDS010000081.1, from coordinate 11,113 downwards.
CCTGCGATTTCTTCAGTCCACGCCCTGCATTTGATGCATTCTGTTTTGTGGTCGATGCAAATTCTTCAATGGTTGCTGCAATCTGTTCAATAGCCGTTGCCTGTACCTGTGTTGCCCTGGAAAGCCCCTGGGTGCCTGAAGAGACCTCTTCACTGGCCAGATCCACGTGTTGAGACGCGTTCTTGACCATGGTGATGAAATTTCCAAGGCGGTCGATCGTATTTCTGAGGGCGTCTGCCAGAACGCCGATTTCGTCCGTCTGCTTGACATCGATGCTCTGGGAGAAATCGCCATCTGCCATATTTTTCGCAATCTGTACGCCTTTTGAGAGCGGGTTCGTAATGCTGCGTGCGAAAAGAACGATGAACAAGGTTGCAACAGCAAGCGTGATTGCCCCCACGACCATGATAATTGTGCGGATATCATGTACTGGAGCAAGGAATTCTCTCCTGGGCTGGGTTGCGCCGATGCTCCACCCGGTAATTGGTACCGGTGCGATTCCAGCCACGTACTCTACGCTCCCTGAAACATACTCCACGATGCCTTTTTCCTGTGCAGTCATCTTTCTCGCAATGCCTTCCATCCCGGGTGTGTCATTGATGGTGTGCTGGAGTACATAGTCAGGGTTTGCATGTTCCAGCACCAGTGCACACGCGTCAATCATGAATGCATACCCTGACTGGCCGATCTTCGCGGCGCGGATTTTATTCAGAATAGAGTCAATCTGCACAAAGAGAATAACGCACCCGAGGCAGGATTTCTTGTCCGAGAATATTGGGGCACTCACCGGTACGATGAGTTTGCTGGTGGAGGCGGATCTGGTAACCTTGCCAATGTTCGGTGTTCCGTTTTTCGCAATCAGGAAATACTCTTCAGAAGCCAGGGAAGTCCCTTTCAGTTTCCCCCCCACTTCCATCTGCATACACGATACCCTCGGGGTCTGTGATGAGGATGCCCTCATACTCGTCTCCAATCTCCCGCATGGCCTTTGACAGCATCATGACGAGTTGCTCCGGTGCTGACCCGACATTCTCGCGGCCGAACCTCTCAACGGTGCTCGCCATGCTGATCACAGTATTTTCCAGCGAGATCTGTTTCACGAGGTTGAGTTCCTGGAGCAGGCTTTTCCCGGTCATATCCGCAAGGCCCTGTGAGATCTGCGACAAGCTTTCTGTCGAGAATGAATCGAGGTAGGATGTAGCCTTCATGATGGACAATGATGCAACGATGACGAGGGGAAACAGGACAAGGGTGAAGCCGGCGAGAATGAGTTTCTTGAGCATGGATAAGTTTTTTGTGATCATCTTCCCTTTCTCCAGCACACGACGTGTCCGGGGAACCTGTCGTGTGTATTCTTCAGTTTTTTCCCCGGGATGGTTCCTTTATCGGAACTTTAATTATGAAATGTAAGAAGTGGGATAAAAAACACAGGAATACTCCCGGCGATCGATGCCGGGGTGTCTCTCCGCTACACACACTCCAGAGTTTGTGATATGTACCTTGTCTTGGAGAGGCGTTCTTCTGCCGGGAGACGGTTCCCAGTTGATGCAGAAAAGTCGCTGTATGGATACGAGAATGATTGATTTTGACAGGCTTGTAGAAATCTTTGAAAGGCTGCGCGGGCCTGGTGGATGTCCATGGGATGCTGAGCAGACGCACAAGAGCATTTCACGGTGTGCAGTTGAAGAGGCGTACGAGCTGTTCGATGCAATCGAAAGCGGAGAGACGGACCACATGCGGGAAGAACTCGGCGATCTCCTCCTTCAGGTGCTGTTTCACAGTACCATTGCGAAGGATCTCGGTGAGTTCACGATCGAGGATGTCATCAACGACCTCGCGAGGAAGCTTGTCCACAGGCATCCCCACGTGTTCGGTGACACGGTCGCAGACACATCGAAGGATGTGATCAAAACCTGGGAGCAGATCAAGCGAAAGGAACAGGGCAAGGCCAAGAGGGAGTCAATCCTGGATGGGATTCCCGAGGCACTTCCGGGTCTACACCATGCGCGAAAGATACAATCGGTGGTGTCGCGTGTTGGTTTTGACTGGCATGACCCTGCAGGCGTGCTCGAGAAGATCAGAGAAGAGGTCGGCGAGCTCTCGCAGGCACTGGCAAAAGGAGACAGGGACGAGATTGAATCGGAACTCGGAGACATCCTCTTCAGCGTTGTGAATCTCGCGCGGATCATCAGAATAGACCCTGAGGCTGCGCTGAGAAGGACGAATCGTACCTTCAAGAAGCGTTTCAGGCTCATTGAAGATGAGGCTCGGAAGAGAGGGCTCAGCCTCGATGAGATGACCCTTGAGGAAATGGACAGGATTTGGGAGAGAGCCAAATCCTCTTAGGGTACTACTCAGAATACTTCGGGTATTTCAGTTGATTTCAGGAAGATAGCGATGCATCCCCTGTACTACAGTGATCCCCAGCCTGGTGTATGCATGAGAACACCCAGGCGAATGCTCTCGGGAAACGGTGTTGCCGTTTCAGCATTCCCCTCGATATCGCCAGATCAGAAGCCGAGTCATCCTTGCCTTTCTTGGTTTGTGCAGGCATATAGTACCTGTATGACCTGTCGTTGCCGGATTGAATACGACATACACCTGTCTCCGAAGATGCTCTCAGGAGCCCTGTGGTCGCATGTGCGGGAATCATGATGGGCCGGGATATGACACAATGGAGAACAGGCGATATTCTCGATCTTGAATTCTTCCTCGCCGAAGATGCTCATGTATCGGAAGAGGAACTCTCGAGACGGGACAGGGAACTCTACCTCGAATCGATCAAGCCGTACATTCCACACGGATCTCGATCCGAGAAATCGTTCAGGAGAGTGATTCTGAAACACTGGCTCGAGGAGAGGAGGCACGAGTTCAGGGACCATGCAGCAGAGCGCGCAGTGCTCCCGTCCGAAGCATTCTCCGAGGCACAGGGGCTCACCATGATCATCCTCGGTGTTGTCGGTGCAGTGTCAGGATCGTCCCTGGCGCTGTCCCTGCTCGTGTACAGAGGCGTGGAACCTGTGAACGTGTCTGTATACTTCGGGGTCCTGGTTCTCCTCCAGATCCTCCTCTTCCTCTTCACCCTTGTCCGGGGATTGTTCATCAGGATATCCGGCTCTTTTCTGAAGAGGCATTCTGCCCTCGTCGGCCTCGTCAGGGGCATCACAGACAGATTGTTCAGATCCTTCAGCGCTGGTCTTTCGAGATACCTCGGGGCAGAGAGACGAAGTGAAATTGAATCGGTACTGGGTATCCTGAAAGGGAAAAGGGGTGCCTATGGGTCCATATTTGCCTGGTCCTTTGTCTCGAGCACGCAACTCTTCGGCATATGCTTCAATCTCGGGGTGCTCGTCACGACACTTGTCAGGGTTCTGACCGCGGATCTTGCATTCGGGTGGCAGTCAACGCTCGCGGTCTCTTCGAAAACCGTCTACTCCATCGTCCACACCCTCTCAATTCCCTGGTCTTGGATTGTTCCCCAGCAGTATGCGCATCCAAGCCTTGCACAGATTGAGGGAAGCCGGATGGTGCTCAAGGATGGGATCTATGCACTAGCGAGTTCCGATCTCGTGTCCTGGTGGCCATTTCTGATCCTTGCAGTACTCTTGTATGGCCTCGTGCCCAGGGTGATCTTTTTTATCTGGTCGTTTGGTGCACAGAGGTATGCACTCTCGCGGCTCGATTTCTCGCAGACCCTCCTTGAACGCATCATCATGCGGATGATCACGCCGGTTATCAACAGTTCGGGAAGGCCGACTGAAGGTGTTGAACACCCTGGAGACATACCGTTTCACGGTGACAGACCAGAGGAAGACTGGTTGTCGGGGGATACACGTGCAGTGGTTCTCGTCCCGTCTGAACTCGTTGATCACCTTGACCGGGAGGAATTAGACGCAACTGTCAAAGAGCGACTTCACTGGACTGTAACAGGAGTGATGGGGACAAAGATCGAGCCTGATGCCGATCTGTCGACACTTCGTGAGATCCGGTCCCTCGGTTCCAGGGAAAGTCATGCCGTGGTTCTGCTCATTGAGGGGTGGCAGCCTCCCATCACCGAGGCATTGAATTTTATCCAGACACTGAGAACTGCAGTTGGCCCTGCGACACGGATTGCGGTCCTTCTTGTGGGGAGGCCGTCAAACGACACCGTGTTCACCCCTGTCGGAGATGTGGACAGGCACATCTGGAAACGATCCCTGGAAGCCATAGGGGACCAGAATCTTCGCATCGAAGCATCTGGGGTATCTCCATGAACATCGGTGGTATCCCGACATTTGCCATCCTCGGACATCCAAACGAGGGAAAGTCTTCCGTGGTTTCCACCCTTGCCGAGGATGACAGTGTCCGTATCACCCCATATCCTGGAGAGACTGTCCTCTGCCAGAGCTTCCCTGTCCTCCTGGATGGGAAAGCTGTCATCGGGGTTGTTGACACGCCAGGGTTTCAGTCACCCCACGCAACGCTGACCTGGCTCAGGGAACACGAAGGCCCGGACATGCTCAGGACCTTCGTCAGGGAACACGAGCATGACAGAAATTTTCGAGGTGAGTGCGAGCTGTTTCGTCCATTGATCGGTGGAGCAGGCATCATCTATGTGGTGGATGCCTCACGGCCTGTACGGTCAGTGGACAAGGCTGAAATGGAAATCCTGCGCATGACCGGGATACCCCGTATGGCCATCCTGAACAACAAGGATGAAACCACAGCGTATTTGAAACAGTGGCGTGACGAACTCAGGAAATTCTTCAACTCCGTGAGGATTTTCAATGCCCATCGGGCAACGTATGCAGAGCGGATAACGCTTCTCGAAAGCCTGAAAGCCATCGACCAGGAATGGGAGGGTGCGATCACTCAGGTGATCGACGCATTCATTCTCGACTGGAAGCGGCGTATTGCCATCAGTGCCGAGATCATCTGTGACCTGATAGAACGGTGCATGAAATACACGGTAACTAGAACTGTTTCAGATGCCACCGACACAAAGCAGGCGCTCGGAGAGCTTGAGGCTCGCTACAGGCAGGAGATATCCCGGATCGAACGAAGTGCCCACCTCAGGATCAAGGGACTCTACAAGCACAATATCTTCGATTTTCAGATGCCTGAACAGTCCATTGCAGGCCATGATCTCTTTCATCGAAAAACATGGCAGGTTCTGGGGCTCACTCCTCTTCAGATAGCCGCTGCAGGCGCTGCTGCAGGGACGACCATAGGCCTGGGCCTCGATGCCGCAACAGCGGGCATAACATTCGGTGTCTTTACCCTTGGAGGTGCCCTCCTGGGTGCCGGATCTGCCCTTCTCGGGGGGAAACGCGTGGCAAAGGCCCGGATCGCTGGACTGAGAGTCGGCGGGTTCCAGGTTTCCGGCAGTTTTGGGGGTACTCGGCTCGAGGTAGGCCCAAATACTGCGATACAGTTCCCCTATGTTGTCCTGGATCGAGCGCTCATATTTTATGCGCATGCCATCAACTGGGCACACGGGAGGAGGGGCCTCACGGAGAAGAGCAAGGGTGAAACTCCTTCCAAAGGATACGTGTCATCATTGAACGACAGCCAGAGGTCAGTCTCAAACAGGTATTTTCATGCGCTGCGCCGTGGTGACGACGGTCTCATAGAGAGAACTCGCGGCCCCATGTGCGAAATGATCATTGAGATACTTTCCATGATATCCAGTGGAGAGATTTATCCTGGGGCGTCCGCTGAGATGAGGAATACAACCCTGGACGAAGAACCCCCGGCTGGTTGAATATAAATCCTAGAGCATGGCTGGCCTCTTTTCGGATGAGATTCACGAAGCGGGTATCGTAGAGAATACACCCCCCTTGTTTTGTGAAGGATAGTTCGGATTATGGTATGGAATCAGAGGTTAGGAGCTGACACCGAGAGAAAAATGTGGTATGCATGTAACAGGCCCGAAAACGCACAAGGGGGTCTGTATGGGGATACGCCAGCGCGCGATGAATGGTTTAAAAGGACAGCTCCGGGGGATCATGTCTATACTCCTTTTTACAGTCGATACCTTTGCGCTCACCATCCCGTTTTACACCGTTGCCTTCCTGAAGGTGCTGATACCCCTCAAGTCCTGGCGGCAGTTCTGCTCATGGGTTCTGCATCGCATCGGTGATGTGTGGCTGTATTTTCTGAATCTTCCGCAGGCAATTACCCGGAAGACCAGATGGGTGATAGAAGGAAGAGACATCCTGAACAGGTTGAATGTCTCGAATTCGTGCCTGCTCATGGTCAATCACCAGACCTGGGTGGACATCATGGTCCTGATTCGGTTGTTCTATAGAAAGGTCCCTGATTTTAAATTCTTCGTGAAAAAGGAAATGCTCTGGCTGCCGATTGTCGGACAGGCCCTGCTGGCAGTGGATTTTCCCGTCATGAAACGGTATTCAAAGGCCTTCCTGAGAAGGCACCCGCACCTAGCCGGGAAGGACCTCGAGATGACCAGGAAGGCATGTGAAAAATTCCAAAACATGCCGGTGTCGATTTTCAATTTTGTGGAGGGGACACGGTTCAGGGAAGAAAAGCATCGAATTCAGGGATCTCCGTTCACCCACCTCTTGAAGCCCAAGGCAGGAGGCACAGCCCTCGTGCTCGGTGCAATGGGTGAGAAGATACAGAGCATCCTCAACGTGACCATCGTCTACCCCGAGGGGGTGAAGAATTTCTGGGATTACCTCTGCGGCAAGGTAGGCGAGATACGGGTTCGTGTGGAGATGCTTCCCGTAACAAAAGATCTCATTGGTGATTATTTCAACGACTCGCAATACCGCGAACGATTTCAGACGTGGATCAACACCATCTGGACAGAAAAGGACAGACGCATCGACGAGATGCTCCACTGGGAACGTGCGTGATCCCGTAGCTTCCCCGTATTTAGTGAAGAGACACACATTTTCCCTGGGACACTGATCGATTCAGTAGAGTTCGTATCTTACGAGTCTCCCGTCAAGCGGTCCATTCTTCAGGGGTTTTTTCCATGAAGGGTGGAGGCCGATGGATTTGATGAGTTCCCGGTCTCCGAAATAGACAAATGCCGTGGAGCCCGTGCACCGCTGTTTCAGAAAATCCCCGAATTCCTTCATGAAGAGATTCAGGGACAGATGCCTGCCGATACGGACACCATAGGGGGGTTGCACACGATGGTCGAGTCCTCGATCCTGTCGATGTCCTGGAATGGTTTTGTGCTGAGCGATATCCTTTCTCCGAAATGCAGGGCACGAGTATTGCTCCGGGCAGAAGCGACGGCTCGAGAAGATCTGTCGCTTCCAGCTATCAGGCCTTTCGGCAGCTCTCTGATCATGTTCTCTGAGGTGTGGTGCATCTTTTTCCAGAGAGAGGGATCAAAATCAGGCATGTGCATGAACCCGAAATTCTTCCGCAGATATCCAGAAGGGATCCTGCAATACTTCATCAGTGCCTCGCACAGCAGGGTTCCTGAACCACACATGGGATCATAGAGAGGAGTTTCACCGTTCCACTGTGTCAGGTGAATGATAGCTGCTGCGAGTGTTTCCTGCATGGGGGCCTCAACAGATTCCTTGCGGTATCCCCTGCGATGGAGTGAACCTCCGGACAGGTCCAGGTAGATAGTGGCAACATTCTTGAACAGGTGGAGGTTGAAGGAAATATCCGGATCGATACGTTCCACATCCGGCCTGCTGCCGAAGATGTCGCGGAAACAGTCAACGATTGCATCTTTGACGCGCAGTGCTGCATACTGTGAGTGCCTGATCGTGCTGTGTGAGACATTTGCAGAGACTGCGAACGTCTCGTCCAGGCCGAAGAGGGCTGGCCAGTGGATGGATCTGGCTGTCTTGTAGAGATACTTGGTGCTGTGGCAGTCGAATGTGATCAAGGGCGCCAGAATCCGGGTAATGATCCGCACTGAATACGTGATGCGGTAAAGGGAGGCAGGGTCTGCGGTGAAGTAGATGCCCCGGAATGTGGGCTTCACCTCTGTGGCACCGAGGGCTGAGAGCTCATCAACCCCCAGGCTTTCCAGCCCATCGGAAATCTGTGCAAAAAACCTGCTGTTTTTCTGGTAGCTGAACATGGTGGTTCTCCGTCGATATCACGACACGGAAGGGGAGGTCATCACGTGCATCATGATCTTCGTCATTGGATTCTTGACCTTCCTGTACGTATTCGTCTCACCTCGACCCTGCGGGGAATTCTCATTTCCAGTACTTCCCCAGGCTTTACCACGGAACAGACCATTCACGGTAGGGTAAAAATATCCCTGTCATGGACCCCTGTGCAGCACAGAGGCCGCATGAGACCTAGCGCTCTCACGTGATGGAACGTGTTGCTATTTGACACAGTGAGGAAAAATTCTTATTATGAACAAACTGGTGGTACGGTGCCGCCCGTTTGAACGTGCGCATGACATGTTTTCCTGATCCCTATGTCGGAGGTGGAGTTCATGAGTTCGCAGCCTGCGAAGAAGCGTTCCCGAGATACAATCCAGGATCTCACCGAGAAGATCGTCCTCCTGGAAAAGTCCACAAAGGATCTCGAACAGAAGAGCACGTTCTTCGAGATGCTCATCAGAGGTCTTCCCGGGATATTTTACGTGTTTGATGACAAGTTCCAGGTCCACATGTGGAACAAGAACGTTGAGATTGTCACCGGATACGAGGCTGAAGAGATTCCTGTACGGAATATTTTCGAACTCTTTGACGGAGAGGATCTTTCGCATATGCAGCGGGCCATCCAGAATGTCTTCAACTCGGGGGAGGGTGTTGCCGAGGCTACACTTGTCACGAAACACGGCAAGCGGATACCCTACTTTTTCACCGGGGTGAGTGCTGTCATCGATGGAACCCCGTATCTTCTGGGCATTGGTCTGGATATCAGCAAGCGGAAGCAGGCGGAAAATGCTTTGAAAGAGAGCGAAGCCCTCTACAGGATCTTTGCCGAACGCATGACGGAAGGGGTGTTGCTGTATCACAACAGAAAGGTCCTGTTCGTGAACAATGCCTTTGTCTCCATTCTCGGCTTCAAGGAACCACAAGAGCTCCTGGGGCGAGACATCATGGGATTCATCCACAAGGACTTCGAGATGTATTTCAAGGAATTCTTCGAATCACTGGAGTCGGGGATGTCCACCGAGAGATTCTTTCAGTCGCGCTGGCTGAAAAACAGCAGCACCCAGATCTGGCTCGAGGGGAGAGGCAATCTGATCCAGTGGAAGGGAGAACCCTCCGTTCTGCTTACGGCACGGGATATCACCGAAACCAAGCTGAAGGAGATCTCCATGCAGGAGGATGCTGCATACCTCAGGAGAGAGAACGTGAAGCTGCGATCCTCCATCAAGGACAGGTACCGCTTCGGGAATATCATCGGGAAGAGCGCTGCCATGCAGGAGGTCTATGAGCTGATCCTGAATTCTGCGGCAACGAACGCAAACGTGATCATCTACGGAGAATCTGGGACAGGCAAGGAGCTCGTGGCGCAGGCGATTCACGATCTCAGCAGCCGCTCCCAGAAACCCTTCGTGCCGGTCAACTGCGCGGCCATTCCCGACACCCTCATGGAGAGCGAATTCTTCGGGTACAAGAAGGGGGCCTTCACCGGGGCACATGCTGACAAACAGGGGTACCTCGACATGGCGGAGGGAGGGACGCTCTTTCTCGACGAGGTGGGTGAACTTGGCCTCAACATCCAGGCAAAGCTCATGCGGTCCATCGAGGGGGGAGGGTATACCCCGGTGGGCAGCAGTGTCACGAAATACTCTGACTTCCGCATCATCGCTGCCACGAACAAGAACCTCCTGGAGATGTCGAAGAAGGGGCTCATCCGGGAGGATTTTTTCTACCGGATCCATATCATTCCGATTCATCTCCCAGCCCTTCGACAACGCAAGGATGATATTCCCCTCCTGGTGGAGCATTTCCTGCGGCTCTATTCACCCGGCAAGCGGATCCCATCGGTGTCGGGGCACGTCCTGGAAGCGCTCAACAGCTACGACTGGCCGGGCAATGTCAGGGAGCTGCAGAACGTTATCCAGAGATATCTCACGGTCAAGCGCATAGATTTTCTCAGAACCGCAGCTCCGGAAAGTATCGATCTCCACAAGGCGACTGCGTTGAAGACCAGGGAGGGGAAGAAGGAGTCCCCGCTGCATGACTACACAGACAGCATCGAGAAGTCGGTAATCACAGATGCCCTCACGAAGTATCGATGGAACAAGAGCAAGGCTGCAGAGGCACTCATGATATCGCGAAAGACCCTGACCAGGAAGATGAAGAAGCTCGGTCTCCTGTGACCATTTGTGGACACCTATGTCCCATTCCGCCGCGAAATATTAAATTAACACAATAAATCAGAGAGTTAATCGTAACCGAGCCATTGATGCCTGAGGAGATAGGGACAATTCTGCCCACCTTTCATTCCCGTGCATTTCCCGAAAAGCCTCGTAAATTCCTTTTATAAACAGAGAGTTGGAGAACCGATGTGCCCTTGGCACCATCCTTGCTCTTCAAGACACAACGTGGTGTGAGATGAACCCAGTTGCTGTGTGAGCAGGTTCGTATGTCGTGCAATCTGGCTGGTTGAGGGGGTGTCCATGGATCAGGAAAGAAAGATTCGAGTATTGATTGCGAAACCCGGACTCGACGGACATGAACGTGGTGCCCGGGTCGTTGCGTATGGATTGAGGGATGCCGGGTTCGAGGTGATCTACACAGGGCTGAGACAGACGCCTGAGCAGATCGTGACTGCTGCTATCCAGGAAGATGTACAGGTGGTCGGTCTCTCGATCCTTTCCGGCGCACATCTTTCGCTGTCCCGCAAAGTCATCGGCGGTCTCAGGGAACAGGGGGCAGAGGATATTCTTGTTCTCGTCGGGGGGATCATTCCCGAAGCGGATATTCCAGAACTGAAGAACATGGGGGCGGCCGGTGTCTTCACCGCCGGCACAGCGATCAAGGATATTGCAGATTTCATACGAAATGCATGTGAAACAACAGGCGTGTCCACACATGGCGGTTCGATCTGATATGCGGGGACAGGAACATGGCTGATTCCAAGAAGAAGATCCAGGACACTCTTACCCAGTGGGAGGATGGAGTTCTCAAACCGCGAATTAAACGGTTCAACCTCAAAG
>JBNGDS010000080.1:2817-13269 GCA_049975365.1 Desulfomonilia bacterium | reverse complement strand
CAACCGCATACCTGACAGGCTCAGGCGCTTTCTCATCCTGCTCATGATCATCCCCTTCTGGACCTCGTCGTTGATCCGAACCTACTCCCTCATCATCCTGTTCAAGGCAAACGGCATCCTGAACACACTGCTGCTCTCGGCAGGGATTATCGAACAGCCCCTGAACATCCTGTATACCGAGATCGCCGTCTTTGTCGGGCTTGTCTACACCCTGCTGCCGTTCATGATCCTGCCGCTGTACGCATCCATCCAGAAGCTTGACCCACAGCTCGTGGAGGCGGCGCGCGATCTCGGTGCACCCGCTCGCGCCGTGTTCTTTGACATCGTGCTCCCCATCACCATGCCGGGGATCATCGCAGGGTGCATCATGGTCTTCCTGCCCGCCCTGGGACTGTTCTACATCCCGGATCTCCTGGGTGGGGCGCGGTCGATGCTGATCGGCAACTTCATCAAGAACCAGTTTCTCACCACGGGCAACTGGCCCCTCGGCTCTGCCGCGAGCGTGGTCCTGACACTCCTGATGTTCCTCTTCCTCTACGGGTACTACCTCAGTTCCCGGAGGACAAACACCGAAGGCATGGGGGGCATCGCATGAGGAGGACTTTCCAGTACATCTACCTCGCCATGATCTACCTCTGCCTGTACATCCCCATTCTGATCCTGGTGGTCTACTCGTTCAACAGCTCGAAATACTCCACGAACTGGCAGGGGTTCACCCTCCAGTGGTATACTACCCTGTTCCACAACGGGCCTCTGATGGAGGCCTTCAGAAATTCCCTTGTAATAGCGTTTTCTTCGAGCATCATTGCCACCGTTATCGGGACGCTGGCCGCGCTCGCTTTCTATCGGTACCGGTTCTGGGGGCGCCAGGTCATGTCGTCGTTCATCTACGTGGTCATGATGAGCCCTGACATCGTCATGGGGATATCGCTGCTCATGTTCTTCATCATCCTCGGTGCCCAGACAGGCGCCCTCACGCTGCTCCTGGCGCACATCACGTTCTGTCTGCCGTTCGTGGTGGTCACCGTGTATGCCCGCATCAGCGGGTTCGATCGCAATATCATCGATGTGGCAAAGGATCTGGGTGCCAACGAGGTGCAGATGTTCTGGCACATTATGATGCCCATGATCATCCCTGCCATCATAGCGGGCTGGCTCCTGAGTTTTACGCTTTCCCTCGATGATGTGATCGTGAGCTTTTTCACCACCGGGCCTTCCTTCGAGATCCTGCCGCTCAAGATCTACTCCATGGTCCGGCTCGGAATAAAACCGGAGATCAACGCCCTGAGCGCGGTGATGTTCTTCCTCTCCCTGCTCACGGTGACGGTCTCACATCTTGTCGTAAAGGAGAACAGGTAGATGAAAAAGGTGTGTGCATTTCTTGCGGTGATGGTCTTGCCTGTGGTGATTTTTGCTGCAGGCACGGAGGTGTATGTCTTCAACTGGGCCGAGTACATCGACCCGGCCGTTCTGGAGCAGTTCGAGAAGGACACGGGCATCAAGGTCAACTATTCCACATTTGAAAGCAACGAGGCCATGTTCGCAAAGCTCAAGATCACCAGGGGGGGGTATGATGTTGCAGTCCCGTCCACCTACTTTGTCGACCGCATGCGGAAGCTCGACATGATCGAGCCCATCGATCGCGCGAAGATACCAAACCTCACACACCTGGACCCGGCCCTCCTGAACAAGCCCTATGATCCGGAAAACAGATACAGCATCCCCTACATGTGGGGGTCCTCCGCCATCGGGGTGAATGCCGGCAAGGTCGATCCCGCAACCATCTCGAGCTGGAACGATCTCTGGAGGCCGGAATTCAAGAATGCCGTCCTCCTCATGGACGATGTGCGGGAAGTCTTTGCCATGGCCCTGCGGTCCCTGGGGTATTCAGGGAATGACACCAGTGAGGACCACATCAGGCAGGCATATGAAAAGCTCGTGCAGCTCAAGCCCAGCGTGAAGGTCTTCAATTCCGACTCTCCCCGGCAGCCGTTCCTGAACAACGAGGTCGTCATCGGCCAGATCTGGGGCGGAGAGGTGTACCAGGCCAACCAGGAGATGCCCGAACTGAAGTACATCTATCCCAAGGAGGGAGCTATCTTCTGGGTGGACAACATGGTCATTCCCAAGGGTGCCCCGAACAGAGACAATGCCCATACCTTCATCAACTACATGCTGCGACCCGATGTGGCGAAGATGAACAGCGAGTATGTGGGATACGCCACACCGAACCTGGAAGCGCTCAAGATGCTGGACGAGGAGACCCGGAACCACAAGGCGGTCTACCCCGGCAAGGAGATCATCGAACAGGGTGAGTTCCAGACCGACGTGGGTGATGCTATCCTCGTCTACGAGAAATACTGGGAGATGCTCAAGACCCAGCAGTAGCATGTTCTCATGATTCACCCGACCAGCCCCCGGGACGATCTGACAGGGTGTTTCCCTCGACAGCGTCCCGGGGTTTTTCGTGACATTCCAGAGAAAACCCCTTCGAGATTCATACAGATGAACTGCACAATATTTTTCTGTCCGGTTGACGAAGCCCGCTGTGATAATTATTTATGGTACAGCATAATTGAAAAATAATCCGGTCATGGAGTGAGGAGGAATCTTATGAAAAGAACAGTTGGTATTCTCTGGATCATACTTCTGGCGTGGGTGTCTGCTGTCTGTGCACAGGCTGACTGTACAGAGACATATGGACAGGGCGGAAACGTCATTACCCTGGCAACCGGAAGCCCGGGCGAGCTTGATCTGCTCAAGGTGCTTGCAGGAACCTTCAATGCAGAGAACGACACGTCTCTGTGCTGGGTGAAGGCAGGGTCGGGGGAATCGTTGAAATTGCTCAAGGATAAAAAGGTCGATATGATCATGGTTCATGCCCCGGCTGCAGAGAAGAAGGCAGTTGAGGAGGGCTGGGCCATCAAGCGGTCGCTCATCGGATCCAATGAGTTTTACGTTGTCGGTCCTGCGGAAGACCTGGCTGGAATTGCAGAGGCGACGAGTGCCGCCGATGCATTCACGAAGATCTCTTCTGTACAGGCCCTGTTCTTCTCCCGGGGTGACAACTCAGGAACCCACAAGAAGGAGATGGATGTCTGGAAAAATGCAGGCATAGAACCCGGCGGCTCATGGTATGTCGTGACCAAGGATTTCATGATGGCCACCCTGAAAAGAGCGAATTCCGAGAAGGGCTACTTCATGACAGACAGCAGCACGTGGATTGCAGCAAAGAAAGACATGCAGAACCTGAAGATCCTGTACCGGGGAGATCCCATGCTCATCAACACATACCACGCCCTGTGCAGGCCGGAAGGTGACGGGGCATCTCAACCCTATGCCGCACAGTTCATCGACTTCCTGGTGTCTGAAGAGGGGCAGAATGTCATTCGAGCCTATGGCGTGGATCTGTACGGGGAGTCCATCTACAACGATGCCCAGTACGCACGGCAGTACGAGAAGTAGACGGCTGGTGCAGCCAGCGCACCGAGTGGGGCCACTTTTTTCGAGGAGGTAGTGATCACCTGCGGATAGCTTCTTCGGTGCTCTCGGTGGAACTGCGGCAAGTAATAGAGACCTGCGCATCAGCCATTGACCGGGGTGGAGCCTGCAGTAGGCATACACATACAAGGCATTGGAGCATGGCCAGGCAGCTCAGCCCCTCTTGAAAATCTGATTCCCGTCTCTATCTTTTCCCATATCAGACACTGAAATCTCTCACTGCGAGGAGGTCCGGGTATGGCACGGAAGATGACACGTGGAGCACTGATCTTTTTTCTGGTCCTCGTGATGCATTCACCTCTCCTTGCCCAGGATTCCCACTGGACGGACGAGGCCGAGCTCTCCTTTGTCCAGACCAAGGGCAATACCGATCTCGTCAACCTTTCTGCACGAAATATCTTCAAGTACAAGTTCAGCGAAAAGATCGCCGGATCCTGGAAGATTGCGGCTCTCTACGGCAAGACCGATGGAGACAAGACAGCAGAGAACTATTCCACTGAACTGCGGGGAGATTATCTCTTCACCGAGCGGTTCTATGCTTCGGCTCTTGCAGGCTGGCTGCGCGACAAGTTTTCTGGAATAGAATCAAGGCTGTATGGAGGTCCGGCAATCGGGTATAAATTTCTCATCGGGCCGGTCCACCTGCTCTCCGCTGAGATAGGGGTTTTGTACGCCCGGGAAGATTACACGGACGAGACAGACGATTCTTTCCTCGAAGGGCGTGCCATGGGCGTGTACGAGTTCATGTTCACTGAAAAGAGCAGGTTTTCCCAGAGTGCTGAATTCCTCTATGACTTCGGGGATTCCGAGAATTACAGCGTGCTGAGTGAGACGGCACTGATCTCCGAGATGAATGGATACCTTTCCCTGAAGGCGAGCTACATCGTCGACTATGATCACCAGCCCACCCCGGAGACCCTGAAGGAAACCGACACCAAGCTGGGCGTCACGCTCATCATCAATTTTAGATGACGTACGAATCACGCTCTGGCGTGATGCTTACAGCAGCGGGCAAATCATTTTTTTCTACCCATATCCATCGATTTTCTTTACAATTCAGCCGATAGAAACCATCCGAGGGGTGCGAAATGCAGAGCATGTTTTACATTGTACATGGGATCGGGAATGATTCGGTCGGGCTTGTCGGGCAGATCACCCTGCCCATTGCAGAGGTGAAGGGCAATATCGTCGATATGCGCCAGGATGTTCTCCACGGGCTCTTTACCATCTACCTGGTGGTTGACCTGAAAGACGCCACTGTATCCATAGACGAGTTTTCACGGCTGATAGAAAAGATTTCCGGGGAGACCGGTCTGAGGCTCTCCATGCAGAAGTACTCACCGATTGCGCGCAGTGCAGAGAAAAAGAACATGCTCGTCACCCTGGTTGGGAAGGACAAGTCCGGTATCATCGCGGCGATAACGGAGAAGCTCGGGAAGTACAACATCAACATCGAGACATCCGAGATGGTGGCCCGTGAAGGCATTTTCCTCATGGATCTTCTGCTTGATGTGAGTCAGAGCGCTCTGCCCACGGACAACCTGAAGACCGTGGTGCGGGATATCATGCAGTCCATCAAGATCAACACCATGTTCCAGACCGAGGACGTGTTCAACAAAAAGATCAAGATTGTCATGTTCGATATCACCGACAGCTTCATCGATGCCGAGACACTCCAGGAACTCATGGACCAGGCATCCATTACTGCGGATGATCTCAGGCAGCCCCCCGGACAGGAAGACCTCGCGTATGTTCACGCCACGGCACGATACCTTGAGAACCTCCCCCTGGAGGTGATCAACGCCATCGTGGACTCCATCGAGATCAGCCAGGGAACCACCGAACTCCTGCAGACCCTCAAGATCATGGGGTACAAGATCGGACTCATCTCCACCGGGTTCACCTATTTTACTGGGCCCATCAGGAACAGGCTCGACCTCGATTACTCCGTCGGATATGAAATTCCCCTGGATGACGATGCCAAGACCATTGTCGGCGACCTTCCCGCAGGGCTCCTCAAACCTGTGGACAGGAACGCCATCATCTCCAGTGTCATGCAGACCGAGGGCGTGGACCAGGAGGACATAACCATCATATCGGACCGGGAGAGAGACTATCCCCAGACCCCCGGGATCCGGCTGTACTTCAACATGAAGGTAATCCTTGATTTCATGAACCAGCATATTTTAAGCACAGATGCCCTGACAGGGCTGCTGCGGAGCTTCGGGATTCCGAAGCTTTCACGGTGATGCACGGGAGAGACGAGAACCTCTGTATGAAATCGGATATCGAGATCGCACAGGAAAGCACGGTCCGGCCCATCAGGGAAATATCCTCAGACATGGGTCTGGGAGATGATGACATCTTGACCTACGGGAACCACATCGCCAAGATCCCTGTGAGCATCATGGAGAGATTCAGAGAGGGACCTGATGGAAAGCTGATCCTGGTGACCGCCATGTCCCCCACAGCCATGGGCGAAGGCAAGACAACCACGACCATCGGCCTCGGACAGGCACTCAGGTGCATCGGGAAACGAGCCATGATGGCAATCCGGGAGCCGTCTCTGGGCCCGTGCATGGGTCTCAAGGGCGGGGCGGCCGGCGGGGGGTATTCTCAGGTGCTGCCCATGGAAGATATCAACCTGCACTTCACGGGAGACCTTCACGCCATCACAGCCTCCCACAACCTGCTCGCGGCAGTGGTGGACAATCACCTCCACCACCGGCGTACGCCCGAGATCAATCCCCGTCACGTGGTCTGGAAACGCGTGATCGACATGAACGACCGGAGTCTCAGGAGCATCATTCTCGGGCTCGAAGACAGGGGTCTCAACGGAGTCATGCGAGAAGACGGCTTTGAGATCACTGCTGCCTCAGAAATCATGGCCATCTTCTGCCTTTCGAATACCCTGAAGGAGTTGAAAGAACGCATAGGAAACGTGATCGTGGGGTACGACTACCTGCGTAAGCCCATCTTCGTGAAGGATATCGGGGCCAACGGGGCCATGGCGGCCCTGCTCAAACACGCCATCAACCCCAATCTCGTGCAGTCTGTGGAAGGGTGTCCTGTGCTGATCCACGGGGGGCCGTTCGCCAACATCGCCCACGGCTGCAACTCGATCATCGCGACGAAGATGGCCCGCAAGCTTTCCGAGTATACCATCACCGAGGCAGGCTTCGGAGCAGATCTCGGGGCAGAGAAATTCTTCCACATCAAGTGCCGGACATCGGGCCTCGAACCATCTGCCTGCGTCCTCGTGGTGACCAACAGGGCATACACGCTCCACGGCATCGACAACATCAGGAAGCATGTCCACACCCTCCAGCAGTTTGGTGTCCCCGTGGTCATCTCCATCAACTCATTCCTCACCGACAGCGAGAGTGCGCTGGCAGAGTTGAGAGACAGGTGCCTGGACCTGGGAGTTGATGCAGTGATCACCGATTTCCGCGAGAGCGGCGGGGAAGGGGGCCTTGAACTCGCTGAGACGATCGTGTCCATGTGCGAGACACCCTCTCGACTGAAATTTCTCTATGACCTCGATGCGAGCCTGTCGGAAAAGGTGGAGACCATAGCAACGAGGGTCTATGGAGCGGCAGGGGTGGAATTCTTTGCAGACGCGGCGCGTGAGATAAAGCAGATAGAGAACATGGGATACGGCAGGCTCCCCGTGTGCATCGCGAAGACGCAGTCATCCCTCACCGATAATCCCAAGATCCCCGGCTTTCCTGCAGACCCATTCACGATCAGGGTCACTGCTGCGCGGGTCTCTGCAGGTGCTCGGTTCGTGGTCATCTACACGGGAAGGATCCTCACCATGCCCGGTCTGCCCATGGACCCGGCCGCACTCAAGATCGACATCGACGACAACGGTACCATTAGCGGGTTGTTCTGATTTCTAGGTCTTTTCTCTCTTGGCGGCTTCCTCCTGCCTGAGGATCTTCCGCAGGATCTTTCCGATGGCGGATTTCGGCAGAGAATCCCTGAACTCCACCATCTTGGGAACCTTGTAGCTGGTCAGCTTCGTCTTGCAGAAATCGATGATTTCCTGTTCTGTGGCGGTTTCCCCGGGCCTGAGCACGATGAATGCCTTGACCGTCTCCCCCCGGTACTCGTCCGGGATACCCACGGACACGGCCTCGGAAACCTTGGGGTGCTGGTAGAGCACCTCGTCGATTTCCCGGGGATAGATGTTGAACCCACCTGCAATGATCATATCTTTCTTTCGGTCCACGATGAATATGTACCCGTCTTCATCCACCTGGGCGATGTCGCCGGTGTGAAGCCATCCCTCCCTGAGCTGGCCCTGGGTCTCTTCGGGGTTGTTCCAGTAGCCCTGCATGATGAGCGGCCCCTTCATGATGATCTCGCCCGGGTCTCCAGGTTTCACGTCTTCTTTTCCTTCCTCCACGTCCACCAGGCGAACATCGTTGTCCGGGAAGGGAATCCCTATGCTGCCGGCCTTCTTGAGCCCCAGAATAGGGTTGCTGATTCCGAGCGAGGTCGATTCGCTCAGGCCATAGCCCTCGCTGAAGAAGATGCCCATGTCCTGCACCTTTTCAATGAGTTCCACCGGCATGGGAGCTGCACCGGAGTTGAGCAGCCCAAGCCTCTTGGCAAGGTTCAGCTCGACGGCCTTCGGGTGGTTGATCACCGCGGTGATCATGGTGGGGACAGCCGGGAAGAAGGTGATATCTTCGAAATTTGCGATAATGCCCATGACCTCTTCGATATCGAACCGGGGAATGAGGATCTGGGTCGCGACATTGAACAGCGCCCAGTTCATCGCGACGATGTTGCCGTAGACATGAAAGTACGGCAGGATACTTAGCACAGAGCGTTTCTCGATGGGGACCAGGGTGATGGTGGGACTGCCCCACAGCGAGCACTGGAAGGTTGCTGCAACGATATTTGCGTGGGAGAGCAGTGCTCCCTTGGGGATGCCGGTGGTTCCCCCGGTGAACTGGATCATGGCCGGGTCTTTCGGGCTGATCTGGATTCTCGGGAGCCGTGTCTCGGGAGTGGAATCGATGAGTTCCGAGAAGTGATGCCAGCCTTCCTCCAGATCGAGATCTTTTGCCGTGCTCACCCCGAAGCCCGTGATATAGTCGGTCACCCTGGTCACCACAACCCGCTTCACGTCCACGTCCTTGAGCATGGGGCGCGTGATGGGGAAGACCATGTCAAAGGTGATGAGGGTGCTGAGCTCTGTGGTCTTGATGATGAATTTCAGCTCTTCCGCAGTGTAGAGGGGGTTCAGGTTCACCACGATGGCGCCGAGCGAGAGCGTGGCAAGGTAGGCGATGACGAACTGCGGGCAGTTCGGCAGGTGGATTCCCACCCGGTCACCCTGTTGAACCCCGAGTTTCCCCAGGGCATTCGTCAGGCGCAGGTACTGGTCCCTGAGCTGCCAGAACGTGAGTTCGGTTCCATAGAAATTTACGGCAGGCTTGTCCGGGAACGTGCCTGCAGGGATCTGGAACAGGCTCTGGGCAGGGAGCCGCGGATAGCGGATCGATGTCGGGACGTTGTAGTCATAGTGCTGGTGCCATGGTCTTGTTTCCATAGAAGCCTCCTCGTAGTGTGTCATGTCAACGTGTTCGTGAACTGAATCAATCAGTTCCAAAAATACGGGTTGTGCAGTGAAAAAGCAATATGTCTGAAACTCACTGTACCTCCGGCCTCCGGTCAAACCAGGGCTGGGCCTGTTCGAGCTGTGCAGCGAGGCGGAAGAGGGTTGCCTCGTCTGCAAACCGGCCCACGAACTGCACCCCCAGCGGCAGTCCGTCTGCGGTCCAGTAGAGCGGCACTGACATGGCTGGCTGGCCTGTCAGGTTCGCAAGCTGCGTGAAAGGGGTTCGAGCAAGGCTCTCTGAGGCGATCTTGTCCGCGATGCCCGTGGCCTTGAGCAGTCTGCCCAGGTTGAACCTGTTCACCAGGTGCATGAGTCTTTCTTCAGCGGGCTTCGGCTTGAGCTCGCCGATTGCAGCCGGCGGATTCGCCGTGGTCGGGGTGAGATAGAGATCATAGGTCTGGAGGAATCTTCCCATCTCGCGGGAGAAGAGATTCCATTTCCGTACGGCGTACACGAAATCGCCGGCGGAAAAGACACCTCCCAGCAGCTTGCATGCCCAGGTAGGGCCCTCGAAATCGGTGTACGTGGGTTTTCTCCCCAGGATCAGTTCAGTCTCTGCCACATCTGCAGCGACTTCACCGAAATACATCATGAAATAGGACTTCGCCAGTTCCTCTCCATCGATGCCGGGTTCGGCCTCTTCCACGATGTGGCCGAGGCCCTCCAGGAGCGTCACCGTGTGTTCAACTGCTTTCCGGCACTCCGGATCGACCCATGTGTTCAAAGGGGAACGCGTGGTGTATGCAATCCTGAGAGATCCGGTCTCCCGGTGGATCTCCTCGCTGTACGGCACTACCGGGGCTGGAATGACATAGGGGGCACCTGGGTCAGGACCGCAGGTTGCATCCAGCATGGCAGCGCTGTCACGAACGCTGCGGGTGATCACGTGTTCTTTCGCAGCGCCCTGCCAGATCTCCCCGTAATCAGGGCCGGTTGGATTCCTCCCGCGGGTTGGCTTGAGGCCGAACAACCCGCAGTATGCAGCCGGAATCCTGATGGATCCACCTCCATCACCTCCCGATGCCATGGGTACCATGCCGCTTGCAACAGCTGCGGCAGAACCACCGCTGGATCCACCTGGTGTCCGGCCCGTATTCCAGGGATTCCTGGTGGGTCCGTGCAGTTCAGGTTCGGTAATTGCCATGAGGCCGAACTCAGGGGTGTTGGTCTTCCCCAGGGTTACCACGCCGCTTGCCTTGAACCGCTTCATGAGTTCGCTGTCATGATCGGGAACATACGTCTGGTAGGCTCTGCTCCCCATGGTCATGGGGGCACCGGCATAGGCCGTGAGCAGATCCTTGATCAGGAACGGAACA
>JBNGDS010000080.1:0-2807 GCA_049975365.1 Desulfomonilia bacterium | reverse complement strand
CGGTCCATCGGGCAGCGGCCCCTGTACACTTGCACGCGCGCGGTCAAACAGGGGGTAGATCACGGCATTGATCTTGGGATTGATCCGCTCGATCCTGCTGATCGCCTCCTCGCAGAGCTCTTCAGGAGACACGTCTTTTCTGCGTACAAGCTCTGCAAGGCCAAGTGCATCATATGTGTCGTATTCCTTGAATCCGGCCATATATCCCTCCCCGTGAGATGACATCAATGTACTACGAGATCTACAGAACAAAAATACGAGGCAGATGTCATGAAATCAATCCTCAAGAATGGTCGCAGTGGAAATGCGTCGAGCATTCAGGTATGGTGGGCATATCCCGGCAGTGTGGAAATGAGGGGGGGGGAATTCACGGGATCATTCGAGAAGGAGGAGCTTTGATGAGTGATATGCCTGATGTATACCTGAGACTGCGCGACCGATTGGATGAAATGGCCACCGGGTATCCCTCGACCGGGAGCGGTGTCGAACTCAAGCTGCTCCAACAGCTTTTCAGCGAGGAGGACGCTGAAATTTTTCTCTCCATGGGGGATGATTTCGAGACCCCTTCAGGGATGGCTGCCCGGCTGAGGCGTGATGAGCGCTCAGTCGAAACACGGCTCGAAGACATGGCTCAGAGGGGACTTCTCTTCCGCCTGCGGACAGATGGACAGGTCCGCTATCACGTTCTCCCCTTCATTGTGGGGATCTACGAGTTCCAGATCAATGCAGTGGACGGGAAAATGCTCAAGCGCATGTCGGAATACTACCTCTCTGCCCTGGGGAGAACGTTCCATTCCCTCAAGACACCTCACCTGCGATCCATTCCCATCGATACGGAACTGGTAAACACGATGCCCATTGCGCCGTACGACGACGCTGCGCGCATCATCCGCTGCAAGGACCGCATCGCAGTGGCAGAGTGCCTGTGCCGGAAGGCGGTCCGCATGTACGGCAAGGGGTGTTCTCACCCCCTGGAAACCTGCCTGCAGTTCGACTCCTATGCGGACTACTATGTCGAGAACGGCATGGCTCGCTACATCACCCAGGAGGAAGCACTCGGGATCCTGAAGCGAAACCAGGAAGAAGGCCTCGTGATCCAGGTCATGAACTCGCAGACCGTGGAGGCCATGTGCGCCTGCTGCACGTGCTGCTGCGGGATGCTGATCTCGCTCAAGCTCTTCCCGGACACCCATCTTGAAGGAAAGAGCAACTACGTGTGCGTGTGGAATGAACAGCTCTGTACCTCCTGCGGTACCTGTGTAGAGCGCTGTCCAGTGGATGCACGTGTCATGATATCCGAAGGTGAAAAGCCCACCATGAATCCCCGGCGCTGCATCGGCTGTGGCGTGTGTGTGACGACCTGCCCGGCAGGTGCGCTTTCCCTCAGGGTGAAAGAGCAGAAGTACACTCCTCCGGAAACGGTTTTTTCCACCTTCGAGCAGATGACGAGGGAACGCCGGGCGCGAGAATCCTGAACAGTGGACCCCCACCGAGGACACCATGGTCATCACCGAGCAGGCATGGATCGCCATCGGTGTCCGTCCCTCTTCCATATTTCCCTTGACACGTTCTCTATTCTGGAATAGGGCTTACCACATCTGAAATATGAACGTATCTGACTTGAATCCTGCTGAACGAAGATCTTACATCTGATCAATCAATCAGGTCATCAGAGCATCGAGGATATCTTCACTTTTCAGAAATTCATGAGTAAGGGTTCCTGCGTCCTGCCAGGCGGAGGGATCGAGGAGAAGGTGAACACATGGCAAACGGTACAGTAAAATGGTTTAACAGGGACAAAGGGTATGGGTTTATCACGGTTGACAACGGCAGCGATGTATTTGTGCACCACAGCTCCATCAATGAGCAGGGTTTCAGAAGCCTCGATGAAGGTCAGCGGGTGAGTTTCGATATCATCCAGGGACCAAAAGGCCCCCAGGCATCAAACGTAACAAAAGCCTAAAACTGTTCAGGGGCGGGCAGTGCCCGCCCTTGTTTCCATACTGGTCAGCACTTGATTCCCCCTTGGATTGACTCCCTGTTCCTCTTGATCCGAGAACGTATCCATGACGGGAGGTAAATATGGCAACGAAATCCGTCAACACATTCAAAAAGAAGCAGCGCGAAGAGGCAAAACGCCGCAAGCGTATTGAAAAAGAAGCGAAGAAGCTCGAGCGCAAGGCACTCAAGGCAAACAAGGAGACTATAGAGGGTGATGTCGATCCGGATATTGCGGACATCGTACCCGGACCTCAGCCAAAGCCAGATGAGTGGAATCATTAAGTGGAACAAACGGTTTAGGTTTTAAGCAAGCAAATCAAATGAATAGGTACGTGGCATAAGGTATAGGAAACACGGGTACACAATCCACATACCTCAATCCCCGTACCTTCCGTACACCGCATACCCTTTGCTTTTCACATTCGCATTTCGCAATTCGAAATCTGAAATGCCTTTCCCCTCCGCCCTGCGCCGTATGCCGTATGCCTCAATCAAATTCGCAATTCGCAATCCGATATCCGCAATTCTTACACCCAGCTCTGCTTGTATAGATTGAGATTGCTTCGCTGCGCTCGCAATGACGTGGCAATAGGCAGTCTTTGCGAGGAGCGGCAGCGACGAAGCAATCTCGAAGCGCTTGGCAGAGCCCATATTCGAAATCCGAAATCATTATTCAGCTCTGCTTCAATAGATTGGGATTGCTTCGCTGCGCTCCTAATGAACACTTTTTTATATGATTTATATCAGCTAGTTACAAACTGGTATTACCAGCTTACAAAATGAACCAAAAGGTTCATTTCATTGAT
>JBNGDS010000079.1:0-13369 GCA_049975365.1 Desulfomonilia bacterium | reverse complement strand
GTCCACTACAGCCTACGGGTTTCATCCCGACAACCAGGTCCCCCTGACGGAAGACAGCCCGCTTCGGGGCAACGCTGACTTCACCTATGCAAAGAACAAGAGGGAACTGGAGCACATATGTGCCAGTTTCCAGGAAAGCCATCCCGATATCGACATGATCATCGTGAGGCCGTGTTTCGTCGTTGGCCCCGGGATCGACAACCCTCTATCGCATCATCTGAAGAAAAAAATCGTGCTCATGCCGGCGCAGACGGCACCCTTCCAGTATATCCATGAAGACGATCTTGTCGAGATCATCCATCTCCTTCTCAAGGCGAAGAAGAGAGGCGCATACAATCTTGCTGCCGACGGCCTGATGACCTTTGACGAAATGATCAAAATGCTGGGAAACTGGCCGCTCAAGCTACCGTTTTTCCTCATGTACCCCCTGAACAATATCGCGTGGCTCCTTCGCCTGAAAATCCTGACCGAGTTTCCGAGCGCCGGACTGAACATGGTCGTGTATCCCTGGTACGCCAGCAATGAAAAGATCAAGAACGAACTCGGCTACCGGTTCACCTACACGACACAGGAGGCCTTTGCAGACTTTACCAGGTGTGTCCACGAGGAAGAACCCTCTGGTCTCTCGTGGTTCATTTCACGGCTTACCAATAGACCTTCACGGAGGTAGACGCCGATGCCCCTTGATTTCAACGGAAAACCTGTTCTCATCACCGGCGCATCCATGGGGATCGGCAAGGGCCTCAGTTCCTGTTTTGCCCGGGACGGTGCTTACCTCTTTCTCACCGACCTTCCCTCCCGGGAGGAGGCCTTGAGACAGTGGGCGGATGAACTCGAAAAGACCTGTGGAATCAGCACCTGGACATTCTGTCTGGATCTCACCGAACCCAATGGGCCCGAAACCCTCTACCGGGAGGTGATCTCGGCTGTCGGAGCTCTGCACACCCTGGTGAACAATGCAGGGGTCTGCACCTACGGGAGATTCGACCTCATGGACCCAGGGCGCATCGAGAAGATGGTCCTGCTGAACTGCATGGCGTACACAAAGCTCATGCGCCTGTTCCTGCCCGCCATGATCGAACGGGATGAAGGAGGCATCCTGAACGTATCGTCGGTCTCTGCCTTCCAGCCTCTCCCATCCCTTGCCATCTATGCTGCATCCAAGGCCTTTACCCAAAGTCTGACTGAAGCCGTGGCATCAGAGCTCCCATGGAAGTCACGGGTACGAGTCGCGACCATCAACCCACCCTTCACGCAGACAGGGCTCATCTCCGACGCGGGATTCCCAACGGATTTCATTCCGTTTTCCATATCAATGAAGCCCATCGAAGAGGTAGCTCGACTTGGGTACAGGGCCTTCAAGAACGGCAGGCTCTTCTATGTCCACGGATGGCAGAACAAGATCCTGTACCTGTGTGTTGGAAAAATCCTTCCCCGCAGAGCAAAAAATCTCACCGCGTGGATATGCATGCGGGCCTGGTCTGACCTGATACCCTGGAGAAAACACTAGCAGTTCAGGATGTTCAGTCTCTCGTTCTTGCAGTTTTCCAGGGAAGGTTCGTGTGATAGGCTGGGGATCATGAAGACTTCCCCGAGACACTGCATCATGCGCTGCAGCGCACACGCGTGCGGCCTGCGATTTCCCGTACTGGAAGGCGATCCAAGAGGAACCGTCTGTCCCATGTGTCGGGCACCGGCACACCAGGTGCACGGCCCGTACGAGGAACACGAGGCCCCTCCTCTCTCTACACCTGAGGAGCTTCCTACAATCCACGTGCTCCTGGACAACATCAGGAGCATCTACAACGTAGGTTCCATCTTCCGGACCTCGGACGGTGTCCATGTTGAGCACATCTACCTGTGTGGCATCACACCGACACCGCACAATCCCAGACTGAAGAAAACGGCCCTGGGCTCCGACGAGGTCATTTCCTGGTCATACCACCAGGATGGATACAAAACAGCGCAAGCCCTCATCGCTCAAGGGAAAAGACTCTGGGCCCTGGAGGGTGGCGGGAACTCCGAGTCACTCTTCTCCTCCAGCATTGAAGTTCCGAACGCACCCATCGTGCTGGTCATCGGCAACGAGGTCTGCGGGGTGGACCCGGGTATCCTTTCGATGTGTGAGAAGATCCTCGGCATTCCCATGGGAGGGATCAAGACATCCCTGAACACTGCAGTGGCGTTCGGGATCGCGGTATATACCCTCAGGTTCAACCATGAACGCCTGCTTCCCGCCGGGGAGGACACATTTTAATTCATGTGCACGATCAGATAGTCACTGACAGGCACTGAACGAATCTGCTACATTCACCGAGCTGATATTTTTCCTTCATTTCCACCAGAGAGCGAGGAGGATGCCATGGGAACGAAACTCTTGATCATCGGAGGAGTGGCGGGGGGAGCCACGGCCGCGGCGCGGGCACGAAGGATCGACGAGCACGCGGAAATCATTCTCTTTGAACGCGGAGAATTCATCTCGTTTGCCAACTGCGGGCTCCCTTACTTTGTCGGCGATATCATCAAGGAGCGGGACACCCTCCTGGTTACCACACCAGAGTCATTCAGCCAGCGATACCGCATCGATGTGCGCATCTTCCACGAGGTGACCTCCATCGACAGGGAACGCAGGCAGGTGAATGTCAAAGATCTGAGAACCGGGAAACCCTCTACCGAGTCATATGACAAAATCATCCTCTCCCCGGGAGCGGAACCGGTTCGGCCGAACATCCCCGGCGTCGGAGAGAACGGCATCTTCAATCTCCGGAACATCCCTGACTCGGAACGGATCAAGGCATTCGTCGATATGGTCCACCCGAGGGATGCTGTTGTCGTGGGAGGGGGATTCATCGGGCTCGAAATGGCTGAAAATCTTGTCGAGCGAGGCGTACAGACCACGATCGTGGAGATGCTCGACCAGGTGATGCCTCCCCTGGACTACGAAATGGCGGGACTCATCCATGCCCACGTGAGGGAAAAGGGGGTGGCCCTGAAGCTCAAGGAGGGTGTGGAGTCCTTTACACGGAAGGGAGACCGGATTGCCGTGATCACGAACAACAGCAGCACCATTGAATGCGATATGGTCGTTCTCTCCGTTGGAATCAGGCCTGAGAACAGGCTTGCGCGAGGTGCTGGTCTCGATCTCTGCGAACACGGGCACATCAGGATCAATCCAGCCATGATGACATCCGACCCTGATATCTTCGCCATTGGAGACGCGGTCTGCGTCAAGGACTTCATCATGGGCACTCCTGTGAATACAGCCTTGGCAGGACCTGCAAACAAGCAGGGCCGGGTGGCCGCCGACAATGCCCTGGGAAGAAGATCCGTGTTCCGGGGTACACTTGGGACATCAGTGGTCAAGGTGTTCGATCTCACTGTGGCAGGGACCGGCATGAACGAGAAGACCCTGAAACAGAGGCATGTACCGTACCTGGTGAGCTTCACGCACTCCGGGTCCCACGCATCCTACTATCCCGGTGCCGAGATCATGTCCATCAAGCTCCTCTTTACACCAGGGAGCGGCAGTATCCTCGGTGCACAGATCGTGGGAGGAGAAGGAGTAGATAAACGGATCGATGTCCTCGCAACATCCATACACGCGAGAATGACCGTGTTCGATCTCGAGGAATTGGAGCTGGCCTATGCCCCTCCATACTCATCAGCAAAGGACCCGGTGAACATTGCGGGGTTCGTTGCATCCAATATGATCAGGGGAGATCTCGACACCGTCAACTGGAACGACTTTCCATCTCTTGACCGTGCCGAGCACATGCTTCTCGACCTTCGCAACGAGGATGAGCTCAGAACAGCGGGCACGATCGAGGGGTCTCTCCATATACCGCTCCACGAACTGCGGGATCATCTGTACACACTCGACAGGACCAAGACCTACGTCCCCTTCTGTGCAGCCGGTCTGAGGGGGTACATCGGCCATCGCATCCTCATCCAGAACGGGTTCAGATCGAAAAATTTAAGCGGGGGGGTACAAGACCTATCTCGGTGCACGGGAAAAGATCATGGAAGAATCTGCATACACCAAGTTATGGCTGAGCGAATAGCCACTGCATCATAGGTATGGATAAAAACCCTTCGTATCAGGGTTGATATCTTGTATAATACTCTATCATCTATATTCCACTGCTGCCGAAGGAACACCGTGTATAGCACGGGTTTTCACCTTACATGCAAGGGAAAGGGGTCATCATGCATGCATTCATAGCTGACCTGATCAAGGACGGGCCGGTTCTGACGGACGGGTCCTGGGGCACCCAGATCATGAAGAGAGGCCTGAAGACCGGTGAATCACCAGATGCATGGAACATCACGAACCCGTCCAGGGTCGAGGAGGTGGCCCGGGCGTATGTGGAGGCAGGCAGCAGGATCATCCTCACCAACACCTTCGGGGCCAACCGCTACGTGCTCGGCAAGTTCGGCCTGTCCGAAAAGGTCTGTGAAATCAACATCAAAGGTGTCGAGATCTCGAAAAAGGCTGCCGGATCCCGTGCATACGTTTTCGCATCCATGGGCCCCAGCGGCAAGCTGCTTGTCACCCGGGATGTCACCGAGGATGATCTGAAGACAGCATTCGAGGAGCAGGCCCGCGCAATCGCCCAGGCCGGCCCGGATGCCATCGTGGTAGAGACCATGATGGACGTGGTCGAGGCCCGCATCGCAGCGTCTGCGGCTGTTCAGACAGGGCTCCCGGTCATCGCATGTCTGGTCTTCGATGCCGGTAAGTCCAAAGACCGAACCATGATGGGCAACACGCCGGAACAGGCTGTTGAGGTGCTCACCGGTGTCGGCGTGGACGGTATCGGCGCCAACTGCGGCCAGGGCATTGAAGGCTTCATCCCCATCTGCTCCCGCATGAGAGCCGTTACCGACCTCCCGCTGTGGATGAAGGCGAACGCCGGTCTTCCGGAGCGCGTCGACGGGCAGGTCGTGTATCGCACCACGCCCGAAGAATTTGCCGCTTCTGTACCCGAACTCGTCCGTGCAGGCGCCACGTTCATCGGAGGGTGCTGCGGCACCGACGAAGAGTTCATCCGCGCTATCGGTAAAGCATTGAATGCTCTCTGACGGGAAGTCATGCTCATACGAAATCGGGGGGAGGAGCAACCCACCTAAAAAACAGCAGCCAATCACATTCCTACGTTCTGAGCCAGGAGTGAAGAGGCCCTCACTCTGGGAACCCCGAACAGCCTCACGGATACAGGATTTCCCTGGTGTCCGCACAGTACAGGTTATCTCGTGTCACTCTCCAGCCTGGAATACTTCCCGGGTGAATGATCGAGCCATCAATGAGCACCACCTCGAACCCCGAGGATTCTCCCGAAGAATTCCTTTACATCTTCCAGGATCATGTAGCTCACGGGAACGAGGATCAGGGTGATGAAGGTGGCAAAGACCACCCCGAACGCCAGGGAAACCGCCATGGGGATGAGGAACCGCGCCTGAAGGCTGCGTTCCATGAGGAGAGGCGAGAGCCCGGCAAAGGTGGTGAGCGAGGTGAGGATGATGGGCCTGAACCGTGCAACCCCTGCCCCCCGTATCGCATCCATAAGCGGCTTTCCTTCATCCCGGGAACGGTTGATGAAGTCGATCATCACCAGGCTGTCATTGACCACAACTCCTGCCAGGGCTACGATCCCGAACATGGACAGGATCGTGAGGTCGAGTCGCATGATCATGTGCCCCCAGACCGCACCCACAACGCCGAAAGGTATGACCGCCATCACGATCATGGGTTGAAGATACGACCTGAATGGAACAGCGAGCAGGGCATAGATCATGAGCAGCGCGAGGACAAACCCTGTCTTCAAGCTCCCCAGAGCCTCCTGCTGATCACGCTGCTCTCCTTCCAGGGAGTACTGAATCTCCGGATACTCTGCAAGCAGACGCGGGAGGACATTGAGGGTCATGTCTGCTATGATCTCGTTGGCGTTGGCCCTTGATTCATCGACCTCTGCTGTGACATTGACAGTCCGCTGCCTGTCCGTCCGTTCGATGAAGGAGTATCCGCGACCAAGCTGTGCATCGGCTGCAACAGAAAAGGGCACCTCTATTCCACCGGGTAGTCTGATGCGTTTGGTCTCCAGGTTTTCCAGCGATCGCCGTTCATCTGCCGGGTAGCGAACCATGACCTTGACCTCGTCCCGTCCCCGCTGGACAAGTTGTGCTTCTTCCCCGTAGAATGCCTGCCTGACCTGCCTGCCGAGATCCGACAGGGTGAGTCCCAGTGATTCGGCCTCAGGCGTGATGGAGAGCTTGATCTCCTGCTTGCCCTGCCTGAATGAGTCTGTAACATCGTAGACACCTGGATACTCGGCAATCTTCTCCTTGAGCTGCTCGGCCGACATGCGGAGGGCCTGGTAATTTGAACTCGCGAGCTGAACATTAATGGGGGCACCCGCCGAGAACAGGGAACTCGTAAACACCAGTTCCACGGCATCGGGGATGGGCCCGGTACGTTCTCTCCACCGGTTCGCGATCTGGGTGCTGCTCAGTTCACGCTCCTCCAAGGGAACGAGCTCGATGTTCACCTCCCCGAGATGAGAACCCACAAACAGCGCCTGCCCCGCCACAGGTCCCCGTGCCTCGTTCCTGCTCGGCTGTTCCCCAACAGATGCCAGGACATGGCGAATGATGTGGTGATCTTCTCCAAATTCCTGTTCCAGGGCTTTTGCCGTCTCTTCAAGACGCACAATGGCCTCACGGGTAATCTCGACAGGAGTGCCGAGGGGCATGGTGAGTTCTGCAACAATATTGTCCGCATCGATCTTGGGAAAAAACACGAACTTGATCCAGCCTCCCGCAACCATGCCCAGGGTGAGGATCAGGATGGCAACCCCGGCCGCTGCTGTTACATACCTGATCCGGAGGCCGAGCTCCAGGCTTGGCCGGTACACCTTTTCAATGAATCTCTGAAACACCTCGTTGAACTTCTTCTGAAACCGCGCCCACGCGGCTGGTATTCCATGTGTCTCCCTCGTCTCATCACCACGGAGGTGCGAGAGGTGGGCCGGGAGAATGAAGAGCGATTCGATCAGGGAAAAGATGAGCGTGAGGATGACGATGATGGGAATCAGACGCATGATCTTCCCAATGACCCCCTCAACGGAAAGCAGGGGCCAGAACGCTGCAACCGTGGTGAGTACGGCGAACACGACCGGAACCGCCACGCGCTTGACCCCATCGATTGCTGCCTGGACTTTCGTCTTTCCCAACTCGAATTCGGAGAACACGCTCTCCCCGACTACGATTGCATCGTCGACAAGGATTCCGATGACGAGGATAAAGGCAAAGAGCGAGATCATGTTTATGGAGACATCGAACTGCGGCATCAGCCAGAACGCCCCGAGGAAGGAGAACGGCACACCCAGGGCAACCCAGAACGCCAGGCGGAGCCTCAGGAACAGTGCCAGGGTGATGAAGACGAGGATCATACCGCTCCGGCCATTGCGCATGAGGAGATCGATCCTGCTCTTGAGCACCTGCGAGTCGTCGCTCCAGATGGTCAGTTCTATACCCTGGGGCAATCTCTGACGTTGCCGTTCAACATACTGCCTGACCTGTGAGGCAACCTGGATGGCATCCTCGTCTCCCACGCGGAATACCTGGATGAGGGCAGCAGGTTTCCCGTCGAACCGTGCACTCTGGTCAGTCTCTGCAAACCCGTCAACAACCCGTGCCACGTCCCCGACCATAATCCGGGTGCCGTCTGGCCTTGTGCGCAGAATTATTTCCTCGAAGTCCCTCCCGGTATACGCCTGTCCCTTGGTCCTCAGAAGCACCTCGCCGCCTTCGGTCTTGATGGAACCACCGGGCAGATCGAGGGAGGACCTGCGAATGGCCTGCACGACCTCGTCGAATGTCAGCTCATACCTGTTCAGGTCTGTTTCGGATACTTCTACAGAGATTTCATACGGTCTGACGCTGGACACCTCGGCCTGGGTGATGCCCTCGAGCTTGAGGATATCCTCCCTGATCTGGTCGCTCAACACTCTGAGTGTTTTTTCGTCCACTTCCCCGGACACTGCGATGTTGATGACCTGCCTCCTGTTCAGCGCCTCCTGAATGACCGGTTTCTCCGTTTCCTCTGGAAAGGTATCGATGGCATCGATGCGTGCCTTCACATCATCCAGTATGGATGCAACATCCACACCCGGAAACAGTTCGAGAGTCACTGTCCCGCTCCCCTCGGATGCACGCGACCTGATCCGTTTGATGCCCTCGAGACTCTGGACCTCCTCCTCGATTCGGATGCAGACACCCTCCTCCACCTCCTCTGGAGCTGCTCCGGGGTAGAGAACGCTTACTGTAATGAGGTCCGAGGATATCTCGGGGAATACCTCCTGCTTGATACTTGTCACGGTGAGGAGTCCAGCGGCCAAGACCAGGATCAGGATGAGGTTTGCAGCAACGGAATTCCGTGCAAACCACTCGAGGGCTCTGTTCATGAATCTCCCCCCGATTCTCTCCCGATATCAACACTTCCTGCGAGGCGGACCTTCATCCCGTCGACTACTGCTTCCAGGGGCGAAATGCAGACACGCTGCCCTTGTGAGAGTCCATCCGTGATGATGGCACTTCGTGCATCGGTCTTCAGCACATTCACCTTCTGGTAGTGGAGCCTGTCTTCATCGTCGATGATGAGGACGGTGTCTTCCCCCCTGAGGGCTGAACGTTCGATCACCACGACATCGTCCACACGCTTTCCAAAGATTTCTGCATCAACGAACATCCCCACTGCAAGAGGAGTCCCGGGGGAGTCCGACATCCTGTTATACGGATCCGGAACCGAGCAGACAAGGGTCACCATCCGTGTTCTGGGATCGATCTCCCCTTCAACCCGAACGATCGTGCCCTTCCACGTGTGTGTTCTCCCAGCGAAGTCAGCGGTGAGGGAGACGCCGAGTACCGGGCAGGTGAACCTTCCATTTTCCGGATCGAGGCAGATATCGAGATACGCGAGGTCGCTGTCAGGGACTGGGAGCCGCACCTCGGCGGTGTCTATCGAGTAGACGGTTCCGAGACGGAAACCCGGACTCACATACTGGCCGATATCAATATTTTTCTCGCGCACCCGCCCCGGGTACGGTGCAATGATTCGTGTGCGCTCGAGGTTGAGTTTGGCCTGCTTCAGCGAGGCTTGAGCAGCCCTCAGAATCGTGCGCGCCTCCTCGAGCTGTGGCTCACGAAGAACGAGGGGGCTTGGTTCACTGGAAGAGCCTATCCGCTCCCACTCTGCCCGTGCAATAGAGGCCTCCTCCTCCTCTCGTACGAGCCTCACCCTGCTCTGGGCCACGTCTGCTTCGAGCCGGGCGATGGCATATTCATAATCGCGCGGATCGATCCGTATGAGGAGTTCGTCTTCCTCGAAGAAGCCACCCGATGCAAATTGAGGTGAGACGGTGATGATCGTGCCCGCCACCTGTGAGATGAGGTCTGTCTCGGTACGGGGAGTGACCGTACCCTGGGAATTCACGCTCAGCTGCACATCCTGGTAGGAGACCGTCTGTGCCCGTACCAGGGGTGGAAGAAACGGTACCGGCCTCTGTTCAACCTTCGGTCGAGTTGCAACCATGACGATCGCTCCGACGAGACCGATCAGGATGATGCCAACCGGGACCAGTATCCTCAGACTTTTGTGTCTAATCACGGCATTCCTCCCCCCTGCTTCTGATCTCCGATGTCCTCCCTCGTAAATCCACCTCCGAGGGCCAGGTAGAGATCAATCCTCGCATCCACTCTCTGGCGTCGGACACTCAGGAGCTGACTCCGGGCTTCGAATGCCCCCCGCTGTGCCTCGAGAAGAGAGACATAATCCACCAGCCCAGCCATATAGCGTTCTTGAGCGAGATTCCGCGCTGCCATTGCCTGCTCCACGGTTATAATGAGCGCGTCTTGCCTGTGGGACAGGATTGCCTCGGCCGCAAGAGCAATCTCCACCTCGGAATATGCGGCCAGAACACTCCCGACGAATTGCGCCGCAGTCTCGTCTTTCCGTGCCCTGGCAAGATCGACGCCCGCTCTGAGCCGTCCCCCCTGGAAAATGGGCTGGAGAAGATTCCCTGCCAGACTCCAGATAGTGTAGTCACCATCGAGGAGATTCTCAAGTTCATCACTTGATCTCCCTCCTGATGCAGTCAGTGCAATCCGGGGATACAGGGATGCCTTAGCCTGTGATACCCGCTCGATTGAAGCGGCGAGACGACGTTCAGCGGAAACCAGATCCGGTCTCCTGCTGATGATATCAGCCGGGATACCAGCAGGCACGGGAGTTATGATGCCGGGAAATCCATCACCGATCTCGAGCCTGCCGGAGGGATACCTTCCCACGAGAATTTCCAGCTGCCGGATGATTCGCTGGAGCTGATCCTCCCGGGAATATAGGATTGCCTGTGCAGAAGAAACATTTGATTCCGCCAGTCGCAGATCCAGGGAGGACCTCAATCCCCGCTCATACCTCGAACGGATCTGATCCCGGGTCTGGCTGAAGTTCTCAACTGTTGCCTGTGCAAGCGTGAGCTGCTGTGACGCCTCTATGCAGGCAAACCATGCCTTTGCCGTCTGTGCAGCAAGAGAGAGCCTGATCCCCTCGAGTTCTGCACGGGACACCTCGACCTGGGCAAGTGATGCTGCGTGTGCAGAACGGAGCCTTCCCCACAGGTCGATCTCCCAACTGAGGTTCAGCGATGCGCCAAAGGTGTTCGTGGTGGTTGCAACTATCTCGTCGGGCCCCTGGGAGAACGGAAACCCGGTGAAATTCTGCCTTCGCCTCGAGACAGAGAGATTCCCGTCAAGCGTGGGGTCGAGATCGGCTCCCGTGATACGTGCCTGCGCTGTAGCCGCATCGATCCGAGCCAGGGCTGCACGCACGTCAGAATTCCTTTCGAGGGCATGCTGGATGAACTCGTTCAGCCTCGTATCTCCGAAATCTGTCCACCAGTTCGACATGGATCCCGTTGTCGCGGGATACGGAGAAATCCACTGCTCTGGGGGGGTCATTCCGAGGTCCGGCTCAAGCTGTTGTGGAGAAGATGTGCACGCCCACAGACAGGCGAGCACCAGAGCGCCAGCAACAAGAAAAAATTTCACGTGCGTGTATGCCATCCTCTAAGCTCAGTGAGCAATAATTGTCATGTAGTGAAAAAATAAGGTCACACCAAGGAAATTTCAATAGATCAGAACCCACTATTCCAACAGGCAATCGATATGTATCCACGTCCCTGTCGCACATGAATGGTCTCATCTCTCCTTTCACTCAACCATGATCTCTGATCCTTGCTTCGTGTTCATCGGTTCCACACCATTCATGACCGTTGCCATCGTGCTGCAGGTATGCCATAGTTATGAAGATACCGTGAAGTGAGGAGGGCTCTGGCTGCCGAGTCTCGAGACGCATACCCAGCAGGTGGGTGTCGAAGATCATGACCGGCAGTCCCGTCGATCGTACCATGGTCCTGAAGGGAATCAAGATCATCGATATGACCCAGTTCATCTCAGGTTCGAGGTGCAGCCAGATTCTGGCCGACATGGGGGCCGATGTGGTCAAGGTGGAACCTCCTCAAGGTGATGCACTGAGACTCATCTTCAGCCTCATCCCCGGAGCAGAGCGGAACTACTCGGTGTTCAACCGCAACAAATACGGCATTTCGCTCGACTGGCGCAGACCGAAAGGACGTGAGATCCTGCGCAGGCTTGCGGCTGTCAGTGATATGTTCGTCCACAACCTGATTCCGGGCACGCTCGAGCATCATGGCCTTGGATATGAAGACCTGACACAAGACAGGCCTGACCTCATCTATATCGCGATCTCGGGGTTCGGTTCACAGGGGATCAATCCCAAACGGGCCGCCTTTGACATCGTTGCCCAGGCGACATCCGGCCAGCTCTGGAATGAACTCGACACATTCACTCCCCCTGCCAACTACTGGGCTGATCTCATGACCGGTGCCTATGGCGCACTGGCGGCCCTCCTCGCACTCCTGAACCGCATGCAGACAGGGGATGGCCAGTTCATCGACATCTCCATGCAGGACGTACTCTATTTCAACAACTATCGCGCCATGATCAACAGGGCCATGGGTTCCACCAGGGAACAGATCGAGCAGGCACTTGGCAGGAGACCGGAAGATGTGCTCAATTCACGTGACCGCATGCCTTTTTACGGGTTCTTCAGATCGAGAGACGGCAAGGTTGCGATCGTTGCACTCACACCCCGCCAGTGGAAGGACCTCTCGGAGATCGTAGGCAGCCCTGAACTCTCGACAGATCCACGCTTCAGCACCATCATCGCCCAGATCCATAACCATAGAGAGGCTGTGGAAAAAATCGAGGGCTGGACATCACGCCACACGTCCAGGGAGATCGTCCAGGCCCTCGAGGCGAAGAAGATCCCCTGCGGGATTGCCTACTCTGCCGATGACGTGAACACGGACGAGAACCTCGCGCAACGCGGCATGTTCCATCAGGTGGAACACCCGCGGTTCGGGATCATCGATGTGCCCGGCTTCCCGGTGCACTTCTCGAAGACCCCCGGCACCGTCAGATTACCGGCGCCAGCTCTGGGTGAGCACAACCGGCTCATCATGGAAACGTGGCTCGGAATGAATGGAGAGGAGATCGACTGCCTGGTGTCCGAACAGGTCCTGACCGAGAACAGATATGAACCTCAGCACAGATGAATCACCGGGTACATCTCAAAATACAGCGGAACATCCAACCATCATATTCTTACTCCCCATGCGCCAGTACTGATTTCCTTTTCTCCCTTGCATCCAGAGGTGGATCGTTCTACATCAATGGTGCCACTCCTTAAAAACAATCATCAGGAGGACGATCATGGGCGGACATGTCAGCATCAAAGAACTCCCTCAGGAACAGCTCGTGCAATGGATCATCCAGGCGCTCAGGAGAATGCTCCTCCACTACGGGTTCTGGTTCAATGAAACCTCCCACCAGCTCGGGCTTCGTCGCGCGTGCGAGCTGGAGGACCAGGTGGGGGGAAAGGCCATGGCAATCAACATGAAGCGCCTGTCGAGAATCCTGGGTTTCGAGGTTGATCCTGCAGGGATCCCCGTGGCCCTGAAAAATATGTCCACGCAGGACCTCCTGGTACTGGCCGAGGGCCTCGGCGTGAACTGGATCGCGAATGACGGCCTGTGGTTCCAGGCCATCGAGCACGGAGAGGAGATGTTTGCTGCAAAACGGACCAACGACACCTGCTGGACGCGCTTTTCACCTTACGAGGCATTCCGGATCAAGAGCCTGTGTTCCCTATCCGAATACCCGGGAATAACCGGCCTCCAGCAGGCACTGGCCATGCGGAAGCAGATCCTGCAGTCGACGGATGCCTCCTACG
>JBNGDS010000078.1:0-14329 GCA_049975365.1 Desulfomonilia bacterium | reverse complement strand
TCATCTTCCGTTCCACCAACCAGTGGTTCATCTCCATGGAACACGGAAGGCTGAGGAAGAACGCCCTGGAGGCTATTCAGAATGTCCGGTGGATCCCCTCGTGGGGCAAAGACCGGATCTATGGGATGGTGGAAAACAGGCCTGACTGGTGTATCTCCCGCCAGCGGGCGTGGGGTGTTCCCATCCCGGTGTTCTACTGCAGGAACTGCTCAGAGGTACTTGCCTCCGAAGAGATTGCCGACCACGTAGCCGAGATTTTTGAGAAGGAAGGCGCGGATGCGTGGTTCATTCATTCAGAGAAGGAGCTCCTCCCAGAGGGATCACGGTGTGAAAAGTGTTCGGGCACTGAGTTCATAAAGGAGGAGGACATCGTCGATGTATGGTTTGATTCCGGTGTGAGTTATGCCGCGGTATGCGAGCATGATCCGAGGCTCGGGGTTCCGGTGGACATGTACCTCGAAGGATCCGACCAGCACAGGGGATGGTTCCACAGCACGCTCCTCGCCTCTGTGGGGACGCGGGGATCAGCCCCGTACCGAACCGTTCTCACCCACGGGTTCGTGGTGGACGGAGAGGGCAGGAAGATGTCCAAGTCGCTGGGAAACACGATCAGCCCCCAGGAGATCATCTCGAAGTACGGAGCTGAAATCCTCCGGCTGTGGGTGAGCGCACAGGATTACAAAACCGATATCAGGATTTCGGATGAGATCATCACCCGGCTCGTGGAAACCTACCGGAGGATACGGAACACCTCCAGGTTCATGCTGGGGAACCTGAGCGATTTCGATCCTGACAGGGACATGGTTTCGTACGAGAAGATGATGGAGATCGACCGCTATGCCCTCCACGTAACGCAGGAGCTGATCGAGAAGGTGAGAAAAGCATACGAGGAATTCGAACCGTACGTCATCTACCAACTGGTCCACAATTTCTGTGTGGTCGACATGAGCTCGTTCTACCTCGATATTCTCAAGGACAGGCTCTACGTGTACAGGGCTGATTCCCTGGAACGGAAATCTGCCCAGAGCGCCTTGCTCCGGATCATCGTTGTGCTCACCAGGCTCATTGCACCGATCCTGGTGTTCACGGCAGAGGAAATCTGGGATTTCATACCCTCCTTTGCCGGAAAGGAGGAAAGTGTGCACCTGGCTTCCATGCCAGAGGCGGACCAGGCCATGAAGGATGAAGCAGTGAAGGGGAAATGGGAACGAATCATCATTCTTCGGCAGGACGTGGCCAAGGAATTGGAGCGTGCCCGGAGGGAGAAGGTGATCGGGCATTCCCTCGATGCATGGGTGAATCTCATTGGATCCGACAGCACGCTTGACTTCCTCAAGGATGTCGAACCGGACCTCGCTGACGTGTTTATCTGTTCGGGTGTTTCCGTGTCTGAAGGAGACGGCCCCTATATCGAGAGCGAGGCTTTCAGCAAGCTCGGGGTCCGGGCTGAGAAGGCTCCGGGCAAGAAGTGCCCGCGGTGCTGGCACTACAGTGAGGACATCGGAAGCCGCCAGTCATACCCGGACGTCTGCGCCCGGTGTGCGCAGCAGCTTCCGTAACAGGACCATCACGTGTCTGGACACCATGTACCAGAGCACCGAACACCTGCAGCCTGATTCTATGTATGACTGATGGAATCTCGACAAAGGGACAGGAACGGTTCATGAATGATGCGCACAGATCGCGTCTGAAGACAGGGCTCCTCTGGGGACTGTTTCTATCGCTGCCATGCTATGTTTTCGATCAGTGGACAAAGTGGCTTGTCAACTCGAACCTGGAGGTAGGGCAGGGATTCACGGTGCTCCCGGGGTTCTTCGATATCATCCATACCAGGAATACCGGGGCAGCCTTCAGTCTCCTCCAGGGTATCCCGGAATCGTACAGGCTCATCTTCTTTGCCGGTGTGACGGGAGTGGCGTTCGTCGCAGTGGTGTTTATTTTTCTCAAGGTGAAAGATGCCTCCCTCCTGATCAAACTGACCATGAGCCTGATTGTGGCCGGAGCCATCGGGAATCTGACCGACAGGATTCTGTTCAACGAGGTGGTGGATTTCCTCAGCTTCCATGTTGGGAGATTCCGCTGGCCGACGTTCAACCTTGCCGATGTCTACATCACGATTGCAATGATAGGGCTGATTATCCACTCCTTCGGGCTGCCCACGAGGAAATAAACGGACTTAGTTCTGGGCCTGTGAGGAGATCCATTCCTCCGGCTTGATCAGCGAGGGCACGTTCATGAGGATGACCATCTCATCCTGATCCTTGTACACTCCATCGATGAACTCGGTTGAAATCTTCGTGGAGAAGGTCGGTGTCTTCTGGACCTTTCTGGCATCGATGACCAGCACATCCGCGACATTGTCGACCACCATGCCCGTGAGTTTGTCCTCGACCCTCATGATGAGGAACACGGTGAACTGGTTGTACTCTTTCTCCACCATACCGAACTTGAGCCTGAGGTCCATGATGGGAATGAGTTCGCCCCTGAGGTTGATCACACCCTTGATGAAATCCGGGACATTCGGCAAGAGGCTCATCTCCTGTTTGCCGATGATCTCCTCGATTGCCTGAATGGGAACCGCATAGATTTCCTGGTCCAGAGTGAACGTGATGAATGATGTGTTCTCTTCCCGCAGATCCTTTTTCGCCCTTGAATTCACCACAACGGTGCCCTGTCCCGATGTTCCCTCGTCGTACGATATCCCTTGCACATCCGGGATGTCATCCAGATCGGAAAGGACATGAATCTCTTCGGGGACATCCATTTTTGCATGGTCGCCTGTCGGCTGCGAGGACTTCAGCTCATTTTTCGGGGAATGATGTGTTCTTTCAGGCATGCAGTGTTCCTTTCCGATCTGCACGATGCTGTCGTTCGAGATGCCCAGAGCCACCGTGACCATGTCCGGCTCCATGATTGTGAAAAACAGGATCGATGGACTGTCGCCCTTTTCGCAGCATGAGAGTACCTCGCCAAGCTCTGCGAGCTCAACTATGAATTCTTCGAGCAGCTTGTCTGCAGGAAGTGCCGTAAGCACGTATACCTGGCCTGCATCGAGCTTGTGTTCGAGGACCTTCCTGTCAAGGTCGAACTGAGAAAGCACAGTGGTTGTCTTCGGGTTCTTGTTTTTCTGTGAGGATTTTTCCTCTGTAGCAATCTTCCCGTCAAGAATCTTCTGGAGCTGTGAAACATTCTCGGAAATATCCATTGAATTGCTCTCCATGACATCCTCGAACATGGTTTTTAGCATATCTGCTGCCTGGAGCAGCGGCGTTGATATGGTGCTGGAAGGTAAAAGCTTGCCGGAGCGAATGAGGTTCAGGACATCCTCCATCTTGTGTGCCAGTTCGCCGATATTGATGAGATCGAGAAACTTGGCGCTTCCTTTAATGGAGTGTGCAGCCCGGAAAACCCGGTTGATCACCTCAGGATCAACAGATTCCTTATCCGCCTCGATCTTGATGAGGTCTTCCTCGATGTCTGCTATGTGTTCTTTCGACTCATTGACAAATTCTTCGATGAGATCATCAAACTCACCCACAATAGATATCCTCCCCTCGAGATCATTCTATTACATCGGTACGCAGGGTGATGTAACTTTAAAGGATGTTGACATCAAAGACGCAGTGCCTGTATAGTGCTGGGCAAATCTTTGAGGAGGCCATTGCGTGCGCAGTGTAATGATCGGTCTTCTTGTGCTGTGTACTGTACTTGCCCTGGGGTTGACAGGATGCGGGGGAGAGAACGAACGTTCGTCCTTTGAAGCCCCGATCCATCTGGAGATGGATACCGACAATCTGCAGCCCAGGATGGGTCTTTCGGGGTTTGTGTTCGGGACCTTTGTTCTTCTGAATGCATACCTCATCATCATTGCAAGCTGCGTGGTCCTCATTCTCAAGGACAGCTCGGTGCAAAAGATCACTGACACCCTGAAAATGATCATACCCATGTTCAACCCGTCTTCCGCTGAAAAGGGGAGCACCTTCCTGAACTTGTTCGGAACTCTTTCAAGCAGCGATATCAGGATCAAGGTGGGAAGTGCCGGTTTGATCATCGGGGTGCTTCTTGCATACATCGGCTCCTGGATCGCCATGTAGAGAAAAACACGAACAGGGTTTTCACGGTCGTGAACACACCTCGGCATTTTTCTGTGACAGGAAGAGACATGTGAAGCATGGAGCACCGATGCCAGCCAGTTCAGGTACGCCATGATTGCCATTATTGATTACCGGGCCGGCAACCTGCGGTCGGTCGAACGTGCTCTGAGACACCTGGATATCGACTGCGCCATCACCAGCGATGCACAGACGATCCTGTCTGCGGAGCGAGTCATCTTCCCCGGTGTTGGTGCGGCAGGCAGTGCCATGGACACAATCAGGGAACTGAATCTCGATCGCATCATCCGGGACGTTGTCGAGCGAGGAACACCGTTTTTAGGCATCTGTCTCGGGACACAGATCGTCCTGGATGCGAGTGAGGAGGACACTGCCACCTGTCTCGGTATCATCCCGGGTACGGTTAGAAGATTCCCTGACATGGGATTGAAGATCCCCCACATGGGGTGGAATACCATCACAGTATCGATGCCTCACCCTGTGTTTGAAGGCATAGACCCTGATGCGCAATTCTACTTTGTACACTCCTACTATCCGGATCCTGCTGATGTAGCCAACGTACTCGCACGGACCGAGTACGGGCTCTCTTTCGCATCGGCCCTGGCGAAAGGCTCTGTGGTGGCAACTCAGTTCCACCCGGAAAAGAGCGGGAGATTCGGGCTTGCCATCCTGAGTAATTTCAGTGCCTGGAATGGAGAGTGGGCGTAGCACCCCCCAGCTCTGGGTATCCTTCAGAGTAAATCTCAGGC
The DNA here is from genome assembly GCA_049975365.1 of Desulfomonilia bacterium. GTDB lineage: Bacteria > Desulfobacterota > Desulfomonilia > UBA1062 > UBA1062 > DSBG01. The sequence goes on along the minus strand of JBNGDS010000078.1, from coordinate 9,468 downwards.
AACCCTACAGGTGCCGGATCAGGAGGTCCACCCGTTCTTCCCGATGAGTTTCACGAACCTGCAGCCTCCGAGCGATTCCTCCTTGGCGCCTTCAGGGGTCTTCGTGATCCGTTTGAGGTCCTGGAGGCTCTGATCACCCACCGGGATAATGAGCCTGCCTCCTTCGGAGAGCTGTTCGACGAGGGCATCAGGTACATGGGGCGCACCTGCGGTGACAATGATCCCGTCGTACGGTGCATCCTGGGGGAGGCCCATCGTGCCGTCACCGATGCGGATGTGTATATTGAAGTACCCCAGTTCATCCAGGATCTTCCGTGCCCTGGATGCGAGGGCGCTCACCCGTTCGATGGAGTACACCGCACAGCTCAGGCGGGAAAGGATGGCGGCCTGATATCCCGAACCGGTCCCGATTTCCAGGATCTTGTGGGATGGCTGGGGCATGAGAGACTCGGTCATGATGGCCACCATGTAGGGCTGAGAGATTGTCTGTCCGAAACCGATGGACAACGGATAGTCGTCGTAGGCCTTGTACTTGAGATAGTCTTCCACGAATTTATGTCGAGGCACCTCAAGAAACGCGGCAAGAACCCGCTGATCCCGGATGCCACGGGGCTTGAGCTGCTCTTCCACCATTCGCTGTCTGGCAAGTACAGGGTCTTTCGTCATGGGCCCACCATCATCTGTCCCTGTTCTGGCAGATCCTGCTGAATCGTTCATGAACGTCTTCATGAGTTTTCTCGCCATCGTCAGGCAAAGAGCAGACAGGAAGACAGTCTTTACATTCCATCTCTTCCGGAAGCCTCCTGGATGAAGTCAATTTTATCCCTGGTATTATACAGTTAGCCTCCTGGAATAGCAAGAAATCTGAACAGATCGTTCTCACAGAGGGGGGTTCGCACAAAGCCTTATCTCCTTGACCCGTCATACACCATATAGTAATGATAAAGATGATGGAATTCGTTAAGGTATTGAAAATATCCAAATTTTTAGATCCATCCCAGAATTTTACCGAGACGAAGAGGTATTCTGAAGTACGCTATGATCCCCTGACTGGACATTCGACCCGCATCCTCGATTTCCCGGTTCGTGAAGTACAAAAAGTCGATGTGAGCGATATGGTGGAAAGTTCCCAGAAGTTCTGTCCATTCTGTCCCGGGATCGTGGAACTCATTACCCCGAAATTCCATCCCGACCTGGTGGGCAGGGAGCGCTATGTGAAGGGTGAGGCTCTTTGCGTGCCCAATGCCTTTCCCTATGATGAGAACGGCGCGGTTACGGTCATGACCCACAAGCATTACCTCACGCTTTCTGAATTCACCAGTGAAATCATGACGGATGCCCTCTCGTGCTGTTTCCTCTACCTCGATGACGTGTTTCAACAGCAAAAGGAGATGATATACCAGTCGGTGAACTGGAACTACATGCCCTTGGCGGGCGGTTCCATCATCCATCCCCATCTTCAGATCACGGCATCGAGCTCCCCGACGAACTACTACATCGACCTGCTCTCAGCCTTGGAGGCGTATCGGGGTCTGCACGATTCCGACTACTGGACAGACCTCGTTCAGGAGGAGAAAAAGCGCTCCGAGAGAGTGATTGCTGAGATGGACACAATCACCTGGCTCGTCGCCTTTGCGCCCATGGGGGTCTTCGATATCGTGGGCATTTTCCACCAGGCCAGATCTCCGCAGGAGATATCTGGACAGATTCTCAGTGAACTGGTTACAGGGATTTTGAACACCATGAGGTACATCGACTCCCTGAACATGTGCAGCCTGAACATGTCTTTGTATTTTCTGCTGGGCAATGGCCTTTTTACCCCGCACGTACGGATATGCCCGCGGGTGAGCATCCCCCCCTACGACACGAGCCAGATCAATTATATGTGGTTGCTCCACAATGAAACCTTGACCATCATGAAACCGGAAGATATCTGTATAGATATTCGAACAAAGTGGGAGAACTGAAGCGTGACAGATCACCCAGGTATTTCAGTATAACTACGGGGAGGAACGAATATGAGGAGTATCGTTGTTGCACTTTTCCTGTGTCTTTTCAGCACGAGCGTATACGCGGCTTCACCGGCTCCGATCTGGGCCGGGGGCAGCATGAAACTGTCCGATGAGGCTCGACCTGGCTATACCGCTGAAGCCATGGTCTCCCTCGGGTCTATGGACTCCATGTATCTCTTCACCCAGCCGATGATCACCCTCAAGGATGCGAAGCTGGGTGTCGACCTTGGATTCGGCGGCCGCCTTCCGGTCATGTCAGGTGAGGCCATAGCGGGGTACAATCTGTTTTTCGACTACACGGATGACAACGAACACAAGCGCCTGGGAGCCGGGCTCGAGATATTTTACCCCACGTTTTCCGGACACCTGAATGTCTACCTGCCGATTTCGGATGACAATCACGGGGAAGAGGCGCTGCCAGGTATTGACCTGACTATTGGGATACCTGTCCCAAACGCGAGCTTCATCTCTTTCTGGCCGGGCTTCTACTACTACAGCGGGAGGGACGAAGATGACATGAGCGGGCTCAGCCTCACCATGGTGGTGAAGCCCATCCAGCCACTTGCGATCTCCATCGGCGGCAGAAACGATGCCCTCCAGTCCGGCAGGGACGAGAGCGAGCTCTTCATCAAGGCGGAGGTCACCATTCCCTTCAAGAGGATGGGAAAAGATCTCTTCACCTTTGACAAGGGACAGTACCCGCTCGACATCAACGCCCAGATGGACCAGCGCGTAGTCAGGGAGTATTTCATCACCTACGAAAAACAGCGCAACTAGCGTGAACCTGCTTGACTTTAAAGATCGATCTTTTTAATAGATAGACTCGGTATCGGGAAGTGGCTCAGCCTGGTAGAGCACAGCGTTCGGGACGCTGGGGTCCGGGGTTCAAATCCCCGCTTCCCGACCAGGTTTCTGATGAATCGTCAGGATTGTCCATCTCATCCAACGAAGTTTCTCCCGTGTTTTCACTGTTTGCCTGAGAATATCAGGCTATTCTTCCAAAGATAATCGGTTGGATTTTATCGAGTTTGCTGGTATACAGGAGGTATTGAATTCTTTGTAGAGTGTTCATTGCGCGGTGATGCGGAAAAGGGGGAAGGGGGCCAGCCCCGGAAACTGTTATCAGTGAAAAACAAACATGAAACTCACAAATGAGGGAATCCTATGAAGCTCATGGATGAAATCGATCAGAAGCCAACGGGATTGACGAGACGGGCGTTTGTGACAGGAGTCGGAGGATTTGCCGCACTGGGGGTGTTCGGGCTCTGGGGATGCGCCCACAAAAAGAAGAAGCCGAAACCGCAGGTGATTCCAAAGACAGACCAGATTGTCACGATCAAATACAAGGACAAGAACCTGAACGGAAAATTCGATCCCTGGGTCGATGATCGTATCGGGGAGGACTGGTTCTTCTACGAGGGTGATGACATGGTCATCTACATCCTGCCCCGGAATGCACAGAAAGGGGATACGCTTTTCTACTCCATTACTGGCCCCAACGGGAAAGAGGTTCTCAGGAATGAGTTTCAGCTGTCCAGTGATGAAGGGTATGCCCAGATCCATGGGTTCGGCACGAACATGACAGAGTATTTTGTCGAAAAAGGCGGCTATGGGACCTACACGATAGAAGCCAAACTCAACGGCAAGGTGCTGATGAAGCAGGGGAAAGAGTTCAAGATTTCGGCACGGCCAAAGAAATAGCGCACTGTCTCCGGAAATTCCCGTTCCATACTCATCACGGTTCACGTGTTGGGTGCACTGTGTATCAGTCATCATGCAGCATTGCCTCGATGCGGGTGTCTTTCAGGCGAGAAGGTGCTCCAGGAGAATCTTTACACCGATTCCGATGAGGATGAGCCCCCCCAGGACCTCGATCTTCCGCTCAAAGAGGTGACCAAGCTGCTTGCCCAGGTATATTCCCAGCAGCGAGAGGGAAAAGGTGATCAGACCGATAATCACGGCAGGGACAATGATCTCGATCTTGATCAGCGACAGGCTGATGCCCACGGCCAGGGCATCGATGCTCGTGGCAACAGACAGGCCGATGAGCACGATGAGATTGGTGGGATCGGGTTTCTTCTCAGCGTCATCGAGGAAGACTGACTCGTAGATCATCTTGCAGCCGATTCCGAGAAGAAGGCCGAACGCGATCCAGTGATCGATCTCTTCGAGATAGTGGCGGACACTCAGGCCTGAAAGATATCCAATCACCGGCATGAGGGCCTGGAATCCTCCGAAGAACAGGGCGATCCGGAAGGCATGTCGAATTCCGAGCTTGCCCATGGTTGCACCGCTCGTGATGGACACGGCAAAGGCATCCATGGCAAGCCCGATGGCAATGAACACAATCGTGAAGAGGTCGATAGTCATTACTCATCCGAGTCCTGCAACCCGGGTGAGGATGTCACCCGTCATGCAGGGGCCTGCTTCACGATCACGGATGCATTCTGGTCAAAGGGGTTGGTTCGAATTGCCAGGGAAAACAGGTAGGGGAAGTTCCCCTTGAGGTGCTTCATGTAGGCAATCCACTCTCTCACAATCTGCCCGTAGGCGCGATTGATATCCCCTGTTATGTGGGCGATGTCCTCATGTGGGAGTGAGGAGAAGTCCTTTCTGAACTTGAGTTCCTCCGTGGCGTGAAAAATCGCCCACAGGAGATTGGTAAAGCTCTCGTGTTCTATGAGGTTCGGGTTTTCCAGGAGCATCAGGAGGAAATCCCGTTTGCCCACCAGGAAATCCTTCAATGTGACAAGGTCCAGCCGTTCAGGCTCGACCTTGTACGTGTACGAGGTGAGGCGCTTCGTCACATCCCTGAACTCCATGTCCGACCACGTGTTTGTGACCACGAGATCATGTCTGAGGGTTTCCAGATTCGGGTCGATGTCTGAAAAATAGCTCAACAGCTCTGTGCCCATCTCACTGAAAAAGATCCCGATCACCATGTTGAGCTTTTCGAGCCTGTTCTGCTTTTCCCGTTCCTCGAGAAGAGAGTGAATGATCAGCGATACCAGCAGGACCTCGATGAACACAAAGGCGATATCACCCACCATGTAGATGAAAATGTGGTGTGGATCCCTAAAGATAAGGAAATGGATGTAGTACGTTAGTGCGGATAAAATGATCAACACGATGCCGAACCATACTTGTTTTGGCAGCCGATCCATGCAGACGCCCCTTCAGTGAGATTGTTCTTCGTGACTGAGTATGTTGCATGATGATCTGTCTCTTGTCAATTCAAGAGCACGGCTGGATGCAGGTTCAGGGCTTTCATAGAATCTCTTGAATGAGCAGAGACACACATGTAGCCAGGGAGAGTGAATCGCTGGAAACAAACCTTGGATCGAATGCAGGAAGGTTCTTCGTAAGATATCTTGAGGAAACGGAAGAATTTTAGATGTATAATTCGTATTCCCGGGTTAGCATCAAAACGTTATGTCTATCGAGGGAGATGTGCAAAGAACAAAAAGATTTTGCCCTTGATATTTCGTTTCAATCTTAGTATCGGTGTTAGCACTCGACTTAAATGAGTGCTAACAAACTTCGAAAGGAGGAGAGGTATGAAGATAAGGCCGTTACAGGACCGAATTCTCGTGAAGCGGATCGAGGAAGAGGAAAAGACAAAGGGAGGCATCATCATCCCTGACACTGCCAAGGAAAAGCCCCAGATGGGGAAAGTGATTTCCGTTGGCGGGGGGAAAAAGACCGAAGACGGAAAGGTCATTCCCGTGGATGTCAAGGCAGGCGACAAGGTGCTCTTTTCCAAGTATGCGGGCACAGAAGTCAAGATTGAAGGCGAAGAACTGCTGATCATGCGGGAAGATGACATTCTCGGAGTCATCCAGTAAGCTAGGAGGTGATAAATATGGCTGGAAAAGACATACTCTACGAGCAGGACGCGCGGACACGAATTCTCGCCGGTGTAAACAAGCTGGCTAATGCGGTCAAGGCGACATTGGGGCCCAGGGGCAGGAACGCCATCCTGGACAAGACATTTGGTGCACCGACCGTCACGAAAGACGGCGTAACCGTGGCAAAAGAGATCGAACTGAAAGACAAGTTTGAGAACATGGGCGCTCAGATGGTTCGTGAGGTCGCATCCAAGACCTCGGATGTCGCAGGTGACGGAACCACCACGGCAACCGTTCTCGCTCAGGCGATCTATACCGAGGGGCTGAAATACATCGCAGCCGGCATGAATGCCATGGATCTCAAACGCGGCATTGACAAGGCAACTCTGAAGGTCGTGGACGAACTCAAAAAGCTGAGCAAAAAGGTTCAGGACAAGAAAGAGATCGAGCAGGTAGGAACCATCTCCGCCAATGGCGATTCGGAGATCGGACAGCTCATCGCGGATGCCATGGACAAGGTCGGGAAGGAAGGCGTAATTACAGTTGAAGAGGCCAAAGGTATGGAGACGACGCTCGAACTGGTGGAAGGGATGCAGTTCGACCGCGGGTATCTCTCTCCCTACTTCGTCACCGATGCGGAGAGGATGGAGGCCATCCTGGACGACCCGTTCATTCTTATCTATGACAAGAAAGTCAGCAACATGAGGGATATCATCCCGGTGCTCGAGCAGATAGCAAAGCAGGGCAGGGCACTCATGATCATCTCCGAGGATGTCGAGGGTGAAGCTCTTGCAACCCTGGTGGTGAACAAGCTCAGGGGAACACTGAAGTGTGCTGCAGTCAAGGCCCCTGGATTCGGGGACAGGCGCAAGGCCATGCTCGAAGATATTGCGATTCTCACCGGCGGCCAGGTGATCTCCGAGGATCTCGGCAGAAAGCTCGAGTCGGTCACGGTTACCGATCTCGGCTCGGCAAAGAAGGTCCTCATTGATAAGGACAACACCACCATTGTCGAGGGTATCGGCAAGAGCAAGGATATCCAGGGGAGAATCAACCAGATCAAGGCCCAGATCGAGGAAACCACCTCCGATTACGACCGCGAGAAGCTTCAGGAGAGGCTTGCGAAACTTGCCGGTGGCGTTGCGGTCATCAAGGTCGGTGCAGCCACTGAGCCTGAGATGAAGGAGAAGAAGGCCAGGGTTGAGGATGCCCTCCATGCGACTCGCGCCGCTGTTGAGGAAGGCTTCCTCGCAGGCGGTGGAGTAGCACTGCTTCGGTGCATCGAGAAGCTCGATAAAATGGACGTTCCCGGCGATCAGGCCTTTGGCGTGAAGATCGTGCAGAAGGCCCTGGAAGAGCCGCTCCGTCAGATCTCTGTCAATGCAGGCCTTGAAGGCGGCATCGTGGTGGAAAAAGTCAAGGGGATGAAAGCAAGCCAGGGGTTCAACGCAGACACAGAAGTCTATGAGGATCTGCTCAAGGCTGGGATCATCGACCCAACAAAGGTAGCGAGATCAGCGCTGCAGAATGCCGCTTCCGTTGCCGGACTCCTGCTCACCACCGAAGTGATGGTGGCTGAGATCCCCGATGAAAAGCCTGCACCAATGCCCGGCGGAGGAATGCCGCCTGACATGGGAGGTATGATGTAAGCACCTGTTTCAAGAAAAGGGTAGAACTCAAAAGGGGGTCAGCACATGCTGATCCCCTTTTTCTTTGAAATCTCAAAGAATACGATTTTCAGGTTACGAGCTTACCGGGAGAACTGCTGGGCAGAAGGCTTCACCACGTTTTTTCCGAGCAGTTCATAGATATCCTTGAGGATGTCCTTCTTCCGCACCGTCCCCTTCTGGTTGTGCAGCACGATGACGCTGCGAAGGATGAGCTCGTTCAGCACTCCAGCAATGATGTAGGGATGAACGTCAACCACCAGGTCTGCATCCTGGGCATCCTTGATCATGTCCACCAGGCGGGCTTCGATCTTTCTATAGGTGCTGATGTTCTTAAGCGTGTATACGGACATATGCCGTTTCTTCTTGATCTCGTTGATCTCATACTCCGACATGAACGTGTTCAGGAGCTGTGAGTTTTCGATGTAGAGATCGAGGAGCCGTGAAACCAGGTTTCTCAGTTTCTCCAGGGGATTGATGTTCTCATGCTGAATGTCATCGTAGATTTTTTCAATCTCACCCAGGATGCTCGATATCAGTGCCGCAAAGACGTCTTCTTTGTTCTTGAAATGGTTGTAGATCGTTCGACGGTCAAATCCGGAGTGCTGGGCGATGTCTTCCATGGTCGTGGAATAGAATCCTTTCTTGTGGAAGAGCTCCCGAGCCGATCTCAGGATGAGAGTTCTGTTTCTGAGAATTTGACGTTTCCGTCTGATCTTCTTCTGCATGGTTACATCCCGCTGCACCTGTGTAATCCATCTTTTCAATCATTCTTTAATCGTTGAAGTCAATAGAAATTTATCAAATGATAAAATCACCTATAATTCACATCATGGGTATGTGTTGTGATTTGACATATCAGGATCCCTCATCTATACATGCAGAAAGATACACAGTGGGGCACAGGCAAGGACACCATCCTTCCTGTGCTGAATGTATCATTCACGCGAATTCCAGAGGGAACAGGAACATGTCCATGGAGATCATGATCAGATATGGAGATACAAGGGTGCGGTGAGAACGCGATGAAATCTGGAGAATCTCAGAAACATGTCAGATGCCCTGCATGCGGAAAGAAGACGACCCTGAACGATAACCCATTCCGGCCGTTCTGTTCCCGGGGCTGCAAGGGATTGGACCTCATACGGTGGACGAGTGAATCCTACACCATTGAAGGGGAAACGGACCGGGAAGAGACCAGTGATCAGTCAGACACATGAACGCGTGATCCTTCATCGATCCGACCATCGGATCTCAAGAAAAGATATCGATCCTGATGCGCTGAAGGTTCTCTACCGACTCTTCCGAAACGGTCACAAGGCCTATCTTGTTGGTGGTGCAGTCAGGGACCTGCTGCTCGGCAGGAAACCCAAGGATTTCGATGTGGTGACAGACGCACGACCTGGGCAGATCAAGAAGCTCTTCGCAAATTCCTTTCTCATCGGGAGGCGGTTCCGGCTTGCCCATATCCGGTTCAGGGGCGGGAAGATCATCGAGGTGGCAACGTTCCGCAGGGAGCCCGAAGAGGATGCAGAGACACTCACGGACAGAAACAACACCTTCGGGACACCTGTTGAGGATGCCTTCAGGCGGGACATCACCATCAATGCACTGTTCTACGATATCTCGAATTTCTCCATCATCGACTATGTTGGTGGACTCACGGATATCGAGCTCAAGAGGGTCTGCATCATCGGGGATCCTGATACCAGGTACCGGGAAGATCCCGTGAGGATGTGGCGGGTGATACGACACGCCGCACGGCAGGGGTTTTCCATCGAAGAAGAGACAGCAGATTCAATAGAATCCAACAAGGCGCTGCTCTCCACATGCTCCGGGGCCAGGCTCTTCGAAGAGCTGAACAAGGATCTTACAACCGGGTTTGCTTCGCCGATTTTCTCACACGCATGTCGTTACAGTATCCTCGGGTATGTCCTTGGC
>JBNGDS010000077.1:0-14374 GCA_049975365.1 Desulfomonilia bacterium | reverse complement strand
TTAAGCTAGGTTATAACGCCGGCCTGTCACGCCGGAGTTCGCGAGTTCAAGTCTCGTCGCTCCCGCCAGGATGAAAGTCTATACCTCAAGCGCTTGAGGTATAGACTTCTTTTCTTCTTTCTCCCCCCAAACTCCTCCTTGGTGTACATATATGACGGATTAGGATGTATTCACACAGAAATAGACGAAGTCTTCTGGCGTTAAACATGGAGAACATCGAACTCAGGGGCAGGGAATGAAAAACAGGTGTGTGGCCCTCTACTCCGGTGGGCTTGACAGTATCCTGGCGATCAAGCTCATAGAAGAGCAGGATATCGATGTTGTTTCTCTGTATTTCTGCACCCCTTTCTATGGATTCGATGCACTGATGGATCCCGAGACGTTCAGAAGGAACCATTCTGAACTATTCGGGATTGATACGCACGTAATCGATTTCACCGACGAGATGTTGAGGATCGTGAAGAGCCCCTCATACGGGTTCGGGAAGCATCTAAATCCTTGTATAGACTGCAAGATCGGGATGCTGAGAAAGGCTCGATCCCTGCTTGGCGCCCTGGATGCCTCATTCGTCATCACCGGGGAGGTCGTGGGGCAGAGGCCGATGTCTCAGCGAAAAGATGCAATGAGGATCATTGAGAGAGACTCGGGGCTGAAGAGCCTTCTCTTGCGTCCCCTGTGTGCGAAACGACTTCCCGAGACACTTCCGGAGAGAGAGGGAGTGGTTGAAAGGGAATTGCTGGGGTCAATCTCAGGCAGGGGAAGAAAAGAACAGATGGTACTCGCCCAGCGATTCGGCATCAAGCAGGAAAACATTCCAAACCCGGCAGGGGGTTGTCTCCTCACGGATGAGAGGATCGCCGGAAAGATTCGGCAGACATATGACCGGTTTTCTCCGGAACTGCCGCCCCACGATGAGATCATTCTTGACGTTGTGGGAAGAAAATTCCTGTTGGATGAGACAACGGTGCTTGTGGTTTCACGCAATGAGGAGGAGAATAAAATCCTGTCCTCTCTGTACTATCCCGGGAACGTTTTCCTGAAGATCGCCGATATTCCGGGACCTTTGGCCATCCTCAGAGGGGCGGTTCACATGGATACGCTACTCAAGGCAGCGGGAATATGCCTCAGATACAGCAAGGCCCGTGGAACACGGGGACATACAGCAATCTATGGGTCGGATCCGTTTCATATGGACCAGACCGTTGAAGCCCCTGTTTTCCCGGCAGAATACTGCAAGAGCTTCCAGATTGACGAAAACAGGTGATATTCGTTATAAGAGCTCACCTATGGATTATTTCTTATGCGTACTGGGAATGGTGTGTGTCATCGAGGCAATGCCGTACATCGTGTTTCCTCATAAAATGAAAGAATTCGCCCTGTATATGCACACGGTGCCCAACAAGATTCTTCAACTCATTGGCATTATTGTCGCCTTTGCAGGGATTGGTATACTCTACCTCGGCAGGTACCTGGGCAGGATGTAGCAGCAGTGGAACTGAAACGCTATCACTATCCATTACCCAAGGAATGTATCGCGCAGTATCCCACCCCACGCGGCGGCGAAAAGCTCATGGTGGTGAACAGGGAGAAGGGAACGATATCTCACAGGACGTTTTCTGATTTCACAGAAAACCTGAAGAAGGGTGATCTCCTCGTCATGAATGACAGCCGGGTCATCCCGGCGCGTCTCATCGGCAAGAAATCAACCGGGGGAATAGTGGAGGTGCTGCTCATCAAGGAGATTGAACCCGGGAGGTGGAGGTGCCTTCTGAAGTCTTCAAAAGCGCCGAGAGCAGGATCGATCATCTCTTTTGACAAGAATCTCTACGGAACGATCGAACAGAGAAGCGGGTCAAGGTACGAGATCTGTTTTTCTGATCCGGAGATCCTTTCCCTTGTCGGACTAATGCCGCTTCCTCCATACATTGAGAGAAATCCAGAAGAAATCGATACATCAGCATATCAGACCGTGTATGCAGCTCGGGATGGGTCGATCGCTTCACCGACTGCTGGCCTTCATTTCACCCATACAATGCTCGATTCCATCAGATCGAAAGGGATCGAGCTGGTCTACATTACGCTCCATGTGGGTCCTGGTACATTTACCCCTGTGAGGGAAGAACACATAGAAAACCATACCATGGAACCAGAAGAGTTTGAGGTGTCTGAGAAATCGGCTTTCAGGATACAGCAGGCCATCGTTGAGGAGAGAAGGATAATTGCTGTTGGAACAACAACCACGCGGGTACTCGAACACCTCCTTCAGTCGGCGGGGGCCGTAATCCCGGGAAAAGGATCGACAGATTTTTTCATCTACAACGGGTATTCTTTTCAGTGTATAGATGCTTTGCTCACAAATTTTCATCTCCCGTGTTCCACTCTCCTGATGCTCGTGACCGCGTTCGGAGGATACGATCTCATCATGAAGGCATACAGGGAGGCGATTGAGTACGGATACAGGTTCTACAGTTATGGAGACGCAATGTTCATCATTTAGGTTTGACCTGATCTGTAGCGACAGTCAGGCGAGGCTCGGGGTGTTTCATACGACCCATGGAAGTGTAGAAACACCTGTATTCATGCCGGTTGGTACCCAGGCGACGGTCAAGGCCATGACCCCTGAACTCCTGAAGGAGCTCGGTACGAGCATTATCCTGGCCAATACCTACCACCTCCACATGCGACCGGGAGAGGAGCTCGTATCGTCACTGGGAGGTCTCCATGCGTTCATGGGGTGGAATAGACCCATCCTGACCGACAGCGGGGGGTATCAGGCATTCAGCCTTGCCAAGCTCATGAAGATCACTGATGATGCTTTGCACTTTGCTTCCCACGTCGACGGATCCCGCCATTACCTTACACCGGAAGGAGCGATTCGGATCCAGGAAGATCTCGGATCGGACATCATGATGTGTCTCGATGAATGCGTCCGATATCCAAGCCCGCGAGACTACGTAAATTCATCAGTCCGGAGGACCACTTTGTGGGCCGAGCGATGTCTTGCTGCACGGAAGAAAAACACTGCCCTGTTTGGGATCGTGCAGGGAGGGGTGTATCAGGATATGCGCTCCAAGAGCGCACAGGAGATTACAGCTCTTCCCTTCGACGGCATTGCCATAGGCGGGTTGTCCGTTGGGGAGGGACATGAACTCATGATGGATGTGCTCCGGTTCACGGTTGATATCCTCCCGCCCCTGAAGCCGAGATATCTTATGGGTGTGGGAACACCTCTGGATATTGTCGAGGCCGTTGCACACGGGGTCGACATGTTTGACTGCGTGTTGCCGACACGCAATGCTCGAAACGGTATGCTCTTTACCAGGAACGGCAAAGTATCCCTCAAGCAGGCGAGGTATCGCAATGATGGTCTTCCGCCTGATGAAAAGTGCGGCTGTTATACGTGCCGGAACTTCTCACGGGCATACCTCAGACACCTGTTCATGACAGGTGAAATTTTGAGTTCCATCCTCAATACAATTCATAATCTGTATTTCTATCTTGAATTAATGTCTGATATACGGCATTGCATTAGGGAAAAAAGTTTTGGCGATCTGAGAAAACAAGTGAAGGAGATATACCATGATTAGCGTAGCCTATGCGGCCGGCGGAACCGGTGGGGACACAATGGGATTACTGATGAGTCTCGCACCGCTGATTTTGATCTTTGTCGTGTTTTATTTCCTCTTGATCATGCCCCAGCAGAAAAAGGCAAAGCAGCATAAACAAATGCTTGAGGGAATTGCCAAGGGAGATGAGGTGATCACGAGTGGCGGTATTCACGGCAAGGTGATCGGCATTACTGATCAGGTGCTCACCCTGGATGTGGGTGAAAAGATGAAGATCAAAGTTTCAAGGGAGTTCATCTCACACAAGAAGAGTGGAGAATCAACTTAAAAAAGTAATTCCTGGGGGATTGAATGGATAAATTCAAATTACGGGGGATACTCCTACTGGCTGTTGTTCTTGTTGGATTATTTTTTGCAGCCCCAACATTTTTTGGGAAGCGAGATGTTCCCGATGGGTGGATTGGACCGAAGTCGAAAGTGAGACTCGGGCTTGACCTGCAGGGAGGGATGCACCTGGTGCTGAAAGTGGACTCCGTAAAGGCGGTCGAGAGCAGACTCACCAGCATAGCTTCAGATCTCAAAGGGCAGATGATCAGCGAGAGGATCCGCTACGGGAAGATCGCCCCTGAATCGCCTGATATCCTGTACGTTGAGCTCAGGAGAAACGAAGACTATGAAAAACTCTCGGAACTTGTGAGGAATGCCTATCCATATCTCACTGAAGTGGATACATCTACCAGTGGAGATGCCTTCGCAGTGAAATATCGGATGAGTTCCGAGGAGACTGCAAAGATAAGGGACCAGGCTGTTGCACAGGCCCTTGAGACGATACGGAACCGCATTGACCAGTTCGGTGTGAGCGAACCGTCCATTATCCCTCAGGGAAAAGAGAGAATCGTGCTCCAGCTGCCCGGCATCACCGATCCCGAACGCGCAAAGAAGCTTATCGGGAAGACGGCGATTCTTGAGTTCAAGCTGGTGGATGAGGAACACTCGGTGGACGATGCAGTGAGGGGCGACATTCCTCAGGGCAGTTATATCGCCTACATGAGAGTGGGACACAAACCCATTCTCCTGAAAGAACAGACGGTCATGACCGGCGATCTTCTGGAAGACGCCAGGGTTCGGATAAAATCTACCTACAACGAGCCGTATGTGGCCATCTCGTTCAATCGCGAGGGCGCGCGCATATTTGAGCAGGTCACTACGGAAAATGTGGGAAAACGGCTCGCAATAGTGTTGGACGGGAGGGTGTCCTCCGCCCCGGTGATCAGGGAGGCGATTGCAGGAGGAAAGGCAATTATTGAAGGCAGATTCACCATGGAAGAGGCTACCGACTTGGCGATCGTGCTGCGGGCAGGGGCTCTCCCTGCACCCGTAGAGATTTTGGAAGAACGCACGGTGGGGCCGTCTCTCGGTGAGGACTCCATTCGAAAAGGTGTCTTCTCGGCCATCATCGGAGGACTGTTGGTGGTTGTTTTCATGATTGTCTACTACCGTCTCTCCGGAGTGCTCGCAAACTTTGCCCTTGTGTGTAACATGGTCCTCATCATCGGGACGCTCGCGCTCTTTCATGCAGTGTTAACCCTCCCGGGCATTGCGGGTATCGTCCTTACCATCGGCATGGCAGTGGATGCGAACGTGCTTGTGTATGAGCGAATCCGTGAGGAGGTCAGGCTCGGGAGGACTCCGAAGATGGCAGTGGAAGCAGGCTACAGGAATGCACTTTCCACTATCCTGGACGCCAACATCACCTCTTTGATTGCAGCAGTCGTTCTTTTCCAGTTCGGTACCGGTCCGGTGAGGGGCTTTGCGGTGACTCTGTCCATCGGTATTCTGGCGACACTCTTTACTGTTCTGTTGCTGTGCAAATGGATTATGGAATGGATGGTTATCTACAAGAAAGTTGATCGGATCAGTATTTAGGAGGTTGCCATGGAACTAATACGACCAGGTACTCGAATCGAGTTCATGAAATTCAGGAATATTGCCTTTGGGATCTCGCTCGCTCTGATCATACTGAGCATCCTCTCAATCTTCTTCATTCGAGGTCTGAATTACGGGATTGATTTCCAGGGAGGGACAGAGATGCAGGTGGGCTTCAGCGATCCTGTTGTGACAGAGGATGTGCGGGAAGTCATGGCTGGCTTGGGATTTCCTGACGCTAGGATCCAGAAGAGCTTCGGGGGCCAGGAAGAAAACGAATTCCTCATCCGTACACCCAAGGGGAGTGAAACAGGCGAGGACATGACCCTCACGATCGAGAACGCCCTGAAGGATGCCTTCGGAGAGGAAAAGGTCGATATCCGGCGTGCAGAATCAGTGGGTTCAGAGGTGAGCGAAGACTTGAAAGAGAAGGGATTTCTCTCTTTGTTCTATGTTGGGATAGGACTGCTGATCTACATCTGGTGGCGTTTCGAGTTCAGGTTCTCAATCGGTGCAATCATGGCCCTTATCCATGACACGGTGATCACGGTGGGGGTATTCTCTTTTACCGGAAAGGAAATTACGCTCCCGATCATCGCTGCTCTGCTCACCATCATTGGGTATTCCCTCAATGATACCATCGTGGTGTTCGACAGGATCAGGGAGAACATCAAGAAGACCACGGGTTCATTCAATCTCGCAGGGCTCTTGAACGACAGCATCTCCCAGACCCTGAGCCGCACGATACTTACCTCCCTGACCGTGTTTATCGTGGTCGTCTGCCTTTTCCTCATGGGGGGCAGTGTGATCCATGACTTCGCGTTCGCGATGATCGTCGGGGTGGTGGTCGGTACGTATTCATCGATATTCATTGCGAGTCCTGTCCTCCTCTTGTTCGAACGACGGAAATAGATGGTGACACGGGGGCAAATTTTGCCCCCTTTCTTTCTCACGTTTGTTCCAGTCCTCACATTCACCGATCGATTTCTCCACCCCGCTGACGCAGACAGATTCTGTTTTTAATTTGCCATATTATGAGCTGACGGACCCTGTGCGCACGAAGGACGTGCACGAGTATCTCCAGAATGCCCATGTACGATATTGTAACCCCGATTACTTTTTTGCCGGGCAAATCGCCCTCAATTGATTATAACATATTGTAATTATTTAATGAAAAACATGGCACAGTTCCTGATTACTGTGTCATCATGAAAAATACAAAGCGATTCATAGCGCTCATGGTGGTGGGAATCCTCCTTGTCCCAGCAACCTTTGCCTCTGCAGCAATTGTCAGGGTGAGCTGGAACAGTAATTCAGAAGCCGATCTTGATGGCTACAGGGTATACTACGGCACTTCAAGTCGCATCTATCCACACGTAGTGGATGTCGGCCTCATGAACAGTACCGAAATCAACGGACTCGACACAGGTGTCGGGTATTATTTTGCAGTGACTGCATATGACACTTCGGGAAATGAGAGCGGATTTTCAGCTGAAGCCAGCATACTGATACCGGTGCCAGAGCCGGATCAGGATGGACCAGTTCAGGACGATCCTGAAGAACCCTCGCCGGATCCGGCAGATGACGCAGATTTCGATGGTATTCCTGACGGTGTAGAGGTTTCATGGGGCCTCGACCCGGCGGATCCAAGGGATTCCCTCGCGGATAGCGACAGCGACGGTGTGGTCAATCTTGTCGAATACATGGCAGGAACAAATCCGCTCGATGCTTCTCAACGACCTGAGCATGATGATGTGCTCAAAGACATCATTGGGGAAGTCGATGAAATCATTGATCTCACGTCCATCAATCCAGATGGTGACTATCTCGTGGTTCCCTTGGATGAAACCAGCCCAGACCCGGTTGAGAATACGGTCTATGCGGGTGCACCGGGGGCATACTTGTATAATGTGATCGGTCCTGACTTCGAGCTCGTCTATCGCCTCAGGATATCGATAACTGCACAGATCTTTGCCATGAGTTCCTTCGAACCGGGTATCGTGATGAATCTGAACGATGTACTGTCCGGCATAGCAGTTGAACTCAGTCCGGACGCACTTTCAAGAGAAGTTCCCATCGGCATCGGAAACACAAATCTGGAGGCGGTCTCAGCAATCGAATTCATTGGTGAGAATAGCATTGAATTCGATGTCATTCCCTACGATCTCTCCCTTGCCGTACCTGCATCCATCATCGTGTACTTTGATGGAGAGAATCCAGGTGTTCAGCGCTACGATACCGAGGAAGAGACGTGGCAGAACATCGATGACGTGACGTACGCCGATGGTCTGCTGAGCTTTTCCACGCAGGAACTCGGTAAGTTCAGAATTACCGCCGAAGATTTCACACCCATTGATGTCCCGGAAGCGGACAGCAGCAGCGGGGGAGGCTGTTTTATAACCTCGGCAAGATTCTAGGAACACTCTGATCAATGCCTCGCAAGGAGGCATTCCCTCATTGTGTGTGTACACATTTTCTTCCTTCTGTGGTATGTGGGGAGAACCATACTCACACGAACGGGGTTTACGATCATGATCAAGGTTCGAGATCTCATGAAAAAAGAGGTTGTCACAATTGGCCCAGGTGACTCACTGAAAACGGCAATAGCCAAAATGAATTCGGGAAAGTTCAGGAGAATACCAGTCGTCAAGGATGGGATTCTCATCGGTATCATCACCGACAGGGACATCAGGCAGGCGCTGAATTCACCGGTTGTCATCCACGAGCGATCCCAGGACGAATATCTGATCAACTCTGTTCGGGTTGAAAGCAGCATGACTCGAAATCCCCTCACCATCAGCCCCGATGCAGATATCGTGGAGGCAGCTCAGATAATGGAGCAGCGGAGGATAGGGGGATTGCCGGTGGTGGAAGAGGGGAGGATCGCGGGCATCATAACGATATCCGACCTCATGAACTTCCTGATCCGGCATTTGAAACACCTGAACACCTGAGGAGAGTCGGGAGAACCATCCCTGGATGCAGTCTCAGTACGCATCGGTTTTCTGCTCCTCGGAGAAATGTATCTCGAGTTCGTAGATCCCGTATTCGAGCCGTGTCTTCATGGGGTAGCCCGAGTTTGAGAATACCTTCATCATCGCGGTGTTCCGGGCCAGAACATCCGCCGTGAATCCCTTGATATTCTTTTCCCGTGCAATCCTTATGAGGTATTTCAGCAGGAACGTTCCGATGCCTCTCTTCTGCCACTGGTGTGCAACGGTGAATGCAACCTCTGCAAAGTTCGTTACCGGGTCTCTGATGTACCGCCCCACAGCGACAATTCGCTCCTTGCTTTCGGGGGTTTCCGCCCCTTCCACCCCGACAATGGCCATCTTGTCGTTGTAGTCAATAGCTGATAGCGGCATGGCTAGAGTGTGGGAAAATTTCTTGAGATTCTGGAAAAATCGGGTATAGACATCCTGTTCAGGGAGTTCGTAGATCAGATCCTGGATGGCCCTCTCGTCTGTTGGTTTCACGGGCCTGAACATGAGTTCTTCTTCTTGATCGTCTCTCCAATATGTCTCGTACTCTCTCGGGTAGTACGCCGCGGGCAGGATCTGATCCTTATAGACATAACCCTGTCTTTTCGCTGCGTCCAGGAGTTCCTCTCGGAAATCGGGGTGGGCGATATTGATGAGCGACAGCGCCCTGTCCCGGATCGATTTCCCATGGATATACGCTGCACCGTACTCAGTGACCACGTAGTGGATATCTCCCCTGGTCACTACCACCCCGCTGCCGGGATCAAGAAACGGGACGATCCGCGACTTTTTCCCGTCATCTGTGGTTGATGGCAGCGTCATGATCGACCGACCCCGCCTCGACATCGCCGAGCCCCGGACGAAATCGACCTGACCCCCGATGCCGCTGTAGAAGAGAAACCCAAGAGAATCGGAGCATACCTGTCCGGTGAGGTCAACCGTCAGAGCTGCGTTTATGGAAACCATCTTGTCGTTCTGGGCTATAATGTACGGGTTGTTCACGTACCTGCACGGTCTGAACTCGAACAGGGGATTATTGTCAACATAGTCATAGAGCCTTCTCGTCCCCATGCAGAAACTCCCGATGATCTTTCCAGGGTGGAGCGTTTTCTTCTTGCAGGTTACCACCCCGGCCTCGATCAGATCGATAATGCCCTCTGTGAAGGTTTCTGTGTGGATCCCCAAATCACGCTTGTTCATGAGATAGGGGTATACGGAATTCGGAATTCTTCCCACACCGGTCTGGATGGTGGACTCGTTCTCGATGAGTTCTGCGATCTGTTCACCAAT
Source organism: Desulfomonilia bacterium (assembly GCA_049975365.1). Lineage (GTDB taxonomy): Bacteria > Desulfobacterota > Desulfomonilia > UBA1062 > UBA1062 > DSBG01. The sequence goes on along the minus strand of JBNGDS010000077.1, from coordinate 4,611 downwards.
GCTCTTTGCAATGTCCGTGGGCGCTCTCTGAACGAACACGAGCAGTTCAGCGTCATTCTCTACGAAGGCGTCGATTTCGCTCACGTGAAGAAAACTGTCCCCCAGGGTCCTGGGCATGTTTGGATTGACCTCTGCGATCACATAATCTGCGATTTCCGCAGCCGTCTTTGTGATGTCAACGGATATGCCAAGACTCACATAGCCGTTCTTGTCAGGCTGTGAGACCATGATCAGGGCGACATCTATGGGCATTCTTCCCCGAACCATGAGCAAAGGGATCTCCGAGAGGTAGATAGGGGTATAATCAGCCCTTCCTTCCTGGATGGCTGACCTGGTACTCGATCCGATGAACAGGGCATTATGCCTGAAATTTTCATCGAATTTCTCATCCGTGTATGGAGCGATCCCCAGGTCGAGGAAGTGGATGACCTCAGTGTCAACAAGGTTCTCGGCGACATCGATGAGGGTTCTCACCAAGGACTGGGGTTCTCCACACGCTGATCCTATGAAGATGCGTGCACCCCGTCGTATCTTTAACAGGGCGGTTCTCGCGTCCGTCAGCCTGCTCGTGTACGTATCATGCCAGTTCAATATCATATACCCTCACATATACGGAATGCGGGGTGTCTGCATTCCGCACCCCAGTATCGGTGATTCATTCTCTGACATCAATTCTCCCTGGAGGGGGGCATTCTGATCTCATTATCCTAATAATGAAGAACAAGGATAGTGTTGTCAAACCATGTGTTGAATCGCAGGTGGGGTGTACTTGCAATAGGTCCGGATGTGTGTGTATATGAACCTATCTGTACGCATAGAGGGAGAGGTTTTGACGGATATATCGGTCTGCATGATCACGTTCAATAATTCCCGAACAGTGGAAAGGGCCCTGAAAAGTGTCCGTTCCATCGCGTCCGAAATCATCGTCGTCGATTCCTTCAGCACTGATGGCACATTCGATATTGTCCAGCAGTATGCAACATCCGCAGAGCAGAGAACCTGGCCAGGCTTCAGAGACCAATACAACTATTGTATCTCACGGGCCAAGCATGAGTGGGTTCTCTTTATCGATGCAGACGAAGAACTTTCTCCAGGACTTGTCCACGAGATTCACCAGAAACTTGATCAGGACAAGGGTATGTATGACGGGTATACTGCACACCGGAGGACATTCTACCTCGGAAGATGGATTCTTCACGGTGGCTGGGTACCGGACTTCGAGATACGGCTGTTCAAGAAGACGAAAGGGCGCTTTGAAGGGGCGCTTCACGCGAATGTCAAGGTGAACGGTGAGGTTGGAGCGTTGAAGAATTTCTACTTTCACTACAATTACCGAGACATCGCTGACCAGGTAGACACGATAAACAAGTATTCCGAGACAGCTGCCAGAGACATGTCGGAGGAGGGAAAGCGGTTTTCATACCTTGATCTCATAGCCAGGCCTCCCATCAGATTCATCAAGGAATACCTGGTGAAGAGGGGATTTCTGGATGGATTTCCGGGGTTTGTCATCGCTGCTTCCACCATGTATTATGTGTTCATCAAGTACGCGAAGCTCCGGGAACTTGAAAAGGGACTGAGCAAAGGCGGCGAACATGGAACTTGAATCGTTCTATTGTGGAAAGGACGTGCTGATCACCGGGGGGCTCGGATTCATAGGATCAAACCTGGCGATACGTCTTGTGGACTATGGTGCGAAGGTCACACTCGTTGACAGCCTGATCCCCGAGTACGGAGGGAATCTGTACAACGTCGAACCGATCAAGGATGATGTGAAGATTAATTTTTCAGATGTCAGAGATGAACACTCGATGAAGCATCTCGTCAAGAACAAGGATTATCTTTTCAACCTTGCAGGACAGACCAGTCACCTAGATTCTATGAATGACCCCTATACTGACTTGGAGATTAACGCCAAGTCACAGCTCTTCATACTGGAAGCCTGCAGGTGGCATAATCCTGACATTAAAATCGTGTTTGCCAGCACTCGTCAGATCTACGGAGTCCCGCAATACCTGCCGGTGGACGAAGACCACCCCCTGTATCCTGTAGATGTCAACGGAATCAACAAGATGTCAGGGGAATGGTACCACATGGTGTACAACAATGTTCACGGAATCCGCTCTTCCGTGCTGAGGCTGACGAACACCTATGGTCCGAGGATGAGGGTGAAAGATGCCCGGCAGACATTTCTGGGTATCTGGATTCGAAGGATTATCGAAGGAAAGCCTCTTTTGGTGTTTGGTGACGGCATGCAGAAGAGGGACTTCAATTTCATTGATGATGCCATCGACGCGTTGCTCGTCGCCGCGTCATCTGAACGGGCACATGGTCAGATTTTCAACTTGGGGGCAGATGACCCCATGAACCTAAAAGAAACTGCGGAACTTCTGATCCGTGTTCACGGAAAAGGATCATATGAGATTGTTCCTTTCCCGGAAGACAGAAAAGTAATTGATATAGGGGATTATTACGGAAAATTCGAGAAATTCAGCACAACTCTGGGATGGAAACCACGGGTAACCCTGGAGGATGGGTTGAGAAACACGCTGGCGTATTACCTGAAGTACTCACGGTATTACTGGGATTCACCCGATGACTGATCCTCTCATTCCCGTCTCGAGTCCGTTCGATCAGTATGCCGCTCATCGAGATGAAATTCGCTCTGCTGTCCTCAGAGTTCTTGAGAGCGGGCGATATGTCCTCGGCGAAGAAGTTCGGCGATTTGAAACGGAATTTGCGGAATTCAACGAGTGCAGTCACTGTGTCGGTGTGGCGAACGGGACAGAGGCTGTTGCCTTGGCCTTGATGGCATGCGGCATCATACCGGGTGACGAGGTGATCACCGTCTCACATACCGCCGTTGCAACGGTTGCAGCTATTGAACTCGCACGTGCTGTCCCTGTTTTCGTGGATATTGATCCCACTACGCGCTGTATCGATCACAGGCTTATCCGAGAGCGTGTCACTGAAAAGACAAGGGCTGTCATTCCTGTTCATATTTACGGGCAGCCTGCCCCAATGAAAGAGATCTGTGAGATAGCCAGGGAACACAAACTGTATGTGATTGAGGACTGTGCCCAGGCATGCGGTGCCGAGATCTTGGGAAGACGGGTGGGATCGATTGGTGATGCTGCGGCATTCAGTTTCTACCCCACAAAGAATCTCGGGGCAATCGGTGATGGAGGTGCGGTGATCACCAACTCTACCGAGATTGCCGAGCGCGTTCAATGGCTGAGGGAGTATGGATGGAAGGAGCGGTGTGTCTCGAAGATCCCCGGTATCAATTCCAGGCTCGATGAGATCCAGGCAGCGATACTGAGGGTAAAGCTCCCGTTTCTCGCTCAAGACAACGAGAGGAGGAGGCAGATCGCCGCAGTATACACGACAGCCCTTCAAGGAAAGATCATCACTCCACCACGGTATGTCGAGGCGAGTACACACGCTATGCACCTGTATGTTGTTGAGTGCAGGGAACGCCTTCTTCTCCAAAAGTATCTCAGAGAACGCGGTATCGCAACGGCGTTCCACTATCCAGTGCCCGTGCATCTGCAGGAGACCTACAAGGGGAGGATCAGGGGGTCTGACGCACTTCCTGAAACAGAATCGCTGTACACGAAGATTTTGACTCTCCCCCTCTACCCGGAGCTTTCTGAACACGATATTGAACGGATACGACGTGCACTCACCCAGTGGAGAGAACCTGAATAGAGCATGTGCTCCACGCGACATATTCCAGGGGCGAATGGATAGAATAGAGGTATTTCCTGGACATACAGTGAAAATGCCATCAGGGGATATATGAAAATAGGGGTTGCCATTGAGAAGTTTGATCCGGCAATGGGAGGAGCGGAACGGTACTGCTGGGATCTTGCACACTACCTCTCCACAAAAGGACATGAAGTGCATGTCTTCTGTCTGAAGGCAAGAAACCCTCGAGATCCATCCATACACATACTGAAACTCAGAGCGATACGGTTTCCACAGGCTCTGCGTCACTTGAGTTTTGCACTACAGCATTACCTGAAAGCCAAGACCCTGAAAGACGCTCTCCACTTCTGTGTGGGAAACACCTTTTACATGGATATCTATCAGCCCCACGGCGGCATCCACAGGGCATGGTTTCTCAAGGAGACGCAGAGGTTTTCCGAACGGGCAAGACCGCTCATGCGATTTCTCAAGAGACTGAGCGTGAAGGACCTCGTCCAGCGGGCCCTCGAGTGGTGGACACTCACACAAACTCGGCCTCGGGTAATCGCCATCTCACAGATGGTTCGCGATGATCTCAAGGACTTTTTCCAGTATCCCGAATCATTGATAAACCTCATTCCCAATGGGATCGATACAGTGAAGTTCAGTCCGAAAAACCTGAGACACCGGGACGAGGTACGACACAGGTACGGTATTGAGAAGGATGAATTCGTGTTCCTCTTTGTTGCGCAGAACCTTTCCTTGAAGGGATTCGATACCCTGGTGCAGGCATGCGTGATTCAGAAGGATCTCCCCTTCAGGGTTCTGATCGTTGGGCCTTCCGGTCGTGCACATCGAAGAAAGGCACGTGAACTTGAAGAACGTGTGGTTTTCGGCGGCAGGGCCTCAGACCTGGAAAAA
>JBNGDS010000076.1:0-14375 GCA_049975365.1 Desulfomonilia bacterium | reverse complement strand
GTATGATCTTCCCTTTCTTCCTAATGACTCAGGATCTTGCTCAGAAACAGCTTGGTCCGTTCGTGCTTTGCCTGTTTGAAGAACACGCTCGGCGGTGCACTCTCGATGAGCTGTCCCTCATCCATGAAGACCACCCTATTCGCCACTTCCCGGGCGAATCCCATCTCGTGGGTAACCACGATCATGGTCATGCCTTCACGTGCGAGGTTTTTCATGACGTCCAGGACCTCGTTGATCATCTCGGGATCAAGGGCCGATGTCGGCTCGTCGAACAGCATGATCTTGGGCCGCATGGCAAGGCCGCGGGCGATGGCCACACGCTGCTGCTGTCCACCGGAGAGCTGGTCCGGATACGAGTGGGCTTTCTCCGAGATGCCCACTTTCTTCAGGAGGAAATGCGCATATGCCTCAGCGTCCTCCTTCTTCTGTTTCCGCACATAGGTCGGGGCAAGGGCGATGTTTTCGAGGGCGGTCATGTGGGGATAGAGGTTGAACTGCTGGAACACGAACCCGATCTCTTCCCTCAACCGCCTCAGGTTGATCTTCGGGTCATGGATGGGCATGTTGTCGACCCAGATCTCCCCCTCCTGGATCGGTTCGAGCTTGTTTATGCACCTGATGAGGGTGCTCTTCCCGGAACCGCTGGGTCCGCAGATGACAACGACTTCACCGGGGTCCACATGGAAATCAACGTCATTGAGAACATGAAGGTCATCAAACCACTTATGAACGTTCTTGAAGGTGATCATGCTCGTGTTCCCTCTTGCCTTCTCTGCGTCTCGTGGGAGTAGTCACTCTGTTTTTCTCGGGATATGTCCCTTTCACACAGGCGAAAAGACTATAGAGAAAGAGGGCTCTCGATGTCAAGGAAAACATCTCCTGTTCTTATTCTGCGCAGAGGAGATCGAATGCTCTCGAGAGGTTTTTCCCATGTGATGTTTCACGACCGACTCTGGGCGGTCCTCCCTGTGAGGGCTGGGAAGTTGTGTCGCTTCACGCAGCAGGTATCCTCAGGAACTGGTCTTCTTCGAACCTGGTGAAAACGACTGGATGAGGCGAGCGAAATCTCCAGAGAACAACAGCATGGTCTGGTTGCGATTTTCGAACTCAATGGCCGATTCCAGCGAAGGTGCCGTGATATTTACATCCAGGGCCCTCTTGGTGAATTTCAGACTGCCGAAGCTCTTTGCGGTCATCATGCGGGCATAGGTGAGCGCTGTGGACATGAGTTCTCCTGGCGGAACCGCTCTGCTTACCAGTCCGATCTGTTCCGCTTCGTCGGCGAACACCTTTCTCCCTGTGCAGAGGATATCAGATGCCCGGGACAGGCCGATGAGCCGGGGGAGGAAAAAGGATGAGCCGAGTTCTCCCCCGGACAGCCCGATGTTGATGAAGGATGCCACGAAGTATGCTTCCCCGGATGCTATGCGGATATCGCTTGCCATGGCCATGCAGAATCCTCCGCCTGCTGCAGGTCCGTTGACAGCAGCGATGATCGGCTGCGGCAGTGACCGCATGGTGAGGATGACGGAACTGTACGTCTCCTGCACTCTCCTCAGGAATGTCTCGGGATCTGAAAAATACTCAGAATCGATCTCCTGAGCTGCGTCAGCGAGATCGGCTCCAGAGCAGAAGCCACGTCCATTGCCCGTGATGATTACCACCCGCACGGATGCATCCTCGTTCAGGATGGAAAAGACCTGCTTCAGTTCACCGAGCATCTCGAGGTTCATGGCGTTGAGTGATTCAGGCCTGTTGAGCCTGAGCACGGCGATACCCGGTTCGGCCTCCTCGAGGATGATCGTGTTGAATGATGCTCTGATGTTCATCACGCAGGCTCTTTCTTTTTCAGTTCGCGATCTCTCAGTTCTCTCCTCAGGATCTTTCCGATGGCACTCTTGGGGAGTTCATCGATGAACTCGATCTCCTTTGGAACCTTGTACGCAGCGAGCTTTTCCCTGCAGTACGACATCACGTCCTCGGTGGCGATCTGTTCGCCGGGTTTTACCACAACGAACACCTTCACGGTCTCTCCCCGGTACTGGTCTGGAATCCCTATGGTGCAGGCTTCCACGATCTTGGGATGGTCGAAAAGGACTTCGTCCACCTCCTTGGGGTAGATGTTGAAGCCACTGGAGATGATCATGTCCTTCTTTCTGTCTACTATGGAAAGGTACCCCTCCTCATCGAAGAATCCGATGTCGCCTGTGTGGAACCATCCATCCACGATGGTGGCAGCGGTTTCCTGTTCTTTCTTGTAGTAGCCCGGCATGACCTGGGGGCCCTTGATGCAGATTTCTCCCGCTTCCCCGGTCTTCATGGGGTTCGTTCCTGTTTCGATATCCACGATCTGGATATCGGTGTTGGGGAGAGGCACACCAACGGTGCCGGTTTTTATTTTGCCTCCCCATGGTGTACAGGTTGCGAATGCGGTATTTTCCGTGGCACCGTACACATCGTAGATAATGGCTCCGTGGAGATCTCTCAGGGTTTTCACCGTGTCATCGGGAAGGGGTGCAGCCCCACCGAAGTAGCCCTTGACAAAGGAAAGGTCCATTTTTCTGAACTCCTCATTCGCCAGGAGACCGGTATAGATGGTGGGGACACCGGGCAGGAAACTTGGCTTGAATGTACGGAGCATCTCAACGATGACCTCGGGTGTGGGCCGGGGTACGAGTACGCAGGTCCATCCGCTCCAGAAAGGGAAGTTCTGGCTCACCGAGTACCCGGCGGAGTGAAAGATCGGGTAGACGCCCAGCAGGCTTTCTCCGGTGTCCTTGAGGTCAGGAAACCATGCCCTGAAGATCTGTATCACAGAGGATATATTTCTGTGCGTGAGCATGGCCCCCTTGCTGGCCCCTGTTGTGCCGCCGGTATAGATCAGTGCAGCCAGATCATCCCACGCTGCTGCACTTTCAACAGGCGTTTCCGGGTACTTCCTGATGAGATCCAGGAACTGGAATACATTTTTCTGCGGTTCAACCTTGCGGTACATGTCCTTCTTGACCAGGGGGAAGAGCACGTTCTTGGGAAAGGGGAGGTAGTCGTTGATGTGACAGGTGATGATCACCTCGATCTTTGTCCGGTCTTTTATCTTGAGGGCCCTGGGCAGCAGGAGATCGAGGGTGATGAGCACCTTTGCATCGGAGTCGTTGAGCTGGTATTCCAGCTCCCGCTCGGTGTACAGAGGGTTGTTCATGGCGGTGACTCCCCCGAGCCGATACACCGCGTGATCCGCAATGGCGATCTGGGGGATGTTCGGCAGCAGCATACCGACCTTGTCGCCCCTGGAAACCCCGAGATCCTTCAGTGCCCTGGTGAACCGGTTTACCAGGGCCTCGAGCTCCCTGTACCGTATACGCTTTCCCATGTAAATGTATGCCACCTCGTCTGGATAGCGTCGGGCTGTGTGTGTAAGTGCATCGGCCACCGTGATCGTCTGTATGTCGACTTCGGGAGGCACACCAGGTGCATAGGATGCATGCCAGAAACGTTCGAATGCCATAGAGTCCTCCTTGTAAAAACACGTGATAAAAAATCTATGCAGCAGATATCAAAGCTGTATTATCTGTATTACAATAAGACTATACTTCCCAGGCGGTGCGAGTCAAGACTATCTGTATATTCGGGAGTGAGGGGAGAGATATGGTCATACAAGGCAGAAAATGTCCGTGTCCTCTGGATGCTGTTCCCGGACCAGACGGGAAAAATCTGCCAGGGATGGATTCCTCGGAGTATGCACCAGGTGAGAGACGCATGAGCAGTCCGTAGAACCGAAGGATCTATGAAGCACAGAGGCCCCGGGCAGGTTCATGAGCTGGCCAGCCCACCTGTGTTCACTCCCGGGAGCGTTCAGGCTCATCCAGATCTGGGCGATCGATGCATGAGCACGCAGATAATCAATGTGCCAGTGAGGCCTGGGAGAAGTTCTGAGATGGTGCAGTATCCGTGAGCGGAGACCCCCTGGCCCGAACGCACTCCCTGCATAGGCATAGTATCCTTCAGGAAACCTGAGCATACCTAGTTTCCCGACGATGAGCACACATTCATGGTCCATGTGGAGAATTAGGACGTAGGATCCCCTCGAAGCAGGTATCGTACCCGTATGGCCGGTATTCCGTGTGTCTATGCTCCCCACGTGTCCTCCAGCACCCGTATCCAGTTCAGGTGAGTTATCTTGTCGATGTCCTCATCATCGAATCCTTCCTTTCTGAGCAGAGAGATCAGGACAGGGAGTCCTGTCACATCTGCGAGGTCAGAGGGGACCGTAGCTCCGTCGAAGTCAGACCCGAAGGCCACGTGGTCGACCCCGATCAGGTCGGTTAAAAAGGAGATATGCCTGACTATATCAGAGATCGAGGCTTCGGGCAGGGATTTCCCCGCTGCACCGATGTCTCTGGAAAAGAAGGTCACTCCCACGACACCCCCCGATTCGGCAATGGCACGGAGTTGTTTTCCGGTGAGATTTCTGCTGGAAGGAGTCACGTCAAAGGCTGCTGAGTGGCTTACCACAAGAGGAGCGGTGCTCAGGGAGGCCACATCCCAGAATCCTTTCTCGTTGATGTGTGAAAGATCGAGCATGATCCTCATGCCATTGCAGACCCTGACCAGTTCTCTCCCCAGATCTGTAAGCCCCGGGCCTGTATCAGGGGTGTGGTTGATCAGGTAGGGAACACCATATCCGAATATTTTGGGTCTGCTCCAGACAATACCCAACGATCGCAGTCCTGCCTGGTAGTAGACCTCCAGCGTATTCAGCGATGCATCGATTGCTTCTGCTCCCTCCAGGTGCATGATCACCCCGAGAGTGCCTGTGTCCAGGCATTCCCTGAGCTCCGAGAGTGTGTGGACGATCCCTACCTGATGATCCGATCTGCTCACGATGCGGAAGAGCTCTGCCATGAGGGCTTCGGTCAAGTTGCGGGCATGCCCGGGATCGATGGGCGGGGCCGTCCAGCATCGTACCCCGGTGCCCGTGATCGACAGGCAGTTCGTGGAATCCGGGCCATGCTGCGGTACAAAGAGTGAGAAAAATCCAGCTGCAAGTCCTGCCTCCCGTGCCCGGGGGAGGTCGATATGACCCGTGTTTGTGCGATCAAAGAACGACCTGCCGCCTCCACGCTCAGGGAGGTAGAGATTCACCAGCGTGTCGTTGTGTCCGTCTATGACGGGCTGAATCCCGGGTATTCTCATTTCCAGCACATCCTTTTCCAGGCTCACAACTCTGTTCTTCCCGGTTTCCAATCCAGCACAAGGGTGTTCCCTGTGGGAGCCTTCATCGAACCCTGAGGCCGACGATCATGACAATGCCGAATGCGATGCAGAAGATATTGATGAATCCATTCGAGAGCGCATCCATGAGCGAGAGGGTGTACATACCGTTGAGTGTGTTGAAGCTGATATCGAGAATCCCCAGGAAGATGAGCGCCCCGGCACAGACCAGAGCGAGATCTCTCCCCAGGGGGGTTCTCTTCATGATCATGAGTGCGGATGTGAACAGCCCCAGCGCTAGAACCGCATCTGCGACAGGGAAGGCGTGCTCAAAGACGAAATAGCATGCCGGGGGGGACTCGGGTGCAACGGCCCCGGAAAAGAAGGCCAGCCAGAAGACAACAATTCCTGCCGCTGTCAAGATCTGAAGCGCGGCGATCATTCCGTGCTTTGCTTCTGCCATGGTTCCTCCTGTCCGTGCACACGCTCTACGGTGTCCGTGTATCAGTGTGATTTCTGTACACGTGAAATTTTAGACTCCATGATCCGTTCCACCAGAGAGGGAAAGATTCTGTACGCGAGATGGATCGTTTTGCCCTCGATGCCGGGAAGGATCATGAACCTTTTCTTCTCCATGCCTCTGATCATTGCCCTGGCAACAGCATCCGGACTCATGATGCCGGCACCTTCTGATAGTGCCTTTGTCTCAGGGGGCTTGGTCGTGTTTTCCCTCTCCAGCATCGGGGTATCTGTATCCGGGGGGCAGAGCACCGAAACCCGTATGTTGTGAGGCTTCAATTCGCTGCGCAGGCTCTGGGAAAGGCCGATGACCGCAAATTTCGATGCGCAGTAGGCGCTGAAGCCGAACACTCCCAGAAATCCTGCGATCGAGGATATATTCACGATATGCCCACCTGAAGGCTTCATGAAGGGAACAAGGAAGGAAAGCACGTTCCAGATACCGTAGAGATTTGTCCGTATAATGCGATCGAACGTCTCCTGGGAGGTCTTCTCAAAGTACTGTGAACAGGATTGACCGGCAGAATTGATCACGATATCCGGTATTCCGAATTCTTTCACCGCCTCGGTGAGATAAGAGTTGACCTGTTCTCTGTCGGAAACATCCATGGAGCGCCAGGAGATTCGCTGGCCATCTGCTGCCCTGTGGCGCTCGATTTCACTGGCTGCAGACTGCAATGTATCCACGGTTCGGGCCACAATCAGGACATGTGCTCCCATCGAGGAGAATAGCTTCGCTGCACAGAGGCCTATCCCGCTCGATCCGCCGGTGATATAGACTGTTTTCCCCTGGTACCTGCCTGACATCATGGGGCGCCTCCTGTATCATTCTGTATATTCTCACTGCATACAGACTGAAAAGAATCAACAGGAAGGTATTGTACACGAAGTGGATTCATCAGGGAATCCTCCATATTTCCGTTCATTGAAGACAAGAGGGACGTTCCCCGGCTTGACGGTGCCGACAAGTCTGGTATGGTCTACTCGGATACAGGAGTGAAGCTCCCAAACACAGGGGGCTGCGTGATGGAAAAAGACGTGGTGTACTATTTCAAGTGCGACAACTGTCACAGCGAGATTTACTGGTCCGATGTCAGGCCGTCGGTTGAAAGGGCCGCGCGGGTCTTCAAGTGGGTGAGGGCGGGCTGTCCCCACGAAGACTGCGACAATCACATCACCTTGAGTGATCCGGAGAAGATCTATCCCCGGGAAGAAGCACTTGCCGAATACAACGAGAAAAAGAGAAAAGGTGAGGCGAAGGTATACTGGGTCTGAGGTGGCTGTCCATGCCCTGTACAGTCGGCGTGGAGAATACCCGGAGGTGTTCGGATGGTGATGATCCGCTGGATCATCTGGCACGCTTGATTGCTCGGGAGAACGGGAGAACGATAGGTCTCACCTGTACCACATAGATGGTGCCGTCTTTCAGGACCGCTTCGATATCCACGGGGTAGCCAAGGGATGAGTGGATCATCCGGGCAATGCGGGCTGCCTGTGACGCGTCACCATCGCTTAGACTCGCCTTGATCTGCTCAGAGCTGTTTTCTATGGGCGCTGTTTTCGTGCCGTAGCCCTTTTCATGGTCAAAGACGGTCCTGGTTTTCTTTCTGGGGTTCACTGAGCGCCTGATGCAGAAGGTATTGGCATCCACGAGAAAAAGATCGCTGTCCGTCCTTCCAGATACGAGCCCTGCTCCTGCTCCTTTTGCAGAGTTTATCATGACCTCGTCCCACCGCTGGTCCGCAAGATTGATGGAATTGATCACCATGGCTGTATCCGATTCGACCTGTGTGTGTATAAGCACGGGCTGGGTGTCGGTTACAGCAGAGAGTTCAACCCAGTAGTAGGCAAGACATCTGAGGATGGACTCAAGGAGCAGGGTCGTCCCCCGTATGTAGGGATACGATTTAAATCTTCCCGCCATCATCTCCTCGTGGGTATCCTCCAGCACCGATGAAGATCTCACCACCACGAAGATTCCGGACTGCGACCTGCAGACCTCGTACAGGCTATCCATGGATTGCCGATCGAGGCCTATCGCCTGAATCATCTCACAAATGGTCAACTGATCGAATGTTCCCTTGTTTTCCAGGCGTGAAAGATCCGGGAGAGACATTCCTGAACGTTCTGCAATTCTCGTGATCTCGGCGATCTTTGTGGTCGTGTCCGCCCCCCGCTCCAGTTCATGATAACATTCGAGGATGGTATCTTTGAGTTCCGATGGCCATGCAAGGCCTGTTGCTATGCCGCGCACCTCTGCCAGAAGTTCAGGCCCTGATACGCGACTCTCGTGGAGGAGCGCGTCAATCAGTTGAATCTTCTCCTGATTGTGGTCCAGGAGTTTCCTGATGCCGAGCGATGTCAGGACGAATCCACCCGGGATCATGAGATCGGGCTGGCTGTTCATGAGGCTGCCCAGCGTGGCAGCCTTGTTTCCCGTGTACCCGGCCAGGAAGCCCCTGGTTTCGCCGAGATCCACCACGTATCTGCGGGAGGATTCCCGGAAGGAATTCCTGATCTCATTCACCCTGGCCTGGAGTTGTGCCGAGATCCTTGTCAATAGGTGTTCACCTGATGGACTCCCAGAACTCAGTCGCGACAGCAGGCTGATTTTCTGCCATGCACTCTCAATGCCCTCCATGGGCACATCATCAGGGGCGAGTGTGGTTTCAATCTCAGAGATGATACAGTGAACATGTGCAAGAAGGCGCCTCTCGTACAGGGCTGCAATTTCATCGGCCTCCCGGTGAAAGTCCAGGCGGGCCAGAGCGAGTCGTTCACTGAGCAGGCGGTCCACCTCGTCAAAAAGGGTCAGCTGTGTGGCGATCTTGTCTCTGATGAAACGGGCCTCGTTCATGTCAGATGTCTGGGCAATACGCATGCGTGCCATATCGATGTCGCGCTTCTGTCGCCCCCTGTCTTCCAGAGCGATATCCCTCAGAAAATCCCTGATCATGTCTCTGAATTCAGGATGCGAGTCATCGAGAAGAGACCTCAGAAGCTCAGGTCTGCGTTTGTCCCGGGGGGAACTGGTGGAAATAAAGAGTTCCTGGGCAATGAACTTCAGGATCTCGGGGTTGTCAGTACGGGAAATGATTTCACGCAGACAGGCCGGAGCGTTCTCGTCGTGATCATTCTCATCAGTGCTGATGAGCAGTGAGAAGACCTCGCTGATCGATGTACTGAAGTCTTCCTCTTTCCTTTCGGATGCACCGACGATGGTGACGGTTCCCCTGAACCCATGAACGGTTATAATGTGCCCCTCTCCAACACGACACCCGTGTGTACCCATCGGGAGGACGAGAAAAGACTCATCGCCTTCATCGGTCCAGCGGGCACCGGGGATGATCACCCCCGGCTTTCCGAAGGTACGGGCAGTGAGCTGGGCATGGGACAGTATAGAATCTCCCGAGGTGATGAACCCAGAGGCATGCCTTAGTCTTCCCACATCTTGTGGCGTGAGGATGTGGTCAAAGTAGATGGAGTGCTGAAAATCTTCAGGTCCTCGCTCCGGCCGGTTCCTCTTGAGAAATCCTGTGGCAAGTCCAGGGCAGGATATGATGCCTTGGATAGAGATACCCTTGAGCGATATTACCTTCGGCATGGTCCACTGGGTGAACTGTTCGATCATATCCAGGTTATACCCGTTCTGCCAGAGCAGCGTTCTCACCACAGATGGGTTCTGTATCTGGTTGTCGTACCCGCTTACCCTTCTCAGGCGTGGACCATCAACCACGTACGCGTTGAGCGCCTGGTAGGTATTCTGATCCCTCAGGGCATAGAAGGTGATGGTCCCGTCCACCAGCTCTAGGCGGGTTGCAGTCACACGGTTCCCGTCAAAAGACCCGATGGGAGTAGATCCTGTGATCTTGTCCAGGATCGTCACCATTGATGCCATTTCATCCGAGAGTGGCTGATCGTCGATTCTTTCGAAGACCTCTTTGGGATCAGCTTCGACGTACAGTGGATTCTGTACGATAGCAGGGTGGGAATAGGAAAGGAATCTGCCCCGATTCAGACCGAGGGAAATCTGCTGGTTGAACCCTGCATCGATCAGTTTCTGACCGGCGCCGTCTTCGTGTACCGGGTCGAGGCCGAGCCTGAGGAGTTCCTGATTCAGGGTGGAGAGAACCTCCACAGTCAGCAGTGTCAGGAGTTCCGCGAGCTTTTTCAGGGCTATTGAACCTTTTGTCATCAGGTAGAGCGGATACCCCGTGCCCGAGGAACTGATCCGCTGGCTGTGGAACTTGAGGGATCGCTGGGTAATCCGTCCGTCCTCAATCTCCTGGTCAAAGTCTGCAACACTTGCAAATGCCTGGATGGTTCGAATGGCACGACGTATGATCTCGTGTGTTCCAAGAACGCCTGCGCTCTTTTCATCGAGCCTGGCCGTCAGGGTGATCTCGGTTTTTGTCACCGCGAATCCGAGTTCCTCCAGACAGTCCATGAGGAGTCTGAGACGTGCCATATTCCCGTCTTCCACATCGCCTTCGGCATAGCTCGCCGTGATCAGGGCCTTGTTGGGATCGACGTCCACGAAGATGTTCGCTCCGTGAACTCCGAGATCCACGAAAAACCACGCCTTGGTAGTGTGCGAGATACAATCGATGTAACAATTGTCACGGAGGTGGATATTGGTGGTCAGGTACGCTTCGATGATCTTGCGTGCCACCACGGCTCTGCCTTCCCTGAAGTCGCCTGAATAATCGAGGATATTCACCTTGCTCGCAGGGAAGTATTCGATTCGGCCGGCATGATCCACGGTGATGCTCACCGCCTTGCTCGCAATGGTGTTCACTTCGCTGATGTGCGCCTTCCAGCCCTTGAAGACCCCGAAGACATTTTTGAGGACACCCTGGTGAATACGATTTATGAGCCTGTTCAGGGCAAGTGCGACACTCGTTCCATCCCCGTGTATGCCCAGAATGTCTGCCAACTCTTGCAGATAATCTCTAGATTCATCGCGGGAGAGGACGTGAAGGATATCGATCATGCCTTCGATGATGGATTTCACCTCCTCGATATCCTGATCTGACATGATTCCACTCTGGAGAATGGACAGCGAGGTGATGTTCTTCTCGCTGAAGTCAAGGTAGAGATCAACCCACTCCTGTATTGTATCCAGGAGATCTGTGCCTGCTGAAGAGGCCTCCGTCGTCTTGTAGGCAATGATGTCTCTGAGTACCCGCACACCAGAGTTCGGATCGTTTCCCGCTCCCGCGGTCTCGAGAGACTTCTTCAGGGCTCCTGCCAGGTACGGGGGGGTGTAGAGGACCGGGAATTCTTCAACGGCGAGCTCAGCCCGTGTGGTCTCGAAGATGATGTCTTTCGGTGTGATGTTCAACGGGGTGCCCGTGGAATGATCCTCGATTCGGGAAAGGTTCAGCAGGAATTCCGCCTCTTGTGAAATGCTTCTGATCATCTCACCCATCAATTCACGCTCTTCTTGAGACATGGCGTCACCAGGCAGAGCCCTGATTTCCTCCAGAAAGGCCGAAGAATTCCCTGCAAGCTGTTCGAGGGTGGAGAAGTCCTGCTGATCTGCACATGTTTCGAGCATATCGCGAGTGAGGTCGCTGAGCATGGAACCATGTGTTTCGAACGAGTTGAACCGAAGTTCGCTGATGCGGGTCCTGGTCCGGGAGGTACTGCAGAATCCTTCGAGGATCTCCCGCAGCACGATCTGGGCAAGGAGGTGCAGCCAGCGCGTCTTCTTCAGAATTCTTTCGAGGTATGCATCCGGCAGTGCAAGGGTGATGATACCCGCATCCTCGACCTTCCTTCGACGGACAAGTGCAATCCTTGGCAGTGTATCTCCCGCGGATGGGAACCCATACGGACTTCCTGCAGGGAGAGCAGCAATGATGATCCCGCCCGTGGCGAACGGTCCCCCCGGTGCCACGGCCTGATTCCTGTCTCTGTGGTGAGTCCTGCAGGATTCAAGGATAGTTCTGACGCACGGCTCAAGATCGGGACATCCTGCCAGGTAATCGATCACCCTGGAGGATCTTTCCCCGGGAACTCTGTACTGTCCTGCGTCACCATCGAGGAGTGTGAGGATCTCCCGAGCTTCATTCAAAGTCTCCAGCGGGGGGTATCCCGCAAGGCCGAGGATCTGGTGTGCCTTGAGTAGCATCTGTGTGTCTCCTCCAGGTATGCAGGCCTTCACTGGAAGGGTTCGGGACGCACACGGATACTGCCGCGGCCCAGGAAGGAGAGGGTGTCCGTTCTCATGGAAGCGATCTCCTGGATTCGTACTCCCGAAGTGTGTGGAGTGTTACCTCTCCACGCTGGATATCTGTCAGGAGATTGACCCACGCCTCACCCCCATCCACCGGGAGATCCTGGAGAAGCAGTGCGAGCCCGGTGTACCAGGTCTGATTCGCATCCACTCCGAATTCCCCAGAGGGAATACCTTCGGATGTCTTGTGGCCGAAGGAAAGCAGGTTTAGTCCCCGTATGTTCGTAACCACGTAATCGTTTCCCCCTTCGAAGAGCTCGTTGCCTGCAAACAGGATCTCTTCCGGGAGCAGGCCGTGCATTTCGATGAGGTCCCTGATGCATCGCTCCTTGCTGTTCGATTCGAGTACAAATTTTATTCCCCGTGCACCAGGGAAGGGCTTTATGACCTTCGTGCCCTCCGGTGAAAGGGGTGCGAGGAAATCGAGTTCCTTCAGCTTCACATCAACGAGGTCGAGGAGTTCCCTGCGGACAGCGTGTGCCGGTGGCTCAGCATAGCTTTCGGCATCGATATCACCCAGCATCATCCATGAGACCGATCCGAGGCGGTAGTATGCTTCTGCCTGCCCTGGATCGAATCCCCGGCTCCCGAGGACTTCCTTGAGCCAGTCGATTATTCCTGTGCTCGTGCTGAGCCCGTTCTTTTTCAGAATTTTCTGGGCAGCTTTGAGCCTCTGTTTCACCGCTGCATCGATCTGTTCGTTGTTCTCCGGGAGGTGGTGTTCGACGCAGAGGTGACTTTTGAGCTGAGATGCAAATTCCTTCGAGCCCATGATCGCGATGGACTGGGCATCGGACAGGAGCCGCTCGAAGTCCATGTCCTTTTCCCACCGGTGTGTGACCGGGGAGTATGAATACTTGCTGCTGCCGTCTCCACCATAGAAGATCACATAGTCCTTCAATTCGGGAGCGATCTGATCGAGGATTCTCGGCTTTATCTTCTCAAAGGCCACGCCCGACATGGGTACCCATGCGATGTTTTTTGCTGCAAGGGCACTGATGAAGTCGTTGATGGAGTTCATCAGCCCTGGTGTGGGCATCTTGCCTGAAAGTATCACGGTGTCGTCGATATCCGTGCACCACGCCCCCCAGAACCTCAGAGGCTTTCTAGTATTGTACACGAGAGACCTGCATACGCTGCTCCGGATATCGTCCGGGACGAAGTCATACTTGTCCGTCACCGGCCCTCCCACATGATCTATGGCCGCATGTACGGACGCGTCGAGATTGGTGTTGTCAATCATCTTCACTGAGCAGACCCGGGCCATTGTTTCAAGATGCCGTGTAATGAACCGGATGGGTATGAAATCCTGCTTGTAGCGCTGGGAGCCTTCCTTGTAGCGTTGGGGTTGTTCCAGGGCACGCGTGTCCCATCGGCTCAGGTGGTCATCTTCGCTCTCAATCGAGACGATGAGCTGCATGATGTTCGAATCATCGAAGTACCGGGCAGGGAGGACTCCCGGGATCAGCGGAATGCCCTCGATGATCAGGCTCTGATTGCGTTCGATCTGACGATTGATGGTTGCCTGGACACCCTCGAGGATCACCAGACTGTGGGCATAGTAGTGTTCAAGAACCTGTCGCTCCCATCGTTTCATGAAATCGGGTTCTTCCGGTGTACCGCGAACCCGTTCATATTCGGCAAGGAGGCTCTGACGTGAGTTCTCATCGAGTTTGAAGCTCGATGTATGGACCTGCGGCCAGATGTCTTTGGGGACCATTTTGCGAACATCCTCCCTTATGAGATCGGTGGAGAATGATGTGGGGACGTTGAAGGCCCGTTTGAGGGCCTTTGCTATCGTGGACTTGCCAACTCCGCTGGCACCGGAAACGAGAATGATAAGAGGTTTATCCAGGCTCTTGAGGTTCTCCACCTCCGGACAGGTCTGGGCATAGTAGAATCGTACAGCCTCATGGAGCTGCCTGGTTGAAATGTGCACCTGAGGATTTTTCATGATCTCGAGGCAAGAGCCCAGCTCCTCCTCCTCGCTGGTGTATGCCTCTTCCCACAGGGATACGGCGAGGAAATATTCTTTCGCATAGTTTTCCAGGGTTTCTCCCCAGCTTTTGACCATGGAGCGGTATTTTTCCTTGTGGATGTCCTTGACCTCGGGGATATTCCAGAGATCATAGACCAGCGATTCGTAGGAACCCTTTCCGAGAAACTCATCGGGCTGGTAGCCATCCTGCTCCAGTTCTCTCCGCAGCGTTGTAATCAGCGAAGGATAGAGGATCTCCTTGAGGTTCCCCACGAGCTGACTGGTGTTTCTTGAGTTGTTGAGGATGAAGAAAAGGTTCTGTCGGACATGATCGTAGGGTTCGTCAACCTGGCTCAGCAGGAATCTCAGGAGTGTGAACTCCTGTATTCGCACCTTCTTGAGGGACCTGTGGGTTTTTGCCAGTAC
>JBNGDS010000075.1:0-14589 GCA_049975365.1 Desulfomonilia bacterium | reverse complement strand
TCCTGATCCACGACAAGAAGATCAGCAACATGCGGGACATCATCCCGGTACTCGAGACCATCGCCAAGGAAGGCCGCCCCATGCTGCTCCTGGCCGAAGACATTGAAGGTGAGGCCCTTGCAACACTGGTTGTGAACAAGCTCAGGGGAACCCTCAAGTGTGCAGCGGTCAAGGCCCCGGGGTTCGGTGACAGACGCAAGGCCATGCTCGAGGACATCGCGATCCTCACCGGTGGCCAGGTGGTATCCGAAGAACTCGGGAGAAAACTTGAGAGCGTGACAGTGAATGACCTCGGCAGGGCGAAGAAGATCGTCATCGACAAGGAAGACACCACCATCATCGAAGGATCAGGGAAGAGTGATGCGATCCAGGGCAGGATCACCCAGATCAAGGCCCAAATCGAGGATTCCACATCCGACTATGATCGGGAGAAGCTCCAGGAAAGACTGGCCAAGCTCGCTGGTGGTGTGGCCGTCATCAAGGTCGGGGCTGCTACTGAACCCGAAATGAAGGAAAAGAAAGCCCGTGTCGAGGATGCACTCCACGCCACCAGGGCCGCTGTCGAGGAAGGATTCCTGGCAGGTGGCGGTGTGGCCCTCATACGGTGCATCGACAGGCTGAATTCTCTCGATCTTCCGGGCGATCAGAACTACGGGGTCAAGATTGTGCAAAAGGCCCTGGAAGAACCCTTGCGGCAGATTGCGGAAAACTCAGGCATCGAAGGCGGCATCGTGGTTGAAAAGGTGAAATCCCTCAAGGGGAACACGGGATACAATGCCGCCACCGACGAGTACGAGGACTTGCTCAAGGCCGGAATCATCGATCCCACCAAGGTCGCCCGGTTCGCACTCCAGAACGCAACATCCGTTGCAGGCCTCCTTCTCACCACAGAGGTCATGGTGGCGGAGATACCGGAAGAGAAGAAGCAGCCAGCCATGCCGGGCGGCATGCCCCACGGCATGGATGACATGATGTAACACAACGCCAGTCTCTCACAGGGGGAGGCCTGAACCTCCCCCTTTCCTTTTCCAGTGCGTCCATCAGGCTCCAGACAGTGTCTTCAGGATCGTTTCAAGGGCCTCTTCGTTCCGAGGGTGATCCGCCACTGCCCTGGGGTAGTACAGATATGGGATGATCACCCTGTTCTTGTTGCTGCAGGTCCCATCGTAGGTGATGCTGACAACAGGCACCCCGGTGTACTCCTCGATGCTGCGTGCCATGGCCTCTGTCACCAGGGCAGGACAGCAGAAGGCAGGGCTTGTCTGGATGAAGAGTGAAACATCGGGATAATATTTCCTGATATAGTGGGTCTTCAGGATATTATCCATGGACTCACCCGAGTGTTCAGGGATCATGGCGAAGTTCCCGAGGATCTCTGAGACATCGTCGCCATAGTCATGGCCGCATTCCCCCAGGAGACTCTCGAAGTAGACAGCGTAGCGCTTCTCGAACTGCTTCAGTGTGGAGAGAAACGCCCGTGATGAAAGAGAGAAGATGTACTTCCCCTCCCCCATCCATTTCCTGAAGTACGGCTGTGCGATCATCTTCATGTATGCACTGTAGGGGGTCGTGACGACCTCCCCGCCATGCTCCTCGATGAAACTGATCAGCCCCTGGTTGGCGAAATCATTGTCCCGAACATAGAGATCACCGAATATGGCAACCTTCTGCCTGTGCTCTTTTCTCACAGGAATATCGTGGAAGCGCTGCATGACCTCGCGCAGGGCTCTGTCTCTCGATCGAATCCCCAGAAAGCTCTCCTCGATGATCTCAAGACTTTCTTCGAGCACCCTGTCGGTCATGCCCTTGACGCGCTCGTATGGACGTATGCTGCAGGACAGCCGTCTGAGCAATCCGCCGAACATGAATGCGAAGTATCCCCCCACAGTGGCCCGCAGCGAGACATCCTTCATGGAGATTTCGCCATGGTAGACCCCCGCCTTTTCCATGCCCTTGCCGTACGTGTTGAGAACATTCTTGATGTGGTGCGGGATGAGTTTGACATTGCACGCAAGTTCCCCCCTGCCGATCCACAACACGCTGCGCGCCGGGTCGAGATCACTCTGCTCCATGAAATCGATGTACTCCTGGGCGATGATGCTCAGCGGAATACACTGGCCGGTGTTATATTTCAGACTCTTCAGGGTACTTGTCTCGGTCTCTTTGATCAGCCTCGCATCGATGCCTTCCCTCATGAGATTGGCCACGAGGAGCCTGCAGCTCAAGGGATCCCAGTTCGGGAACACAACTGTTTTCCCTGAAAAGGATCGTGTCGGGGCAACCGATGGGATGATCCGGGGAGACGTCACCCCGGCGGTGTGGTGATGATTTTCAAACGACCTGATCGCTGCCTCGATGCGCGTCTCATAGCCCACATTCGAATCGTGTTCGTCAAGCTGGAGGACAAGGTAGGGTTTCGCATACGCATCCATCACCTTCTTGAAATAGTCGACGGCAAATGAGTCCGGCGCACACCGGAAGGATGTCAAAAGGACCGGGTACATCCCGCTCATGCAGGCAACACTCGCAGCTGCACTCACGATACCCGATGCATGCCTCCAGTGCAGCTCATCCGTCAACTCTTTCACATCCGGAGATTCTTCCTTTTCCACTGGAATCATCTCCTGGGAAAACACCCTGATGCCCCTGGAGGCAAAGAGTGATACAATGCCTTTGTTCATGGATGGTGACAGGGCAGTGTATGGTCTGCCAAGGAGTGCCACACTGACTGTCGTCGCCCCTGTTCGTTCTCTTCTGAATATCTCCTGAAGCCGTTGAAGGGATTCCCTCTTGAACCGGAGCGCATTCTCCAGTGCAGAGGATACCTCCAGCAGGGATATTTTCCTGTCCGTAATCCCCTGCACCATCTGCCACAGCTGTCTCTTTGTGTGGGTTCTAGAATAGAGGTAGTTCACCAGCGGCGTGAGGATACGATCCTGTCTCCCGGGATTCGCTCCTGACACCAGGCTCGGGGCAAACTGGGTATAATAGCAATACTGTCTGCGAACACCCTTCTGCTGCGTTTTTTCCTCGAGGTAGAAGGGAACGAACACAAAGTCGGACCTGTCCAGGAGATGCTTCACGTGTCCGTGGAACTCGACCAGAGGCGCACAGAACTCCGCGCCAGAGATGTGCCTGCCCTCCTTGATCCCGTCACGGAACGCTCTGCTGGTGATGGTCCGTATGGAGAGCTGATCGAAGAAGTACTCCCAGAACTCCACATCCTCAAAGATGTGCAGTGCCGCCGGTATCCCGACGGTCGGACCTGTTGGATTCCGGCACTTCCTCCGGAAGGAGAAGGCATCGGATCTCTGTTTGATGAGATCGAATCCCGAGGAGTTGTTGTCGACAAAGCGCCTGGTCTCATAGTCCCTGCCGCAGAGAAACCCGTAGGCAACGGGTGAGCCGTCGATGTCGGCAATGGTGATTTTGCATGAGTTTGTGCAGAACGTGCAGATCTCTGAACGCACGGGAATCTTCCGGGTATAGAGGCTCAACCCGCGGAATGTGCTCCTGGAGACACCCTCGTCCGCAAGGGACAGGGCCGTTCCCAGTGCTCCGGTCAGATGGCAGTACCTGGAGACCAGGATCGGCTTTCCCAGTCTCTGTTCAAACGCGGCAATAAGCGCCCGGTTTTTTGCGGTCGCTCCCTGGAAGAAAATAACGTCGCCGATGGAGGCCTCGATGGCAACCTTCGTCAGGTAGTTCTCCCTGACAGAGTGGAGGGCCGATGCCAGCACCTCGTCTGCGGAATACCCCACGGTGAGGTAGTGGTTCATGTCACGCTCCATAAACACAGTACACCGGTCACTGGAGATCGGGGAACACGCCCCGCGTGTCCTGTCCGCATACTCATCGATGGGAACCCCCATCCTCTTTGCCTGTTCTTCTATGAAGCTTCCGGTCCCTGCTGCACAGACGGTATTCATGATGGAAAACGTGACGCGGGAATCCTTCAACGTGGTGAACTTTGAGTCCTGCCCGCCGATCTCTATGATAGTGTCGACCTTGGGATTCAGTTCACAGGCTGCCCGCGCGTGTGCCGTGATTTCATCAAGGATGAGATCAGCGCCGATCACTCTGCCCGTGAGCTTTCTCCCCGATCCGGTGGTTCCTGCACCAATGACCGTGAGCCTGATCTCATTGTGCTCCATGAACGTGCAGATGGCCTCAAAGAGTGCACACACTGCATCCACTGGTCTCCCCACAGTCCGGGTATAGAATCCTGCAAGAACATTCTTGTCCTCGTCTAACAGGACGGCCTTGGTGCTGGTTGAGCCCACATCGATGCCAAGGTAGACATTTTTTTCCTGTCCGGCGACCGGTGCCTCGTATACGTCGACCTCGACAACACTCGGAGCGGTCCTGCTGGTGACATGATAGATGTACTGATCATGGGCAGAGAAATCGGGATAGTCCGAGAGATTCAGGTCAAGTCCTTCATAGGCATAGTGTTTCTCCTCCTCGACAGCCATGATGATCTGCGAGGGATCGATGATGAAAAGCCGCCTGAGCCCCGACCGTTCTCTGGAATGGTGCAGCGCTGCCCCCAGTGCCCCATAGACGTGCGAATACTCATCCACAATGAGCTCAGTCCCCATCAGATCGCACAGGTGTCTGCGAACTGCAGGGTTCTTTGACACCCCACCGCAGAAGATCACGGGATCTCGAGGGGTTTCGAGGGAGCACACCGTATCGACGATATTCTTCGCAAGCCCATGACAGAGACCGTCACAGATTTCTTCAAGAGAATAGCCCTCCTGCTGGGCATGAATGAGATCGGTTTTTGCAAAGACTGCACATCGGGAGGCGATCTTCGGTACAGCGCCTGTGTTGCCGTGTGCCAACTCACTCAATTCCGTGATGTCCCTCAGCGAAAGCCGTGATGCCTGCTGATCGAGAAAGCTGCCAGTCCCTGCAGCGCAGGAGGTATTGGTCCTGCACCTCCTATAGCGTCCCTGTTCGTCATAGAAGACCAGTGAAAACCGTTCTCCTCCTACATTCAGGATGGCACCCACCTGAGGGTGCAGATGGTGTACAGCCTCCATGTGAGCTGTCTGATTGTCATATCGAGTGGCCACCTTCACATATGCAGGGGTCGATGTCGTTGCTGCTATGGATTCAACCCGGGAGAGATCGAATTCGCCAAGCATTTCAATGAGGCCCTCGGCGATCTTCCCGCCATGCATCCGGTATGATGTACCAAGGATATCGCCCGTCGACGTTATCTCGACCAGAGCGATGGAAACAGACCCGATATCAATGCCGAGAATCGTGTTGTCCATGCTTCCCCCCTACTGGAAACGAGGGATTTCCCTGTTTCAGCGCATTCCGGGTACACTGGAGCCCGGACGATACCTTTTACATTTCTTTTACAATTCTAATAGCACAGACACACAGGAAATCAATGGCTGTATGAAACACGTGCACTTCTCGTCTGCGGATGGTCGGGGCTGTTTCAGGATTCTTCAGGCTTGGATAGTGATGTGTGCTGCCGCCCGAAAAGGTAGTGAAGATTTGGTACGATGATACCCAGGATAATGAGGATCATCCCGACAACCTGGATCAGTACGACCCTTTCCCCGAGGACCTGGTGAGCGAGGATCACCGTAACCACTGGTTCGAGGGTTGAGAATATCGAGGTGTAGGCGCTGCCAATCAGCTCGATTGCCCTGTAGAGCAGAGATACGGCGATGACTGTAGGGATGAGAGCGAGTCCAAGGACCACGGCAACCTGATCGTGATTGAGCGTGAACACCTCCAGCGGATTCTGGAAAAAAGAGTAAAATATGCTGGTGAACACGATGGCGTAGAATGTGACGCTCAAGGGACGCTCCCCCTTCAGAAAAAACTGGATCGTGATGAGATACGCCGAGAGACAGACCATGGCGCCTGTGGCCAGGGCAATGCCGAGGATGCTCTGCCCTTTTGCAAAGGCGTCATAGAACACGAGTGAACAGCCACACATGAGCAGAAGGAGCGATGCGCCGATTCCACCCGTTGCCTTGAGTTTGAAGATGAACATGGCCAGCAGTGTAACCGTTATCGGATACACGTAGAGGATCAGCGTGGCGGTTGCTGCAGGAATGTGATGCAGTGCGTGGAAAAAGAGCGTGCTCTGAATTGCGTAGAAGAGCATCCCGAGGGTGGCGGCTTTTGCCAGGACCCTGAATGATGGCACGAGGAGGCGGTAATCCTTGACAAGCAGGTAGAACCCCATGATCACAGACGCAAGGAAGAATCTGTAGCTCAAGAGAGGCATGACCTCTATGCCGACTCGGTATCCGAGTTTGCCCAGAATGGAGAGGAATCCGTAGGATGCCCCTGATATCAATGCAAACATGAATCCATGGATCACTTCCTGCCTCACATCTCAAGCACTGGAGTACAAGAGTCTTAATGCCGTGCTCAGAATTTGTAAAGAAGGTTGTGCAGCATACCGGGGGCTCTGTCCTGGGATTCCCTTCGAACAACAGCAGGATTCATGTGACCAGAGAGAAACGACTACCGTAGATGATGCAGCTGTGATACATCCGTGCTGTAGGTGTTCCCATGGGTCCCCGGAAACAGGGAACCCGTTTGAGAACAGATCATGAAGGACATCGGGGATTCATGCCTGGAAGGAGAAGAGACGGCATGGAGTTGAGGAAGAAGATCGGAAAAGTGATACAGGAAAAGATCACTCCACCATGCACACTGAATGCCGCGGTGGGGATTCTCCTCTGGGTTTTCTCTATGGCTGCTGCTGGATGCAGTGCTTCCGGGTCCGGTGATACTGCGTATGGCATGTTTCTGGACACCTCTGTCCAAGGCCTGGAATACGAGACAGAGACACAGTCCGGTTTGACCGACGAAAAGGGAAGATTCATCTACAGAAAGGGTGAGCGTGTGACTTTTTTCATCGGCGGAATCACCCTGGGGGAGTGCATGGGGAACCTGTTCGTTACGCCTGTGGATCTCGTAGAGGGTGCAGACGGGATAGACGATCCTGGTGTGCTTGCCATTACCCGTCTGTTCATCACCCTTGATGCAGATGGTGATCCTGCTGATCTCATCACTCTTTCCGCGGGGGTCAGATACGCTCTTTCCGGATACTCTTTCGCGTTCACCGAGGATCTCTCCGTTGATGAGCAGGAATCTGTCCTGGTGGATATTCTCTCGTATCTGAACAGCCTCGGGGTCTTTGGGGATGGGCAGCCACGAGACGTGTGCAGTCCTGAAGCTGCTGCTCAGCACCTCGAGGCGACCATGAATTACCTGAAATCCATGGGCTTTTCTTCCGGGAGTTCACCGGGTGATGGCGGTGACGATGGACCAAGCGGCAGGTCCGGTGGATTCGGGGGTGGCCACAGCGGGTGCGGCTGAGGGTAGACGCACACATCATCAGGGTGATGATGCCGATGTCTTCTCACAAGAACACCTCTCCTTCCCGGCTCAGTTCTATATACAGAACGTGGGCTTCGTGGAGGGGAATCCCTGTCAGTATCCTGTCCCTCGATGTCTGTGCTCATTCATTGAAGATCATGGAGCTGAACTCCATGCTCGGGCATCTGCTGGCGAGCATGTCCTCGTATGATGCAAAATCGACTGGCTGGGCACGCTGACCTTCTCCCCATGCGACCCAGATCGTCACCTCTTTCCCTCCTGCAACATCCCTGACCGACCAGAACCTGAAGAACTCATGATCTCCCTGGACCACAGGATTGCCGGGATCCTGATGCCAGGCGGGATCGAGATCAGGATCATCCATTGACACTCCTTCGAGCCAGAGGATCTTCTCACTGCCGAGCACCGTGGCATAGGTCTGACACTCGGCATATGTGCTTGACCGCACGCAGATCGTAAACATCTGAAACAGGGCCAGGGAAAAGATCATGATGACGATCAGCGCAACCATGACCTCGATGAGCGTGAACCCGTTCTTCATCAGAGTTCCTTCCACCCTTCATCATAGACATAGAGCAGAATCGATCCCGAGGCAGGCAATACCCTCATGGCGAGCGAATCCCTGTTGGAGCGGAGGTATATGGTGCCGGCATTGCAGGTGCCCATGGGGGAAAAACTTACCCGGTTATTCACGAAGCTGACTCCGTCGGCAGGGAGTTTTGTGTGGTTTGGTCCGTCGGGGGCCTGGCATCCAAACCACAGCCCTCTGTTCAGACTGGAAGGGCCCATACACAGTTCACCGGCATCGAGTTGACCGTTCCCGTTTTCGTCGCGGAAACAGGCATACTCTTGTTGATCCGGTGAGAATACGACCCTCCAGGTCGTTCCGTCTCTCATGGCATTCAATCTCACCTGGCAGCATATTCCCGAGAGTTCCTCCGCTTGTCGATACAGGTCCTTCTTGGTTGAAAAACCTTTGAATCCAGGAACTGCAAGAAGAGCCAGAACAGACAATATGACCAGGACGATCAGTACTTCGAACAGGGTCGCCCCTGTTCGATGAATCACCTGGCCTTGGAACCGTAGAGATCTGACCTGTTGAGATCCTTCAGGATTGCATTCGCTATGCTGACGCCCCAAAAGAGTTCTCCCTCCCCATCAAGTGACGCACATTTCATTCTATCGCAGAGATACAGGTTCTCTATGGGACTAATATAACGCCGTCGGGAGAAAAATGAAGGGGGGTACTCCTCTTCAGCATACCTGAACCAGGGGCGGATGTCCTGATCCTTGGAAATAGAAAGAAAATCCGCATGATCCATGAATCCATCGAGAAATGGAATGATCTGTCTGATCCTCTTCATGACCATGCCCGAGGCCCAGGATGTCAGCTCCACCAGCGATGTGAGGCCCTCATCCCGGGGGACCTTGGTGCTCACACGCAGAACCGACTGTGGGCTTCCTCTGCTGACACATAGGAGCAGAGGGTGCACGAGTTCTTCGGGGGGTGAAATCACCAGGAGGTCGCCCATGCCCACGGGGAGTACATGTTCCTGGACATGGATCTTTCCGTAGAGGAGAAACCCATCACAGCGAGAGGTGAAGGGGTCGGCTTCAGTCACATAGTATCGTGCCTTTATGGTCGTCTCATCGATCCGAATACCTGCAATGTCGTGTTCGCCGTGGATAAGTTCCACGTCCTGTGCTTCCGCATACTCCCCCCTCATCTCCTCGAGGTAGGACGTGAACACCTCCTTGACCGTTTCATACTCCAGCATTCCCATGCCTGTGCAGGCACACGCATACCTGAGGTATGACAAGTAGTTCAGGGTTCCTGTCCTGCTCAAGCCCTTTGCCAGGTTCTGCTCCCAGGGGTTCATGGACAGCACAGAGCGCTGTGAAAAACGCAGCAGTCGGCTCGGCCTGAGCATGGCATGTGACAAGGTTTTGAGATATGTATCCCTGAGGGTGTTCAGGGATGTTTCCCCTCCAGGGAACTCTTTCTCTCTGACATTCACACGGACACCGGGTATGATGCTCTGTACGATTCGTACAGGTGCCGGCCTCAAGGTATCGGGAAGGAGAGGTGCCACTGAGCTCAGAATCTGCCTGATCACCTCTGAAAAGAACGCCATCGACACTGGCAGGGCGATGCCGCGCTTGTCAGAGATTCCGTCCGTCTTCCTTGAACAGTCCACCCACAGGCAGGAGAATCCCTTGCTCGCAAGGAGCAGGCAGGCAAACAGACCCGATATTCCCTCCCCGTACCCCACAACGTCGTAGGATCTCTTCACAGGATCTCCTTGTTCTCATTCATAAGGCAGACCCCCATGTCGTACAGCAGGGCTGCGGCAACTCCCACACCCCGTACGAGGGACCCGGATATGTACACCAGGTGAGTTCCGCACGAAGGGCTATCCTCCTTGAGAATTGCCCACTTCACGTCGAGGAGCGTTGCGATCATGACTGTTGCTCGAGCGCCGGCAATAAAATATCTCGTGACATCCACTCCAGAGGTGTCTACCACGGAAGCGTTGCCGGAAAGAACCGACCTGCCGTCTCCCCCGATAAAGTGAGCGGGATTTCTTGGAGTTGAAAGACCTCCCATCTGCTCGGGACAGACTGGTATGGGAATTATTCCAGGTGTTTGGAGGATATCCGGGCACACCTTGTGCTGTCCGTTGTATCTGCAGGGAATCCCCAGGAGGCAGGAGCTTACGAGTACAGGCCCCTCTAGGTGTCCAGAGTAGGATTCACGAGGCACTGGGAATCATCCTTCCTCAGATCCCTGATAAAGACCTTTCTGCCGACGATGTTCAGCCTGTCCTGGGCAAAGAGTTGTATGGCCTTGGGATAGATCTGGTGTTCCAGCTTCAGAATTCTTTCCTTCAGTTCTTCCTCGGTATCTTCCGGATATACCGGCACCACTGCCTGGATGATAATCGGCCCCGTGTCCACCCCTTCATCCACGAAGTGAACGGTGCACCCGGAGAACCGCACCCCGTGATCAATGGCCTTCTGGCGAACCCCCAGGCCGGGAAATGAAGGGAGCAGCGCCGGGTGGATATTCATGATCCTCCCGGGGAAGCTCCTCAGGAAATCAGGGGTCAATACCCTCATGAACCCGGCAAGCACCACGAGATCAACCTGGTGCGAGTCAAGAATTCTCTTCAGCTCGGAGTCAAACTGCACCCTGTCGGGAAAATCCGTGTGAGGGACAACCTCTGTGGGGATTCTCCTCTTTTGAGCCCTCTCGAGGGCATACACCCCAGGGACGTTGCTGATGACGATGGATACCTGGCCATCCACCACGCCTGCCTCGCAGGCATCCAGAATGGACTGCAGGTTGCTGCCGCTCCCAGAGACGAGGACTCCTATGCGGACCATGGTGCTACCCTTCCTGAGAGAAAATCACCGGGGGATCGCTCTTCTTTCGTGATTCCACATAGCCGATGATCCCTGCTGGTTCTTTGAGTCCCTTGAGCCTGAGAATGACATCATCGGCATCCTTGCTCGCGACCACCAGGACCATTCCGACTCCCATGTTGAACGTCCGGAACATCTCCGCTTCATCGATCTCCGCGAGGCCCTGGATAAAAGTAAAGACCGGGGGTATCTCCCAGGACCCTTTCCGGATGACGGCACACGTCCGCCCTGGGAGAACTCTCGGAATATTGTCTGTGAACCCGCCTCCCGTGATGTGGACAATGCCCTTGATCTCGAACCCGCGCAGGATGTTCAGGACACTCTTGACATAGATGCGTGTCGGGGTCAGGAGTTCCTCTCCCAATGTCCTGCCGAGGTCTTCCACGTAATCGTCGATGCCCATGCCAGCCCTGTCAAAGAGCACCCTCCTCACCAGCGAGAACCCGTTGCTGTGAAGGCCGGAGGAATTCAGGCCGATGAGCACATCCTTTGTCGAGATTCGCGATCCGTCTATGATCTTTTCACTGTCCACAACACCGACCCCGAATCCTGCGAGGTCGTACTCCCCCTCGGGGTAGAACCCGGGCATCTCTGCCGTTTCACCACCGAGCAGTGCACATCCCGCCTCCTCACACCCGCGAGCGATACTGGCGATGATCGTCTTGGCGGTTTCCAGTTCGAGCTTGCCGGTGGCAAAGTAGTCAAGGAGAAACAGCGGGTGCGCGCCCACCACGATGATGTCGTTTGCCACCATGGCCACAAGGTCTATCCCCACGCCTTCATGGTTGCCGGCCGCGAAGGCAATCTTGAGCTTCGTCCCCACGCCATCTGTGGAGGAAACAAGGATCGGATCAGTGTAGTTCCCTATATCGAGGCGGAAGAGCCCTGCAAAGCCCCCGATACCACCGAGAACCTCCGGGCCGTGCGTTGATTTCGCACTGGATTTGATGGCCTTGATGAAGAGATTCTGCTTGTCGATATCAACCCCGGCATCTTTATACGTAAGCGTCATGTGACCCCCTTGCGATGTTCACTACACTATGAAACTCGTCTTCGTCAATTGTACAGTAGCTCCAGTGTCTCGAGGCTGCGGACCGTCATTGGATTCTTTCGAGAATGAACCTGGCCGCCCAGAAGTAGAAGAGGCCGGCCAGCAGGACCGTGACCGCAGGCAGCAACAGGTGCCGGTAGACCGAGGAAAGATGTGCGCTGAAGTATTTGTTGGAGAGCAGGAGGCACAGGTGCAGGGGGGAGAGGAGAACCCCCACAAACCCGCTTACCAGAGCAAGCATCAGGTACTGGAGTATGTACTGGGACTCACCGAACGAGGTGATCAGTGCTATCAGTATGGGAAACGTGCTCCCGACAAACGCGATGGTGATTCCAACCACACCCCCCACGAGAAAGGGGAGGATTATGGTAATGAGTACCACGGGAATGTGGATGAGCATGAGCTCTCTGGTGATGGCCTCAACCGCCTGACTGTCTTCAAGGATCCCCTTGAAGATCAGGATGGCAAAGACCATGTAGACCATGCCGAGGAGGTGAGGGTTTAGAATCACGTTCCTGATCTGTCCTGAATCCATGCCGTTCTCCTTCCACACCCAGAGGATGGAAAGGCACAGCGCACCGATGAGCCCGATTTCCTTCGAGATCGTGAGGTCGGGGAACATGGGGGACAGAACAAGCCCAAGCCCAAGCCCGAGAACAATCACGATGAGGATTGGAAGCAGTTCCCTGATGAACGGCATCGGTGATGGACGGGCATGCCGTTGTTCTGAATTGCCAGGATCGAGAAGGTTCCGGATCGGCTGATACCCGATGGTGATCGCTACCCCTGTCAGGGGAAACAGGAACAGCACGAATGTCCAGAGGTTGATTCCTGCCATGGTGGTTGCCAGCAGGACCCCGGGGTACAGCGGCCACCAGTATTCCCAGATGTGGCGGAACCAGTAGTTGACGTAACTCATGTGATCGGCGTGAAGCCTTGTACCGGCACCGATTTCCTTGACCATGGGTGCCGAGAAGATTGCGCCGCCCGGCATGGGGAGCAGGCCGATGAGGGCAGGGAAAATGACCAGATTCAGCTTCTGATTCCGGAGCAACCCCTGAAAGCTCAGCAGGAGCCGTCGCATATGGCCCGATGTCTCCATGCTGCTGCTCAGGATGAGGATGAGGGAGACAATGATGGAAAGGGAGAGCGTTTTAGGGTAGAGCACCGAGGAGATCATGGACAGAATCATGGGGCGCGGACCAAGTCCGAACACGATCCCCATGAGCACGGCGCCCATCAGAAATGCATTTCCCAGGGAGAGTTTCTTCCGTATGGCGAGGAGGACAAGTATGAACACCAGAAGAAGCCTGATGGTGGCGGGCACTGTGGAGAGAATGGCGTTCCCCTTTCTCGCGTAGTTTTTCCTGTCTGATCGTCTGGATCACCTCCTTAGCAGAGAGATCCCAGGAATTCAAGAGAAGGAGAGACCATCACCTGGTTTAAAAAATTTTCTCTGTTTTTTTGTATCTTGCCCTCCGTCTGGTGTGTGCGTATATATAATTCTAACCACATATCACAGCGATCTGGAATGAAATGATGCACCGACAGGTGATACAAGGGCATGGACCTCATCTCCTCTCCCCAGAAAGGAGTTCCTATGTACGTGAATAGAGGAAAGGCCATTGTGGGCTTCTGCGTACTCTGCATCCTCGTTTTTTCCACCGCATCCTGGTGTGCTCAATGGGTCCACAGGGATGTCTGGCTGAAAAATGAGCAGGGACAGATCATTACTCCTGCCGAGAACAGTCAGGATCCCTACAGTCCGCGTCAGACCTGCGGGAGATGCCACCCGTATTCCACCATAACCTCCGGATTCCATTTTCAGCAGGGGTTCGACGAGATGAGCGACACGTACGATCCCCGCAGGCCCTGGATCTATTCTCCGGGCATGTTCGGCAAGTGGTGACCGCCTGCAAACAGGTCCGGCCGTGTTGCCGGGAAAAAGAACTCTGATCCGAAACAGATAGATCTCACAACCTATGACTGGATCGGTGCATACGGAAAACTGAATCCAAAGAAAAAAATCAAGTCTCCGGCCTGTGCATGGTGCCACCCCGGCGGCGGGCCCATGGAATACGGTAGAAAGTGGGATGGGACTCCCAATTATGCCATGAACCTCATCGAAGCAGAGAGGAGAAACATTGAAGAACTGGACGGAGACTTCTACTCAAACATCACGCCTGACAAAAAGAGTCATTTCAAGGAAAGCGGGGTCCTCGAGGCAGACTGCCTGATCTGCCATATAAGCGCCTACCAGTTCGGGGCGAGAAACCAGCAGATCAACATGATGAATTACCGCTGGGCCGCCACTGCAGGTGCCGGCTTGGGGAAAATCCAAGGGGCCATCTTCAGCTTCAGCGACCCCGATGCGCCCCCGGGTTCAGAGAATTTCATGAAAGGGACGTGGAATCTCTCAAAACGACCCCTCGTTTCATACTCATGGGAGGACAGGAACCTCTTCACCCGCGACGGACAGTTCCGGGGCGCCCTCATCAGGGAAGACGTGGAAACAAAGAACTGCCTCCAGTGCCATCAGGGACCTGATGCCAAGAAGGTGGGGTGGAAACACGCACCCCAGTACGATGCCCACCTGAAGGCAGGCCTTCGGTGTACAGACTGCCATGGTCTCGTGGGGTCTACAGACAGGGAGCGTCTTCGTCATCAGATCGCGAAGGGATGGCATCCTCTGGGAAGTGTGCGGGATGATCTGGATAGAGTGGATA
>JBNGDS010000074.1:0-14940 GCA_049975365.1 Desulfomonilia bacterium | reverse complement strand
CACAAAAGCTGGTCACCGACAGTGAAGCAGGTGAGGTACTTTTCTCCCAGGTTCATCTTTCGGATGCGACCCACGGGAACCTCGAGCCTGCCGGTCACCGCTGCTGGAGTCAGGCATTTCAACGTTTCCTCCTTGATGTTGGGGATCACCTTTACCCAGTTGTTTGCACCACCGATGATCTCCGTTATTTCATCGACGGGCAGATCCTTCCTGAGCTTGATCGCGAGTCCCTGGGAGTGACATCTCATGGAGCTCACGCGGACGCAGATACCATCGATCGGAATGGGCTTCCTGGTATTGAGGATCTTGTTCGTTTCGGCGTATCCTTTCCACTCCTCCCTGCTTTGACCGTTTTCCATCGGGGAGTCGATCCACGGCAGGAGGCTCGCTGCCAGGGGATACCCGAACACCTCTTTCGGGAACCCGTCGTCGTGCAGTGAATCCAGTACGCACGTGTCGAGTTCGAGGGCTGCTGTTGCAGGCTTGTCAAGCAGATGCTGTGATGCCTTCCCGATATACGCCATCTGCTCAACGAGTTCCCTCATGTTCTTTGCCCCTGCTCCCGATGCAGCCTGGTAGGTCATTGATGTCACCCACTCGACGAGGTTGTGTCTGAACAACCCGCCTACAGCCATGAGCATAAGACTCACGGTACAGTTTCCCCCGATATAGTTTTTGATTCCCTTCTTGAGGCCTTTGTCGATGACGTCCCTGTTCACCGGGTCCAGGATGATGATGCTGTCGTCCTGCATGCGAAGAGCCGATGAAGCATCTATCCAGTAGCCTTTCCAGCCGGTCTTTCTGAGGGAGGGGAAGACTTCCTTCGTGTGGTCGCTTCCCTGGCACGTGACGACGATATCCGCCTGCTTGAGATCCGTGATATCGTAGGCGTCCTTCAGCGGAGGTATCTCCATGCCGATCTGTGGGCCTTTCTGCCCGATCTGGGAAGTCGTGTAGAAGATGGGCTCGTATCCGCTGAAATCATTCTCAGCGATCATCCTGTCCATGAGGACCGAACCAACCATCCCGCGCCAACCGATGAATGCTACTCTTGCCATTGTGATCTTCCTTTCCCTGTCGGTATTGTCTGGAGACTGCATCCTAACGTGAGCAGGCCCCGTCCTTGTCGTGGTGAATCGTGCTGCCGGAAGGCCCGTATCTTTCTGATCAGGTGCGGTTCAACCTTTCTGCACTCACATACAGACAATCGCATCCCCCGTCAATCGGCAAATATGACGGGTCTTACCTTTTCAATTCCGTACGATCGATGGGGATTTTCCTGCACGGCTCGATTGATCCTGCCTAGTCGATTCTTTCAGGCGTGTGTTATCTCGCGGGGGAGGCTTTCGCATACGAACGACCAGGCTGTGCTCGTGCTGGGAATGAAGGAAAAGAATAGGCAACCAATTGCTGAAAAATGCATTGAGAGTGCATATGATCGGGAGACCTAATTCGGATTCAGGACCCCTTGTGGGGATTCCGGTAGATGATCGTGAGGAACAGCCCCAGAACGAGAAATCCTGTTGCAGCGTACAGAGCGGGTTCAAAGCGGGAGGTCAAGTCCTTGATGTATGCGAAGAGGAAGGCCCCGACAAACCCTGCCGCTGCGCACGCGGTGAAGATTACGCCATAGATCTTTCCGATGTGAAGCGGCCCGAATTCATCAGCGGCGAATGCGGGCATTGAGGCAAGCGAACCACCGTAACATGCCAGCATGAAGAACGCGATGACACTGAACAGAACGATATGCTGGGTGTGGGCAAGCAGGAGGTATCCGGCAGATTGGATGAGGAAGAGGAGGATGAATACCATTTTTCTTCCCAACGTGTCGGAAATCCATGCCCAGATAAGCCTGCCGAGGCCGTTGAAGATCCCGGCAAGGGCCACGATGAATCCGGAAGTAATAACCACATCGCGAATCTGTTCCTGGGACGGTGATCCCCCGAGACCGGAGACCATGACATCCTGTGCTATGGGTGAGAGCTGCGATATGAGCCCCAGCCCTGCAGTCAGACTCAGGAGGAATATGATCCACAAAACCCAGAACTGGGGAGTACGAACTGCCTGTTCGAAGGTGAAGGAATCCTGTGAGGACGAGATTTTTCCGACCTGCGGCACGAACCCCTCCGGCAGCCACTCGGTGGGAGGGTTCCTCATGACCATGACCGCTGCGAGTACGAGTACGAGGCTCGTACTTCCCCACAGGAGGAACGTGACGGTGATGCCGGCGTCCAGGATAAGACGGGGGGCGATATTGCCGAGGATGAAGGCACCGAATCCGTACCCCATGATCGCGATCCCGGTCACGAGGCCGCGTTTATCAGGGAACCACCGGATCAGAGTCGTGACCGGGGTGATATATCCCAATCCACCGCCCAGAGCTGCAATACATCCATAGGAGATGTAGAGCATGCCGAGGCCGTGGATCTGGTTCGCGATCCCTGTGAGCATGAGCCCGGAGCCGAACAGGATTCCTCCGATTGTGCCGACAATCTTCGGGCCTTTCCTGTCAACGAGGGTGCCGCCGAAGGCCACTGCAATGGCAAATACCGTGTTGTAGATCATGAAGGCGCCCTGGGTCTGTGTCTCGGTCCAGAGGTGTGCTTCCATCATGGGTTTCTTGAAGACTGACCACGCATACACCGTACCGAGACAGAGCTGCATGAGAAGTGCGGCACAGGCGATGAACCACCGTCTTCTATCCAGCGAAATCTGCGTCATTCCTCCACTCGTACGTATCGAATCTGCGTCCTGCCGTTTCAGCACAGTACCGGCAATCGCCGGGATGTCTTTCCCGGGATCGGTATCTGAACAAGCGTTATACCATAATCCGGGAAAGAGACAATGAAACGAATCACAGTTGACCAGGAAAACGAAAAGAATCTAGAGAAAGAGAATGGAACAGTCTTGGACATCATTTCTGCAGTGGGCAGAGTTCATTGCATCGCAGAGGGGGTATTCCTTCACACGTGAGGCAGCCATTCTCGATTTCGGCTGTGGAAGCGGTGGAACCGTCGAGTATCTGCGCGCACAGGGATACCGTGCCTACGGGTGCGACATCGCCTTTAAGCACGAAGACGGGGTCGATACCCCTGGCCTCGAGGAGCAGAGGCTGATCAGGACCATATCCATGCAGCCCTACAGGATTCCCTTTGAAAAGGGTGCCGTTGACTGTGTCCTCAGCAATCAGGTGCTCGAGCATGTGAGAAACTACCCGGAGACGCTCCAGGAACTTGGAAGAGTATTGAAGAAAGATGGATTCTCCATCCACGTGTTTCCCTCCCGGTACAGGATCATTGAGTCCCATGTATTTGTCCCGTTCTCATCCATGATCCAATCATACTGGTGGCTGTGCCTGTGGGCGGCAGCGGGAATACGGAAGAGATCTCAGAGGACGCTGAGCATCAGGGAGATTGCGAAACAGAATGTCAGCTATCTCAGGGAAAAGACACACTACCTTCCCAAGAGACAGATACTGTCATATTTCAGGAGCTTCTTCGAGGACGTGGAGTGCGTTGAACAGAATTTTCTCGAATACACGTTCAGGAGACATCATGCATCGTGGATATTCCCGGTGTTTCCGCCTCTTTCTTCTCTGTACAGCACCCTGCGGTCGCGCATCGTATTTGCCGGAAGGCCGGTACGACTGGAGTGAAAGCCCTCACCAGCGTTTCACTGTGGCACCCATCTGTTCCATGATGTTCTGGTACTTCTCGTGGATCATCTTTCTGTCGAATTCCCAGAACTCTGCGAGCATGCCATCCTGTTCCTTCTTCGAGAAGTGCTCCATCACAGGGAAGAAGAACTCCTTGTCCTCTTTCATGATGTGTTTAGGATACAGCGCTGCAAGCTCTCCGAGGAGCTTCAGAATCGTCGAGAGCACCTCGTCATTGCCATCCATGTAGGAATCCTTGGCCTCGATGAGGGCCCGCACTGTCTTCCTGGCAATGACGTGTTCATCGGTGAGTTCTTTCATAATGCGTTCCTGGTCTGGAGTGAGTGGTTTTTTCTCCAGGTCCCTGAACAGGATATCTTCCTCCTTTCCATGGTGCGTGCGATCGGCATAGATCCTGAAGAAATCCACTGCCTTTTCAATGAAGACGACATCTGCCCTCTTTTTGTTCTCGATCCGTTTCATTTCATCATTGATGAGCGGTATGATCTGCTCGATCAGCCTGTGTTCCCACATCAACGGTCCTATAGGTTTCATGGTTCCCTCCTCTTCACAGCTGTTCACGGGATACTGTGTTCTACTCCTATAAATAATGCCTGGTGATTCTTCTTCAAGTCCTGATTCCCCTCCGTCAGGCCGGTGGCAAGAGATGCGGTTCCCGACACGTCTCCCTCCGCCTTGGTGGAATCGTGACATGCCGGTTGGGTGCAGGGGATGATTCCCAGGGATTGATTCAGGAGAGGATCCCTGTGAGATTTCTCCCACGGCTGGATGGCAGAGAGATACGGGCAGGGTGCCGTATCAGGCACCCTGATCGTGCTACATGCTTTGTTTCTTGTATCCCTTGGGAGGTTCGAAGAACCCCGGGGGAGCCTTCTTATCCGCGTACTCGATGAGCTCCTGGGTTGTCTTCACCTTGGTTTTCATGACATCGGAGGTTGATGACGTATAGACAGTCACCCCCTTGATCTTGTTCATCTCCTCGATGACATCGTTCATGGATTCCCGCATTCCCGGCATCATCATCATGCCTGCCGCATACATCCTGTTGAGGAGTTCATAGTCCACCTTGATGTCTTTCGTTGCCCAGACATCGGAATTCGATGTCGTGCCTGCCATGGTGGTTGTCTGGAGGTATTTGGTACAGTTCCACGTGCCGATCTTCTTTTTTTCGCCGGTTTCCTTGACGGATATTTCCAGTTTCATCGAGCTCATCATGCCCTGCAGAAACTGTTTTGCCTGTTCCTTCTCCTCGGCATCCATGTCATCGTCTTCATCAATGGCCTGATTTGCCATCTTTTCCAGTTCCAGCGGTGATTCGCTGTAGACTTTGCTCGTGTGATCAACGAAATAGACGAGTTTCTTGTCGAGTCGCATGATCGTCGTCTGCCCCGCCTCGTCCGTCCGTACAGAATCCTTGGCAACCCATGTTTCCCGGACACTGTCTTTTGCAGGCTGCTGCTGCCCCATGATCTCGAAGGCATCGGTGTGGTTCTTGTATTTCAGGTACATATCGGCGTGGAGCAGGCAAGGAAGAATCCCCACACAGACTGCGCACAGAATCATCATACGCATCAGGCTATTCCATTTCATACACCCTCCGTGAACAATAAGATCCCGGATGTTCATGCTCCGGGTATAGATCATGATCACCTTGTAGATGGATTTTCTGTGTTTTTCAAACAGAAAGATAGATCTATCCGCTTCAGGGATCACAGCAGCCTCAGCAGGGATCGCATGATCTCCACTTCGGTACTAGGTGAACAGTGCATGTGCGGTGTATGAACGGAGCAGCGCCGAGAAGAAACCTGCAATAAATGTAATAAAATGAATATAATCACGATAAAAATTGATGAAAGCTGAATACCACGAGTATCCGCATTCTAAATCCGATATCCTTGCGAATTGATATGTTTTCGAGACAGGCGTATGGGGAGAGCTGCCCACAAGGAGGGGCTTGGTATGGGAGAGTTCGGCATCGGGCTCATCGTGATAGCAGTCATTTGTGTTGCTGCACTGGTGATCGATTCGCAGAGATCGTACACGGTCATCGACAATTCCCCCGAGTATAAGAAGATGTTCGAGAAGGGGATTCTCCAGCGCCGATTGCACAAGAAAGAGCGATCCCCGTACTGAGAAGGCCCTTCAAACACCGCGTTTATTCGAAGACCTCGGGATTGACACAGTCGGGCGGCAGCTCCCCCCGGATCATGGCCAGGAGGTTTTGTGCCGCCTTGATGGCCATGTTGGTGCGGGATGAGATTGTTGCAGATCCGATATGGGGAGTGATCACCACGTTGACGAGTTCAGCAAGCCCCTGGGATATGTCAGGTTCGAATTCAAACACGTCAAGCGCTGCACCCGCTATTCTTCGTGCTTGAAGGGCATCGACAAGATCTTTCTCATTCACTACGGTCCCGCGTGACGTGTTGATCAGATACGCCGTTGGTTTCATCTTCGAGAATACCTCGGCATCGAAGAGGTGATACGTATCCTCTGTGAGGGGGACATGGATGCTGATGAAATCAGACTCGACAACCAGTTCGTCGAACGATGCCCTCCGTGCACCCAGGAGATCTTCGAGTACTTCATTCGAGCGTGTGTCTGTGTAGAGCACCTTCATGTCGAATCCTTTCGATTTCAGGGCCATTGCTGTCCCGATTTTCCCCGCACCCAAGACGCCGAGTGTCTTCCCTGTGACATCACCCCCGATATACTGCAGAGGACCCCAGCCGTTCCATTTCCCGCTCCGCACGAACCGATCGGACTCCACTATGCGGCGGGCAGTGGAAAACAACAGGGCCCAGGCCAGTTCAGAGGTCGCATCGGTGAGGACACCCGGGGTGTTCGAGACAGGAATCCCGCGCTTCGTGGCTTCAGCGACATCGATATTGTCATACCCTACCGCATAGTTCGCAAACCCTTTTGCGTTCTTTGCTGCATCGAACACGGCGGCATCGATCCTGTCGGTCAGGAGACAGAGGATGCCATCAGCATCATGGACAGCGGAGAGGAGTTCTCTTCGCCAGACAGGTCGGTCTTCAGGATTCACTTCGACACGGCAGTGTTGTTCAAGGAGATCGATTCCCTCACGGGGAATAATCCGTGTAATGTATACCTTTGGTCGTGCCATCAGAATACCTCACGTGTATCAGGAGTATTCCCGGAGTACAGGCTTCCCGGGAGGCCTGACAGCATACGGAGGGCGCACGGGTTATCCCTCATCAGGGAGACGTATCTTTTCCGCACTGCCTTTCCTGTTCGAGGGAACGTTCACCCTGCCGTAGTAGGGACTCTTGGAAAGGTAGAGAGCGGCGAGGGGATTATGTCCGAACACGCGATCTTTCACTGCCAGAACCGTGCACGGGACCCTGCAGTACCTGAAGAACAGGGTATCGTGGCCCACACACAGACCGAGGAGAACGGCGAGGTCGACCCCTTCTGTATTCAGGATTTCCGCCTGTGCAATCGGGTTGCACATGGGCTCCATGAGAGCTGGGCCCATGATTTTTTCATGGCCCTGAAGTCCGATGGTCTCCTTCGGCACGCGGCCGATCTTGCAGTTGACGGAGATCACCTCGAAGCCTTTCTTTTCGAAGATCGATTCAACCATTCTGGCCTCTTCCTTCAGCCCGACACAGAAGGCGATGCCGATCCTCGTATAGCCGCATTTCCACGCGAACTCGATCGTTTCCTCGAGCCTCGGGATTTTTGTCCTGATCCCCTCGGGGCCGATTTCATAGCACTGCGCTTCCTGGATGGAAGCGAGCCTCGCGAATTCACGAATCGCAGGCTTTGTGTACTCTTCTCTGACCCGGTCCATGATTTCTGGGAACCGACGCATTGGACAGAAAGCGGGGGCATCATCAAGAGGGGGAAGGGGATCATCGGTCCCGATGAGGGGGTAACAATCCTTGCCG
Organism: Desulfomonilia bacterium; assembly: GCA_049975365.1. Taxonomy (GTDB): domain Bacteria; phylum Desulfobacterota; class Desulfomonilia; order UBA1062; family UBA1062; genus DSBG01. The sequence goes on along the minus strand of JBNGDS010000074.1, from coordinate 7,347 downwards.
CTGCATCTGGTGCAGATCGTACCTGGTATCGTGTCTTCTCTGGTCATATCTCCCTCCTGGAGAGATAGTACATCGAGCCGATCAGAAAAACCATGGGAAATGACGCCAATCAAGAGAAGTGGGGCAGGGGGATATTCCCGGGCAGGATCGGGAGGATGTGCGGGCAGGAGCGTGGATCAGAGTAAGAGGAGGCTACCCTTCTAAAGGGATTTCCTGATTTCGAGCAGGGCTTCCCGGGCCTCCTGCGAATAGGCGAATACCTCTTCGAGCTTGTCGCAGGGGAAGGATCCGCAGGGGGCGCAGGTTTCAAAACCCTTTTTCCGACAGCACGTCCTGATTTCGCACACCTGTTCGCAATACGGTGTTTTCACCCCGTCAGAGAGGCATCCGGTACAGTTGATGTGCTCTGGAAGGATAGGGGAATGGTACAGGTGTGACCATTTCTGTGCGATTCGTGCCCGCAGGACGTCGTCATCCAGGAGCGTGGCTTTGTATGCCTCGCACGCCTCACAGTCCATACCGCAGTATGCCAGCATCATGCGGTCTCCTCTCGAGACATGGTGTGTGTGATGAAATCACCTATGTACTAAATTCTGCGCGCGCAGACGGTCAGGGAACCTGGCTGTCCTTTAAACCCCCTGGTGGGACATCGTCATTCAGATATCCCACCAGGTGCCTGATCGGGATCCCGGGCGATCAGTATAGAGCATCCCAGGTGCTCGAGATGGTGTTTTCAGGTATCCCGTCTCCGTCGGAATCGAGGTCGAGATCGACATCACCGTCATCGATCCTGATCTCGAGTGTGCTTCCATCCTCTGCCTCGATGCTCAGGTGACCCGAGGCAGGGACTTGGGATGTCGAACCGGTTACAGGCTCGATCACTCTCAGCGTGAGGTCTCCGGAGATCCCCTGGATCTGGTACAAGAGGATTTCCCCTGCTGCACCATAGGAATAGGAGGATGAGGTGAACGTGCTCGTGATCTCGAACTCCGTCAGGGTACTTGTCACTGCATTGAGAGTGACAGAAAGGGTATCCGCAGAGTTCGTCGCAATATCGGTGAACGAACTGCCGGAGGCTTGTCGCGTGACCGACATGCCGCCGGTGATGGTCTCGAGGTCGGCATCGTCTAACGACGTAATGACGATATCCGAGTACGTGGCGGTGATTGTGTAGTCTGAGTTTAAAGAGAACGAGCCGGTCAAGCTATCCACCTCCATGCCGAAGGTTCCATCGAGTTCCACGGGGTCATCCGGTTCTCCCGAGACGCATTCCGTGAGGGTGATCGAGAAAGTATCTCCTGCAGAAACCGGACCCGGGGCTGGGACAATGGCTAGGCTACCGCTTTGTGTGCAGTAGTTGAATCCAGGATCGTCGATGATTTCCAGGAGCAGGTCCAGCCCGAAGGCCCCGACCTGCTGAGCCAGGAGGACTGCGCTGACACCCCTCTCAGCCACAAGGTTCACGTTCGTGGGATTGATGGTCCCGAACGTTTCACTGAGCGTCACTGACCAGTCGGTCGTTCCGAGGCTGACCGTGTCGCCGTTCTTGTCGGTCTTTGTCAGGAGCACACCCCCTCCTGCCCCACCGCAGACAATGAACCCGCCGTCAGAGGTCTGCTTCACGGATTCGGCGGAATCATAGCTGTCTGTACGGCCCTTCACCTTTTCCCACACGACATCTCCGGATCCTGAAAGGCGCACGAGGTACAGGTTTTCCGGGTCATTGGGTGAATTGAAGGAGTGGGTCCTTCCCACCACCATGTACCCGCCGTCAGCGGTCACGGCGACAGAGGATGCCTCATCGAGATCATCACCGCCGAATGTCTTTCTCCAGGTCTCGTTTCCGGATGCATCGATCTTGATGATCAGCATGTCTCCATCAACCCAGAGATTTGAGTTCTTGCCGGCAAGGATCAGCCCCCCGTCAGGGGTGTTCTCCACCGAGAAGGCGGTGCCATGCCCATAGGTCTTGGGCCAGCCCGGCAGGAGGTTCCCCTCGGAATCGATCCTCAGCACGCACACCAAGTCCGTGGGACCACCGTCAACACCGGCAATGACATACCCGCTGCTCGGATCCGGGACAATGGAAAGCGCATAATCATTCCCCGGTGGGTCATAACCGGATAGTTCTTTTTTCCAGACCTCGCTGCCTGTAAGATCGATCTTGATGATGGAGAATGTATTGGTACCCGATGGGCCCACTAGGACGAACCCGTCAGGGACACCGCCCGCACCTCTGCTTTCGCATATCCCCGTGACTCCGCTGAAGGAAGCCCCTGCAAGCACTTTTGGCCAGCCGGCCAGGGCATTGCCGTCAGAATCTATCCGAAGGAGGTAATACTCTTGATAGCCAGCTCCTTCCCGGATACCCCCCATGATGTACCCGCCGTCAGACGTGGCCGCAATGCAGTTCCCGATCTCTGCGTCCGTGCCGCCGAACGTCGTTTCCCACTCGCGTATTCCCAGGTCATCGGTCTTGGCAAGGTAGAGATCCTCGGGATAGGGGTTGTCTACAGTGCGAAAACCATCCGCAACATACCCTGTGAGAATGAATCCGCCATCAGAACTCACCAGCACGGCATTGGCAGCACCAACACCTGGTTCAGATTCCGGGTATACCCACTGATACCAGAAGATCGGGATATTGTCGTCCCCGGTCCCCGGTCCGCCGCCCGCATCATCATCAATATCGCCATCATCTCCTCCTCCGCCTCCTGAACAGCTGGCAAGAAGGAGAACGAGAAAACACAGAAACAGCATTTTGACCAAAGAGTGGATATTCATAGGGCCCCCCTGTCGTGCATAGATTCTATGCCTGTATCTTCATGAAGCAAAAGAGACAGGACCGTTTCTTCAGGCATGATTCTCTGATGCACCATCACCAGTCACTCGGCTTCATCACACTACACACAGAGAAATGATACTGAGAACCATAATAAAATCACTGTGTCAAAAGTCAAGAAAGAAGGGAACGGAGGTATTCCTTCTTTGTTCCCGATGAAGGGTGGGCATATACCTCCTCTTGGATCTCTTGAGGAAAGACACACAGGGCCGGATACATCTCCCGGCAGCAGAAGGGTTTCTTCTCTGATCAGAGCCCGGCCTTGAGAGTGAGTATTCTTTGGTTTTTCCTAGCCGCCGCCCTCGACAGCCACAAAACCCTGTGCACTAGTGCCCGTATCAGCAGGGGTTCCTGCAATCCGAGAAAGATAGGCGGAACCGAGGCCTTTGATATGACCGCTGACGTTGTCGAAATAATTGTAGTGGGCCTGTTCCTCGTCGATGATGGCTTCGAACAATTTCATGCTGGTACTGTCACCATTGTCCCGGCACACGAGGAGGAACTGATTGTAATCATCGATCGTGTCATCCTCGAGTTTCGCGTCGAACGGGAATATGCCCTCGATCTTCTGACCCTTGGCAACCTTCCCTGCAAGATCTACTGTTGGCTCGCCCCCGAGCTCCTTGATTCTCTCGGCAAACATCTCTGCGTGGCGCATCTCATCAATGGCGATGAGCTTGACCTTTGCAGCAAGGTCACCATAATCCATGTCATCGAGGTTGTAGTGCTGGTTCATATACTGCTGAATTGCCTGGAGTTCCATGGAACGAGCCTTGTTCAGGACCTCGATCACTTTTTCCCGTCTCTTTTCCCGAGCGGTTTTGGCCATACACTCCTCCTTTACAGGTTCATTTTTTCTACATCAGCTATCATGTCTTCAGAAAGATCATTCAATCCAGATGAGTATTATATGGTGTCCGTGCAGGGGGCTGTCAAGACCAGATCCCGGAGAAGTTTCACGTTCGATGGCTCTATATTCCCTGTCACAAGGCGAACGTCCACCCTGGTGCAGAATTGTTCCCTACAGGAACAAGGGGATGTCATTCGTGAAAAACATGGTCGACATGATGCAGTAGAGCCATACCCGGCATACATGCACAGAGCATTCGGAACGAACATATGATGGGCACAGGTGAACGTGCCGAGTCTCGAGCTCAGGTGCTACTGTTTAGGAGAGAATCTCCGTACGTAGAACCTGTGCCCTGCATGGACGACCTCTTTCATCAACCCCCTGTGAACAAGGTTGTTCACCACCGAGAGATCTGCTCCAGATCGATCGAGTATGTTCTCAACTGCATCCTCGCGAATCGGGTGTACGGCACTGATATCCAGAAGGTCTTCCTCAACCCGGCTTGTCACATGGAATGCATCTCCTTCGTAGTCGATCAGGTATTCCACCCTGTCCACATGCGTGGCCAGTATCTGGTACGCCCGATTCAGCTCAGCTTCACGCGGGGCATGTACCCACTCTTCTGCCGGAGGGCGCATGGGAATCGAAAGGTAAGAACATGCAGGAGATATCCGCTCGAGAAACCTTCCGATCTGCTCGATGCCCTCTTCGTCGTCATTTACGTCACGCACCAGCATGGTTTCCGTGACCAGGGTTCCCGGAAAGTCGTGGGAGAACAGGTCGATCCCTTTGAGGACCGTGTTCATATGCAGTTTTTTGTGGGGGCGGTTGATCCTTCGCCAGGTAGCATCCTGGACACTGTCTATCTTGACAGAAACCCAGTCGGCCTGCCGGAGTTGAGAGCGTACACCTTCGTCCCAGAGCAGCGATGCATTCGTGATGACCGCTATCTTGCACGCAAGAGGGTGGAGTAGTTGTATTGACTCCCCGAGACGCATATCCAGAGTCGGCTCGCCGTCGGGAACAAATGTCGCGTAGTCGCATGGGGTGTCTGTTTCCTGTATATCGGCAAGCCTCTGGTGAACAGAGTCCAGGATATCTGTTGGTGGATAGAACTCCTGACGTGTGCACGTCATCCGGTCCGTGCGGCCCACCTGGCAGTAGATGCACGAGTAGGTGCAGGTTTTCGGAGGTATGTTGTTGATCCCGAGGCTCCTGCCGAGCCTGCGGGAGGGGACTGGTCCAAAGGTCAGCATTGCTCAATAGTATCAGCCAGGATGACGTGGAGTGTCAAGGGACAGATCAACCGCTGCATGGGCGTGGATCTCGGTTGTGTCGAACACGGGGACGGGAGAATCTCCGGGCCCAACCAGCAGGGAGATCTCGGTGCAGCCGAATATGATTCCCTGTGCACCCTGGTTCACCAGATCCTGTATTATCCGGCGATAGGTTTCTCGTGAATGGTCGAGAACCGTTCCCATGCACAGCTCTTCGAAAATGATCCTGTGCACCTGCTCGCGTGAGGATACATCAGGAATCATGACATCCAGTCCGTGGTGTTCGCGGAGTCGCCCGACATAGAATCCCTCTTCCATGGTGAACCGCGTGCCGAGCAATCCGACGGTGCGGACACCTGTTTTGCGTATCACCTCAGCAGTAGCATCTGCAATGTGAAGGATCGGGATGGCGATGGACTGCTCGATGGTCGGAGCAACCTTGTGCATGGTATTGGTGCAGATGACGAGGAATTCAGCACCTGCACGCTGAAGAGCCAGTGCAGCCCCTGCAAGGATGCGTCCGGCCTGTTCCCAGTCACCTGCGTGCTGCAGGCGTTCGATCTCCTGGAATTCCACACTGTACAGGACGATCCGTGCAGAGTGGAGACCCCCAAGCCGGGACTTTACCTCCTCGTTGATCAGCCGATAGTACGTGGTCGTCGACTCCCAGCTCATTCCACCAAGCAATCCGATAACCTTCATGTGACCCCTCCCTCTCGGTGATCGATCGGATTCGGCATTCTGACCAGAGGCCGATTCCGGAACGGAAACGGCCGAGAATCACGGAGATGATATTCCCTGTGGAGCCGGGTCATCATCACTGCGCCAGGTATGTCCGGATCCAGTCGGGATCTCTTTTTCTCAGAGATGTGACGATGTTTTTGTACAGGCCTCCTGCATCCTCTCCAAGACCGCTCCTATCCTTGATGCGGCCGATTTCGTAGTCATATTCATACAGGCCCAGGCGTGGTTCGAACGTGCCCCATTCATAGTTGTCGGTGAGTGACCAGTAACAGTAGGCCATGACCGGAATGTTCTCATGGATGGCCTTCAGAACCTCCTGGATGCTCCAGCGCAGAAATTCCCCTCTGCCCTGGGAGTCCCTGCGGGGGATAGCTGAACCCCTGTACTTCTGCCGGTGGGCGAGGGTAGTCTCGAGGATATACAGGGGAAGGCCGAAATTGCTGTCGTTGTGCGCCCTGAGTACTGTGGAGAAGTGCTCGGGATCGTGATGCCAGTCCCACCACTGGGGCCTAAATATTGGGTCGTGAGTCCCAGGCCTTGGGACACGGAAATACGGAGCCCCGATAACGAAGGGGTCATAGATATCAAGGGCGATCGCATCGAGCTTTTCTTTCCTTGAGGATGCATAGAGTGCCTCGATGGTTCGTTTCATGTTCAATGGATCGAAGAGCAGCGAGCACACGAATCGATAATTTTTGAAGTGGCGTCGGCTGTAGGAGAATCTTCCCCACCGGGAGAGCGAAAGCTCATCGAATTTCTGGTTCCAGTTTCTGCGGTGCATGGCCAGATAGTCCTTGAGGGATCGTCGGTCTACACCCGATGATGGTGCACGGACGAGATCGAAGAAGGCCCTGTCGAATTCATAGATTGCTGTACTGAATGTGTTGAAGGTGACAATCGGCCGTGGCCAGCCCTGCTGCTCATAGAGATCGTGGATACGGTCATAGAGCAGGACGTGTGCGAGCAGCATGGTGTCCATGGCAGTTCGTGCTGCCGCAAAACCCCAGCGTCCATGGGGGTGCTCTCCAACCATGTAGGTGACGAGCGGCAGGACATTGGGTTCGTTCAGGGTGACCAGGTGCACCAGCGGGGCTCTTCCTCGAAGGACCAGACGCTCATTGATCCTCCGGACCACCTCCACTGCATACTCGATAAACAGGCATGCCATGCCTTCCTGGAGCCAGAGATCGACGCCGCACCACGCAGGGTGGGTGAAGTGATGCAGGGTCACGATGGGTGTCATACCAGATCCAGTGATCCTGTCGAGAATAGCAGTATATCCATCCAGAGCCAGTTCATCAAAAGGAGGAGGGGTGCTCACCCGTTCATGGAAAGAGGGCTGAACCCGTGCCCATTCGATGCCCATGCGGAATGCATTCAGGCCCAGTGAACTGGCGAGATCGATGTGATCCTGGTATCGGCTCCAGAAGTTGCATGCATCTCCCGTTCGCTCAACCCTGCCGGACAACTCCCATCGGGCGAAATTGTTGTATGGGCATCCTGGCTGGTTGTACCCCCCTTCCACCTGGTACCCTGAATTCGCGACTCCGAACAGGAATTCTTCGGGGACCGTGATGGCGGAACGTGAAAGATCTGTTTCCAATGTGCTGAATTGTGTGCGCTCTGTTCCCATG
>JBNGDS010000073.1:0-14942 GCA_049975365.1 Desulfomonilia bacterium | reverse complement strand
TTCGTGAGGGCGGTCGGACCGTCGCCTCCGGCGTCATCGTGAAGGTCATCGAGTAGCAGGTGCACGTTCATGAGAGATATAATCACCCTTGCATGTTCAGACTGTAAGCGACGGAACTATACCTCCACGCGGAACAAGAAGAAGAGCACTGAAAAGCTCGAACAGAAGAAGTATTGCCCGTTTTGTCGGACGCATACGCTTCACAAAGAGACGAAGTAAAAAAATTAAAAACGTGCAGGCCAGTAGCTCTAATTGGCAGAGCGCCGGACTCCAAATCCGGATGCTGGGGGTTCGAGTCCCTCCTGGCCTGCCAGCTTGGTAGGTAGATGGACAAAATCATACGATTCCTTCGGGAAGTCAGAGCCGAACTGAAAAAGGTCACCTGGACCGGTCGCAAAGAGGTCATGAGCGGAACGATAGCCGTTCTGGTGCTCAGCGGGATAATCTCCGTGTTCCTCTGGGTCATCGATCTGGGTCTTTCCCAGGTAGTCAGGCTTGTCTTGGGTTGGTAGCGATGGCAGAAGAAAATCTGGAGCATAAGTGGTACGTGGTGCACACGCACTCGAACTACGAGCACAAGGCCAAGAAGTCCCTTGAAGAAAGAATCAAGGCCTATAATGTCCAGGAATACTTCTCGGGGATACTCGTTCCTTCGGAGCAGTCAAAGAAGGATGCACCGGGTAAAAAGAAATCCTCGAACCGGAAATTCTTCCCTGGGTACATTCTCGTACGTATGGAACTCAACGACAAGACGTGGCATGTGGTTATGGACACACCCAAAATCACCGGTTTTGTCGGTGGCAGGATCTCGCCCTCCACCATCCCTGACCAGGAGGTCGAGGCGCTGAAGTCACAACTGGAAGAAGGGATCGAGGCACAGGCGTACAAGTGTGAGTTCAGTGTCGGAGACCAAGTCACAGTCATGGACGGTCCCTTCCAGAATTTCAGCGGTGTAGTGGATGATACCAGGCCTGATAAAGGCAAGGTGAGAGTGCTCGTGAGCATTTTCGGCAGATCCACGCCGGTTGAATTAAATTTCGACCAGATAACCAAGAAATAGATCTTACGAGGTATCAGATGGCAAAGAAACTAGTGGCGAAGATAAAGATTCATATACCTGCGGGTGAGGCAAAGCCCTCTCCTCCTGTTGGCCCTGCTCTCGGCCAGCACGGGGTGAACATCATGGATTTCTGTAAGGCCTTCAATGCCGCAACAGAAAAACAGAGAGGCTACAAGATTCCTGTCGTGATCTCAGTGTATCAGGACAGGACGTTCACATTCATCACCAAGAGCCCGCCAGCATCAACCCTGCTCCTGAAGGCAGCCGGCATCGAAAAAGGCTCCTCAACACCAAACTCGGACAAGGTTGCGAAGCTTTCACGGCAGCAGCTCGAGGAGATTGCCCGTCAGAAGATGAGCGATCTGAATGCGAATGATATGGACAACGCGGTCAATATCATTGCAGGTACAGCGCGGAGCATGGGTATAGAAATCGCAGATTGAAGGAGACGTGAGGTATGGCAAAGGCTGGCAGAAAATATTCTGAGGCTCGAAGCAAGATTGATCCCCAGATAAAATATACCGTTGAAGATGCATTGAACCTGGTCCTGGAAAGCTCTTATGCCAAGTTCGATGAAAGTGTCGATGTGGCGCTGAGACTTGGTGTTGATCCCAGGCACGCAGATCAGATGGTGCGGGGTTCGGTGGTGCTCCCCCATGGTACGGGGAAGACCATCAGGGTCCTTGTGTTTGCGAAGGGGGAAAAAGAACGGGAAGCGAGTGATAACGGGGCGGATTATGTTGGAGCGGAGGACCTGGCAGAGAAGATCACAGGAGGATGGCTCGAGTTCGACAAGGTCATAGCAACCCCGGATATGATGGGTGTTGTCGGAAAACTGGGGAAAATCCTCGGCCCCCGGGGTATGATGCCGAATCCAAAGCTCGGGACGGTGACCTTCGATGTCGCCAAGGCCGTATCCGACATGAAAGCCGGTCGAGTCGATTTCCGTGTGGATAAGGTCGGTATCGTCCACTGCTCAGTGGGCAAGGTATCCTTTGGGAAGGAGAAGATCCTCGACAACCTGAAAGCCCTGCTCGAGATCATCATGAAGCTGAAACCACCTGCGAGCAAAGGCACATATCTCAAGGGTGTAGCACTCTCGAGCACCATGGGCCCCGGTGTCAAGATAGATCCATCTGAGGTATCGCTCATATTGAAGTAGGAATGCTATCCTGGTCAAAGACAGCGGGAGCACTCGTGCTTAAACATTCCCGCCGAGATCTGGGTATCCCCTAGGCACCCTTTGACAGGATAAATCTTAAACGAAAGGGGTGAGGTGTTTCATTGAAAAAGGAAAAGAAAGAGGAACTTGTAAAGAGCTTGCATGGTGAGCTGGGGAAATCCGAGGCGGTCTTTGTGACCGATTACCTGGGACTCAACGTTGAGAGAATTACCCAGCTCAGGAGAAACATTCGGGACGCAGGCGGTTCGTACCGGGTTGTGAAGAATACCCTCCTGCGGAGGGCATCGAAAGATACGCCTGCCCAGGCGCTGGAGGAGATGTTTGTCGGACCGACGGCAGTTGCACTCACCGACACAGATCCTGTAGCGATGGCAAAGGTGCTGGTAACCTTCGCCAAGGACAATGAGGAGCTCGAAATACAGGGCGGTCTCCTCGGGGGGAAGATCCTGGATCTGGACATGATACAGGAACTCGCGAAAATGCCGGCGAGAGAAGTGCTTCTGGCGCGGCTCCTGGGTACGCTTAATGCCCCGGTAGCCAACTTTGTCGGGGTTCTTGCCGCTGTGCTGAGTCAAGTGGTCTATGCCCTGAAAGCGATTGAAAACAAAAAGAGACAAGGAGAGTAGCAATGGCTGAAATTACCCGTGAGGATGTCATACAATTCATAGAAAACATGACGGTTATCGAACTCGCCGAGTTCGTGAAGGAGCTTGAACAGAAATTCGGTGTCAGCGCCGCGGCGCCCGTGGCTGCCGCTTCACCGGCCGGTGGAGCAGCTCCTGCTGCAGAGGCCGCGGAGGAAAAGACACAGTTCAACGTGGTGCTCAAGGGAGCAGGTGAGCAGAAGATCCAGGTGATCAAGGTCGTGCGCTCCCTGACTGACCTCGGTCTGAAAGAGGCCAAAGAGGTCGTGGAAGGAGCCCCCAAGACCATAAAGGAAGGCGTTTCAAAGGAAGAGGCCGAGGAGGCCAAGAAGAAACTCGAAGAGGTTGGTGCAACCGTCGAGATAACGTAAGTCAAAGGAAGAGAAAACAATACACGAGGTGGGGTTGGCGTGTGCCGGCCCCCCTTTCTTCGTCAGTAAGATCCCAATAACAAGAGGAAGACCAAAAGATGATTGAAAACATCCTTTTAAATCCCCAGGTGAGGAGAAAGAGTTTTGCAAGAAGACAGACGCTCCTGGACATCCCTGATCTTGTCGAGCTACCGAAGAAATCATACAGCACCTTCTTGCAAATGGATGTTGCACCTGAAAAAAGGAGGAATATCGGTCTTCAAGCGGTATTTAAGTCAGTGTTCCCCATCAAGGATTTCAATGAAGATGCGTCTCTTGAGTTCGTGGAATACCGCTTGGGTGAGTCCAAATACGATATCGAGGAGTGTATCCAGAAAGGGCTCACCTATGCAGCGCCGGTCACCCTGAAGGTTCGTCTCGTGGTATTTGATCGGGACGATGAAACCGGAACCCAGAGCATCCGCGACATCAAGGAACAGGAGGTCTACTTCGGCGAGATCCCTCTCATGACTCCCAGTTCAACGTTCATCATCAACGGGACGGAGCGGGTTATCGTAAACCAACTCCACCGTTCCCCGGGCATATTCTTCGATAAGACCACCGCCCGGCTCCAGGCAGGCGGGCGGATCCTCTACTCTGCACGGATCATCCCAGCCAGAGGATCGTGGATTGATCTCGATTTTGACGCGAAAGGCATCCTCTACCTGCGCATAGACCGGAGGAGGAAGATGCCTGCCACCACGCTCATGAAGGCGATGGGCTTTTCGAACCAGGAGATCCTCGATATCTACTACCCCAAGGATCGGTTTGTCTTCGAGGAAGGCAGGGTGCACAAGTATATCGAACTCGAGGCGTTGAAAGGCTTCAAGGCCGAGACAGACATAAAGCTCAAGGACTCCGATGAGATCATCGTCAAGGCCGGCAGAAAGATTACCCCGAAGATCGTCAGCAAATACAGAGACAAGGTCATAGAACCGGTTGTTCTCGAGGAAAGCGATCTGCTCGGCAGGATCCTGGCCGAGGACGTCGTGAATATGGAGACCGGAGAGGTCATTGCCGATGCGAACCAGGAGATCGCCGATGATGTACTGGAAAAGATCCACACGGCAAACATCACCGAGATCAAGACCATCTTCTACGATGAGATATCGATCAGCTCCTCTTTGAGCAGGACGATGGCCCTTGACAAGGTTGACACATCCGAAGAGGCCCTCATTGAGATCTATAGAAGACTGAGGCCTTCCAACCCTCCGACTCTCGAGATCGCGACCCACTTCTTCGATAATCTGTTTTTCAACCCGTCCTACTACGACCTCTCCAGGGTAGGCAGGATGAAGATCAATCAGAAGCTTGGGATCAGTGAGGAAGAAGCACCACTGGACCTCACGATCCTGAGGAAAGAGGATATCCTCTATACTGTGAAATATCTTCTGGAGCTCAGGGACAACGCCCCTCACAGAAGTGTGGATGACATAGACCACATGTCGAACCGCCGGGTCAGGTCTGTGGGCGAACTCCTGGAGAATCAGTACAGGATAGGGCTGGTACGTATGGAGCGTGCCATTAAAGAAAGGATGAGTCTCCAGGACGTGGAGACCATGATGCCGAATAACCTCATCAATCCCAAGCCCGTAACCGCGGTGATCAGGGAGTTTTTCGGTTCAGGACAGTTGAGCCAGTTCATGGACCAGACAAACCCGCTGTCCGCCATTACACACAAGAGGAGACTTTCGGCACTGGGTCCCGGTGGACTGACCAGGGAGCGTGCAGTGTTCGAGGTTCGTGACGTGCATCCTTCCCACTACGGGAGGGTCTGTCCGATCGAAACACCGGAAGGACCGAACATCGGTCTGATTGTCTCACTTTCCACCTATGCCCGGGTCAACGAATTCGGATTCATCGAGACGCCCTACTACCTGGTGAAGGACGGTGTGGTAACGGAAGAAATCAGGTATTTGAGCGCTATCGAGGAAGACGAACAAGTCATCGTCCAGGCATCGGAACCCCTCGACGAGAAAAATCGCATTATTGCAGACATGGTGAGGGTGCGTATTCGCAACGGTGAATACAGCACGGTCACACGAGAGCAGGTCACCCTTATGGATGTGGCCACCAACCAGCTCTTCTCGGTATCCGCGAACCTCATTCCGTTCCTGGAGCACGACGACGCGAACAGGGCGCTCATGGGATCGAACATGCAGCGCCAGGCCGTCCCACTTCTCTTTGCAGCACCACCGATGGTGGGCACCGGCATGGAACAGCTCATCGCAAGAGACTCCGGTGTGTGCGTGGTAGCCAGACGAAGCGGTGAGGTCCAGGATGTGGACAGTCAGCGGATTGTTATCAAGGCCGACTCAATGGGTTCTGATCCCGATGATACCGGGATTGACATCTATCGGCTCACCAAGTTCAAGCGGGCCAATCAGAACACGTCATTCAATCAGAAGCCTATCGTGAATAAGAACCAGATGGTCAAGAAAGGAGAGATCATCGCGGACGGGCCGGCAACCAAGAACGGTGAACTCGCTCTCGGCAGAAACCTTCTCGTGGCCTTCATGCCCTGGGGCGGCTACAACTACGAAGACGCAATCCTGATCAGCGAACGTGTCGTGAAGGAAGATTTCTACACCTCGGTGCACATCGAGGAATTCGAGGTCATGGCCCGTGATGTGAAGCTCGGCAGTGAAGAGATCACCAGGGATATCCCCAATGCCGGGGAAGAGGCCCTGAAGGATCTCGATGAATCGGGAATCGTCAGGATTGGAGCAGAGGTAAAGCCTGGTGATATCCTGGTGGGCAAGGTCACTCCGAAAGGTGAGACCCAGCTCTCACCCGAGGAAAAGCTCCTGCGGGCGATCTTCGGTGAGAAGGCGAGCGAAGTGAAGGATACCTCCCTGCGGGTTCCCCCGGGTATCGAGGGGACCGTTATCGACGCGCGTGTGTTCAACAGGAGAGGCCAGGAAAAAGACGAACGGACGCTCCAGATCGAGCAGATGGAGATCGAGGATCTCAAGAAAGACCAGGAGGACGAGATCGCCATCATCACCGATGCCGCAAGACGGAGACTCGAGACAATTCTCACCGGAAAGAAACTGTCGGCACCGATGCTCTCCCACCTTGGTGACACGGTCGTTGCAAAGACCAATGCCGTCATTAAAATGGAGATGCTCAATCAGTTGCGGATAGATGATTTCAAGGACATCCGTATCAAGGATGGGGAGAAGGTCGAGCAGGAGATCGAACAGATCATCTCCCGGCTGGATGTCCAGAAGGGCCTCATCCACGACTTCTATGATTCCAAAATCGAGAAGCTCAGCGCAGGCGACGATCTCCCCCCGGGAGTGAACAAGATGGTGAAGGTCTACGTTGCCATCAAGCGCAAACTCTCCGTGGGAGACAAGATGGCTGGCCGGCACGGGAACAAGGGGGTCATCTCCCGCATCCTGCCCGAGGAGGACATGCCGTTCTTCGAAGACGGCAGGCCGGTGGACATTGTTCTCAATCCTCTCGGCGTGCCCTCCCGAATGAATGTGGGCCAGATCCTTGAGACTCACCTCGGGTGGGCGATTCACGGGATCGGTGAGGCCGTCAACCGTATGATCGAGCAGCAGCTGCCGGATGACAAGCTCCGGGAAATTCTCAAGAAGGTGTACGGATCGCGCAAGATAAGCGAAATCCTCAATAAGGCGTCCCGAGAAGAGCTCATGGACTTCTCCCGACAGATCTTCGACGAAGGGCTTACCGTCGCTGTACCGGTCTTTGACTCAGCCACCGAGGATGACATCAAGAACATCATGAAACTCGGTGACGTGATGGGATCGAGCAGCGTATCCCTGTATGACGGCAGATCGGGAGAACCCTTTGACAGCAAGGTGACCGTAGGAGTCATGTACATGCTCAAACTGCACCACCTTGTTGATGACAAGATTCATGCCCGCTCCATCGGTCCGTACTCGCTGGTTACCCAGCAGCCCCTGGGTGGAAAGGCCCAGTTCGGGGGGCAGAGACTGGGAGAGATGGAGGTGTGGGCAATCGAAGCATACGGCGCTGCATATGCACTCCAGGAGTTCCTGACCGTGAAGTCTGACGATGTGGCGGGCAGGACCAGGATGTACGAGTCCATTGTCAAGGGACAGCACGAACTCGAACCCGGCATTCCGGAATCGTTCAATGTCCTCACACGAGAACTCAAAAGTCTTGGCCTCGATATCGGACTCATCGAAGGCCAGGGCCAACGCTAAGGGGGGAGTACTTTGGAAGACCTATACAGCTATTTCGAAAAACCGAAAGACCCTTCCAACTACATGGCCGTGAGGATCGGCCTGGCTTCTCCGGAGAAAGTCCTCGCATGGTCGTACGGAGAGGTGAAGAAACCGGAGACCATCAATTACCGGACATTCAAACCTGAACGGGATGGTTTGTTCTGTGCACGGATATTCGGACCCATCAAGAGCTATGAGTGTATCTGCGGCAAGTACAAGCGCATGAAGCATCGCGGGGTCGTCTGCGAAAAATGCGGTGTGGAAGTGATCGACTCCCGGGTTCGTCGCGAGCGTCTGGGGCATATCGAGCTTGCCACCCCGGTTGCACACATCTGGTTCCTCAAGAGTCTGCCCAGCAAGATCGGCGGCCTCCTCGATCTGTCCATTAAAGAACTTGAACGGGTTCTCTATTTCGAGAGCTACATCGTAACAGACCCCAAGGATGCCCCCCTCCGCAAGGGAGAGCTCCTTACCGAGGATAAGTTCAGGGCATCCGTGGAACGGCACGGCATCGGCAGTTTTGTCGCCAAGATGGGGGCCGAGGGAGTAGACGACCTCATCCGGGATCTCGAGATTATCACCCTGTCCATAAAGCTCAAGGAGGAGATTCAGAAAACGAAGAGCGAGGCAAAGAAGAAGAAGCTCTCCAGGCGTCTGAGGATGGTGAATGTCTTCAAGGGGATCGATCCCCAGGATCTCATCGCCTTTGTAGAAGACCGATTCCATCTGGAAAAGGACGAACAGTTCCGGCGTGCCCTGGGCGAAATTCTCACCGAGTGCCGAAAGCTCGTCAAACGATGGGAGGAAACCCCCGGGTATGCCGAGAAGAAGGCCATCATCCCGAAGATCAATGAGGTGATCGATCGGCTTGTTGAGACGAGGAGACTCACCCATGACGAGATCGACTATCTGAAACCGTGGCAGGATCCCTCCTGGATGATCCTGAAGGTCATCCCGGTGCTGCCGCCCGATCTCAGGCCCCTTGTCCCGCTTGATGGGGGCAGGTTCGCCACATCTGACCTGAACGATCTCTATCGACGTGTGATAAACAGAAATAACAGGCTGAAACGCCTCATGGAACTCAATGCACCGGATATCATTCTCCGCAACGAGAAACGGATGCTCCAGGAGGCCGTTGACGTCCTCTTCGACAATGGACGGAGGGGCAGGGTAATAACCGGCGCCAACAGACGGCCTTTGAAGTCTCTGTCCGACATGCTCAAGGGCAAGCAGGGGCGCTTCCGTCAGAACTTGCTGGGAAAGCGCGTGGACTACTCCGGACGCTCGGTGATTACAGCCGGACCGGACCTCAGGCTTCACCAGTGCGGCCTTCCCAAGAAGATGGCCATCGAGCTGTTCAAACCGTTCATTTACAACAAGCTGGAAAACAAAGGGTATGTCAGCACCATCAAGAGTGCCAAGAGGATGGTGGAGAACGAGACCCCCGAGGTCTGGGAGTGCCTTGCAGAAGTCGTGCAGGAGTACCCCGTTCTCCTGAACCGGGCACCGACCCTTCACAGGCTGGGCATCCAGGCGTTCGAGCCTATACTCATCGAGGGCAAGGCCATCCAGCTGCACCCACTGGTATGTACTGCATTCAACGCTGACTTCGATGGCGACCAGATGGCCGTGCACGTTCCTCTCTCCGTTGAAGCCCAGGTTGAAGCCCGGGTGCTCATGATGTCCACGAACAACATCCTCTCCCCCGCGAACGGCAAGCCGATTATCGGACCGACCCAGGATATCGTGCTCGGCATCTATTACCTCACAAGGGAGAAGCCGAACGCCACAGGCGAGGGCATGGTATTCTTCGGACCCGATGAGGTGAGAGCGGCCTATGATGCGGGAGTAGCTTCTGTGCATGCAAAGATAAAGGTACGCATGGACGGCACCTACGTCGATACCACAGTCGGGCGGATCCTCTTCAGGGATATTGTGCCCTCTGAGATCCCCTTTGATTCCATCAACAGACCCATGACCAAGAAGGCGCTCGGCGAACTGGTTGACACCTGCTTCAGTGTCGCCGGTGACAAAAAAACGGTGCTTCTTGCGGACCGTATCAAGGATATGGGGTACTTCTACGCCACAAAAGCAGGCATTTCCATTGGCATCGAGGACATGCAGATCCCGATCTCAAAGGTCAAGATTATCGAGAAGGCCAAGGAAGATGTTGCACAGATCATCAATCAGTACAACGAAGGGCTCATTACGGATGGCGAGCGGTATAACAAGATCGTGGATATCTGGACAAAGGTCACAGACCATGTTGCCATTGACATGATGGACGCCATCAAGACCGATACCATGGCACTCTCAGACGGAACGACGAGGGAGTATCCTTCCTTCAACCCAATCTTCATGATGGCTGATTCCGGTGCACGCGGTTCTGCTCAGCAGATCCGTCAGTTGGCCGGTATCAGGGGCCTGATGGCAAAGCCATCAGGAGAAATCATCGAGACCCCCATCGAGTCGAACTTCAGGGAGGGACTCGATGTCCTTGAATACTTCATTTCAACCCACGGTGCACGGAAGGGTCTTGCCGACACAGCGCTCAAGACCGCAAACTCAGGCTATCTGACTCGCAGACTGGTGGATGTAGCCCACGATGTGGTGGTCACGGAAGAAGACTGCGGGACCCTTGACGGCATTGAGATGGATGCCCTGATCGAAGGCGGTGAAATCATCCAGACCCTTGGAGAGAGAATCATCGGCAGGGTGGCCTTGGATGACATCCGCGATCCCTATTCCGGAGAGGTGCTTGTTCCGGCCAATGTCATGGTCACTGATCAGCATGCCAAGAAGATAGAGGATGTCGGGCTCGAGAAGATCATCATACGATCGGTGCTCACCTGCAGATCCAAGCACGGGGTATGCGCCAGGTGCTACGGGAAGGACCTAGCCAGGGGGAGAATGGTGAATATCGGAGAGGCAGTGGGTATCATCGCTGCCCAGTCCATCGGAGAGCCGGGTACCCAGCTCACCATGAGAACGTTCCACATCGGCGGTACCGCAACGGTCATGGAACAGTCGAGCATCAAGTTCAATCATTCGGGCACCGTCAAGTACAAGGATTTGAAGGTTACCCGTGGAAAGGACAATGAACTCGTCGCCATGAACCGCAATGGCATGGTCTCCCTGGTGGATGAGAACGACAGGGAACGTGAAACCTACTCGGTTGTCTATGGTGCAAAGGTCAAGGTTGAAGAGGGGCAGAAAGTTGAAGCCGGTCAGCTGCTGGCCGAGTGGGATCCCTACACGATCCCGATCCTCACCGATGTGCCCGGTAAGGTCAAGTTCGTCGACTTGGTGGAAGAAGTCACGGTCCAGGAACATATCGATGAGGTGACCGGGCTGAGCAGATCCGTGGTCATCGAGCCGAAGAACCCAGATCTCAGGCCCAGGATCGTGATCTCTGATGAGAGCGGGAAGGCGGCAAAGATACCTGGTACAAAGAACCAGGCACGATACAGCCTCCCCACCGGTGCGAACATATTCGTGAAGGAAGGTGCCGAGGTGTATGCCGGCGATGTCCTGGTGAAGATACCACGAGAAACGACCAAGACCAAGGATATCACGGGAGGTCTCCCGCGGGTCGTGGAACTCTTCGAAGCGCGCAGGCCAAAGGAGTGTGCCACGGTAACCGAAATCGACGGAGAGGTCGCCTACGGCAAGGACACCAAGGGGAAAAGGAAGGTTGTCATCACCCCGGAGGTGGGTCATCCGAAGGAATACATGATCCCCAAGACCAAGCACATCTCCGTGCACGAAGGCGACTATGTCAGGGCAGGTGAGCCGCTCATGGATGGAGCGGTGGATCCCCATGACATCCTGCGTATCAGTGGAGAAAAAGATCTGGCACGCTACCTGGTGAACGAGGTGCAGGAAGTCTATCGTCTCCAGGGTGTCAGGATCAACGACAAGCACATCGAGATCATTGTGCGGCAGATGCTCAAACGCGTGAAGATCAAGGACTCTGGAGACACGGCGAACATCGAGGGTGAATTCGTGGACAAGTTCCTCTTCAATGAGGAAAATGAGCGGACAGTGAGTATTGGCGGAAGGCCTGCGATTGCAGAGCCCTTCCTCCTTGGCATAACCAAGGCGAGTCTGAACACGGAGAGCTTCATTTCAGCCGCATCATTCCAGGAGACAACCCGGGTGTTGACCGAGGCCAGTGTTGAGGGCAAGGTCGATCATCTCGTGGGGCTGAAAGAAAATGTCATCATGGGGAGGCTCATCCCTGCCGGAACTGGATTCCCTGTGTACCGGAAAATAGACATCGAGGTAGAGGACGAGGAAGTCTTCGATGATGAATATCTCTAGAAAAATCTTGACAGAAAATGATTCGGTTGTTAGAAGACTGCGGCTATCTGAGCAGGGAACGTACGTTTTTTTTACCTTGAATAAAAAGGATTGAACATGCCCACACTCAACCAGTTGGTAAGAAGAGGAAGAAAGACAGTTGAGAAGAAGAAGAAGACCAGGGCCCTGCAGGCCTGTCCCCAGAAGCGCGGGGTGTGTGTCAGGGTGTACACGACGACACCCAAGAAACCCAACTCCGCCCTGCGGAAGGTGGCGCGTGTCCGCTTGACCAATGGATATGAGGTGACATCCTATATCCCCGGTGAAGGGCACAACCTCCAGGAGCACTCTGTTGTCATGATCCGGGGAGGTCGTGTGAAGGATCTTCCGGGTGTGCGCTACCACATCATTCGCGGCGTCATGGACTCAGAAGGAGTGCAGAATCGTCGCAAGGGTAGATCCAAGTATGGGACCAAGAGACCGAAATAGAGGGTGAATCATGCCAAGGAAGAAGAGAGGAAGCCTGAAGAGAGACATTGTCCCTGATCCAAAACACGGGGACAGGAATGTGACGAAATTTATCAACTGCCTCATGTGGGATGGGAAAAAGTCGGTGAGCGAGAAGATCTTTTACGAAACACTCGACATCCTTGGAGAAAAGACAAAGGAAGATCCCCTGCAGGTCTTTGTAAAGGCATTCGAGAACGTGAAGCCGACACTCGAGGTCAGGTCGAGACGAATTGGCGGTGCAACCTATCAGGTCCCTACCGAGGTTCGCGCCGACAGGAGGGACATGCTCGCCAGGCGGTGGATTATCCATGCGGCACGGTCGCGCAGCGAGCACACAATGAGCGAGAGACTCGCCGCAGAGCTGATCGATGCGTACAACAACAGAGGAACTTCCATCAAGAAGAGGGAAGACACCCACAAGATGGCGGAGGCGAATAAGGCATTTGCCCACTATCGCTGGTAATGGTGAAGGATCGTGAATAGAATCATCCCGATAGAGAGACTCAGAAACATCGGCATCATGGCACACATTGATGCCGGCAAGACCACGACCACGGAGAGGATTCTCTATTATACGGGCAAGAGCTATAAACTTGGAGAGGTCCACGATGGCCAGGCCATCATGGATTGGATGGATCAGGAGAAGGAGCGGGGTATCACGATTACAAGTGCAGCCACCACCTGTTCCTGGAGAGACCATATCATCAATATCATCGACACGCCGGGGCACGTTGATTTCACGATCGAAGTGGAACGATCGTTGAGGGTCCTGGATGGGGCCGTCGGGGTATTCTGTGCCGTGGGGGGAGTTCAGCCCCAGTCAGAAACCGTCTGGCGGCAGGCAGAGCGATACCGGGTTCCCAGACTCGCATTCGTGAACAAGATGGATCGGATCGGTGCGGATTTCTTCAACGTCGTGAACGAACTCGAGGCGAAACTCGGCGCCACACCCGTTGCTCTCCAGCTTCCCCTCGGGAACGAAGACTCGTTTACCGGAGTCATCGATCTCATCGACATGAAGGCCCTGGTCTTCGACGACGAAACAAAGGGCTCCCGGTACGAGCGCACCGACATTCCGCGGGAATACGAAGAGCTTGCACAACATCACAGAATCAGGCTCATTGAAACCCTCTGTGACGTCGATGATACCGTGATGGAGGCATACCTCGAGGGAGGAAACATCGACCCCGACACCATCAAGTCCTCCATCAAAAAGGCGACGCTGGCACTGAAGCTTACCCCCGTGCTGTGCGGTTCTGCTTTCAAGAACAAGGGGGTTCAGCCGCTGCTGGACGCGGTGGTCGATTATCTGCCGTCACCCCTCGAAGTCGGAGCCGTGAAGGGGAAGACAGAAGACGGCCAGGATGAAAGTCGGTTGCCTGGCGACAATGAACCCCTGTCCGCACTGGCATTCAAAGTGATGAACGATCCGTATGTCGGTCAACTCACCTTTGTTCGGGTGTATTCCGGGGTCCTGAATTCTGGAGAGACCGTCTATAACAGTTCCACGACAAAGAAAGAACGTATCGGAAGACTCGTCCGTATGTTTGCCGACAAGCGGGAGGAGATCAAGACGGTGTATGCAGGGGAGATCGCCGCTGTGTTGGGGTTGAAGAATACCATCACGGGCCAGAGCCTGTGTGATCCTGCACGGCCGATCATCCTGGAATCCATGGATTTCCCGGAACCGGTGATCTCGATCGCCATCGAACCCAAGACCAAGGCTGACCAGGAGAAGCTCGGGATTGCCCTGTCACGGCTTGCCATGGAAGACCCGTCGTTCAAGGTATACACCGACCAGAATACCGGGGATACCATCATATCCGGCATGGGGGAACTCCACCTGGAGATCATCGTTGATCGGCTTCGGAGAGAGTTCCACGTGGAAGCCAACATCGGGAAACCGCAGGTGGCTTACATGGAGACGATCACTCGGTCTGTCCAGGAGGAGCTCAAATACGCGAAGCAGACAGGAGGGCACGGACAGTTCGCCCATATTCTCATCACTGTCGAGCCACAGGAAAGCGGGAGCGGCCTCGAATTTGTGAACAAGATAACCGGTGGTGTCATTCCACGGGAGTACATCCCTGCAGTCAAGAAGGGTGTTGAAGAGGCCATGCTGACAGGGCCCTGTGCAGGCTACCCGGTTCAGGATGTCAGGGTTACCCTCTTCGACGGTTCGTACCACGAGGTTGACTCGTCGGAGATGGCCTTCAAGATTGCCGGATCTATGGTCATGAAAAACGCGCTGAAGAAAGCAGGGCCTATAATGCTCGAACCCATCATGGATGTAGAGGTTGTGAGCCCTGTCGAGCATATCGGAGATGTGATCAATGATTTGTCCTCGAGGAGAGGGAAGGTTCTCGGCATGGACACGCGAGCAGACGTGAGGGTTGTCGCTGCCCAGGTGCCTTTGGCAGAGATGTTCGGATATGCCACCAGCCTGAGGTCATTGTCACAGGGAAGGGCAACGTTTACCATGCAGGTTTCCCATTATGAGCCTGTGCCTACCAACATTTCCGATACCCTAAAAGTATCCAGAGGAGGACAGATGTATGGCTAAGGAGACATTTAAGAGGACGAAGCCGCATGTGAATGTAGGGACGATAG
>JBNGDS010000072.1:0-15237 GCA_049975365.1 Desulfomonilia bacterium | reverse complement strand
GCGATTGTGCAAGGACCTGCTCAGCAGGGAAGAAACGAAAAACTACCGAACACTCTCTGAAGATCTCATATGCGAACGTGTGTATGATGTCTACAGCAGACTCGACTCATGGCTCGGCAAGGAAAAACACACCGGCGAAGTAGAGAAATACTATACAGAGCTCGGGAAAAAACGCCACAGGGAGGGAATTCCCCTCAACGAAGTGGTCCTTGCCTTCATGCTCATCAAGAGGCACCTGTGGCTCTATGTTCGTGAAAAACACTTCTTCGACTCCACCTATGAGTGCTACCAGGCCCTTGAAATGAATAACAAGGTTGTCTTGTTCTTCGACCGGGTTATTTATATTATTACGAAAGCCTATGAGGAGGAATTACGCACGGGCAAACAGGTTGGAGGAGGGATATTTTCCAGGGTTTTCAGGAAGAAATAGTGCATCGCCACTTGATTCTCATATCCCGTAGAAAGCCTGCAGACGACCTCATGCGAGCATGAGGTGTGTTGGGAGGATGTATGATTTCTGAACGAATGGTATCCTTGATCAAGGACAATGCTGATGAACTCACCAAACGGCTCTGCAAGGATCTTCTCACCAGGGAAGAAACAAAGACCTATAGAAGTGTGAATCAGGAGCTCCTGTACGACCGGGTATATGACATTTACAGCAGGCTCGATTCCTGGCTCGTGGGTGATAAGGTCAAGGGAGAAGTCCGGAACCACTATACCGAACTCGGAAAGAAACGCTACGAAGAGGGAATACCGCTGAACGAGGTCATCCTTGCTCTCATGCTGACAAAACGCCATCTGTGGCTGTATGTTCTGGAAAAGCACTTCCTTGATACCTCCTATGAGTTTCAGCAGGCCTTGGAATTCAATAACCGGGTAGTATTGTTTTTTGACAGGGCTATCTACTTTTCCAGCATCGGGTATGAGAATGAATTGAGAAAGGCTGCTTCGGGGTCGTCGGGGACGTTCTTCTCGAGTCTGTTTGGCAGAGGGTGATCCCGTCACTCCAGCTCGAAGGAAACGCTGATCTTGAATACCTTCCGGGCAGGGAGGTTGAGTATATCCAATCTCAGTGAACCACTGATCTCTGCGATAATGTCTGCCGCGCGTTCCGCGTCTGGAGCGATGAGGGTAAACCAGCAGTTGGGGGAGCCCTGTCTGAGATAGTTGTGCGTGACTTCCGGGTATGCATTTACAATCCGGACATAGGCTTCCATCATATCATCAGGGACATCCACTGCACACAGGGTTGAATACCAACCGATGCGTTTTGGATCAATGGTCGCCCCGATCCTCCTGATAATCCCGGCCTCTTTTAGTGCATCCACCCTGAGGATGACCTCGTCCTCAGAGATGCCGAGATCCCGTGAAATATGAAGATACGGGCGTTGCTGGAGCGGGAACGCCCTGTTCATGATGTTCAGGATCTTTTTATCGATGTCGTCCATGGATTGAGTCTTCCTGTGGGAACCAGCATATGGGATCTACTTCCATAACATCATTAAGAATCTCGTATGCACGGGCCCTGCACCCGCCGCAGACATCACGAAATGTGCACGTACCACAGGAACCTTTCAATTCCCCGAACTCCCTGAGCGATCTCAGGATGGGTGAATTTTCCCAGATCTCTGCAAAAGATGAGACCCGTATGGATCCGCAGTTCATCTGCAGGAAGCCGCAGGGCTGTACAATTCCCCTGGAAGAGACAAATCCGAACCCGGTACCTGCAAGGCAGCCCCTGGTTGTCACCTCCTCACCTTTTTGTGCCAGAATCCTGTAAAACTGCGGTGCACACGTAGCCTTGCATTCGATCCCAGCATGCATGTACACATCGTAGAAGGCCTCCAATGTATCTCGATATTGCTTCACTGTGGCTGGTTCGAGGGTCTGGCCCCGACCGGTAGGAACGAGGAAGAAAACATGCCATGCAACTGCTCCAAGGCTCCTGACAAAGTCTGGGAAGTGTTCCATCTCCCGTACATTCATGGACGCTACGGTGGTATTGACCTGGAAGGGAATACCAGCTCCGGAAAGAATATCGATGCCCCTCAGTGCGCTTTCGAAAGCGCCTGGCATGCCACGGAATTCATCGTGTATTTCAGGGGTGACCCCGTCGAGGCTGATGGATACCCGGACGATCCCTGAATCCAGGATCCTCGAGGCAGTCTCTTCCGTAATGAGCGATCCGTTCGTGGCCATGGTCATTCTGAGACCACGAGAGCTCCCATGCTGGGCAAAATCGAAGATATCCTGACGCAACAGGGGATCCCCCCCTGAAAGGATGACCATCCGCGTTCCTTCACGGGCAAGCTGATCCAGAAGAGAAAAGCCTTCTTGAGTGGTCAATTCATCTGGTTCAGGATCAGGAATTGATGATGCCCTGCAATGCAGGCATTTCAGGGTACAGGCCCGTGTGACTTCCCACGCAAGAATGGTCGGCGCACTCATGCGAGAAGCTCTGCAATCCTCGGAGCAAAGTAGGTGATGATCATGTCTGCTCCAGCCCGTTTGATTGCTGTCACGCTCTCCATGATGCAGGCATCTTCATTCAGCCACCCTCTGGCAGCTGCCGCTTTGATCATCGAGTATTCCCCCGATACCTGATATGCGCACAAGGGCTCGTCAAATTCGTCAGCTACAACCCGTATGACATCAAGATACGGCAGTGCCGGTTTTACCATGATGATATCAGCACCTTCTTCAATATCGAGGGCGACTTCACGCATTGCCTCCCGGGCGTTTGACGGATCCATCTGATAGGCTTTCCTGTCACCAAATGCAGGAGCAGATCCTGCGGCCTCCCTGAATGGTCCGTAGAAAGATGATGCATACTTTGCCGAGTAGCTCATGATCGGTACATTTTCATACCCGCTTTCATCAAGGGCATCTCGGATAACTCCGACCCTCCCGTCCATCATGTCGGAGGGTGCGATGATGTCCGCCCCTGATTTTGCGTGGGAGAGAGAGACAGTGGCGAGTACCTCCAGCGTGTCATCGTTGATCACTTCACCCTTTTCATTCAGGATCCCGCAGTGTCCATGGTCGGTATATTCACACAGACAGACATCGGTAATCACGATGAGATCAGGTACTGCATCCTTTATGGACCGTATTGCCTGCTGTATCACGCCATCCTTTTTGTGGGCGGATGTCCCATACGCATCCTTATGCCGTGGGATGCCGAAGAGCAGTACCGCCGGGATACCGGACGATGCGATGTGTTTTACGACACCAGGCAGGATGTCGGGTGAATACCGAAGCTGGCCCGGCATGGCGTCAATAGGCTCCTTGATGGATTTCCCCTCCTTGATAAAGAGCGGGTAGATGAGAATATCCCGAGACAATCTCGTCTCTCTGACCATTGATCGCAGAGTCTTGTGGCGCCTCAGTCTTCGTGGTCTGTGTTCAGGAAACATGACGTACCCTCCGTAGGTGATTTTGTCCTCTTCATGTTATAGCTTCACATGGATCACGTTGCAAGCTAGGGTATACGGAAGAGGACAGGCAGCAGGTTCAATGCATGAAGACGTTCAATCTCAAGGATGAGAATATACCCTAATGGGAACCACATTACGCTGAAGAATGCCCTGCGGAACAACCGGGTATTGATGGCATACTCTTTCGGTTCCCGGAACCGTGAAAACCGGGGGATAAACATGGGTGTTTTTTTCTTGTACGAGAGAAATTCATCTCCATGGATCCTCTCGAGGTGTTTCTCCTCCGCCCTGATGACAACGGGGTAGTAGAGTGCAAACAGGATAATGATCAGGAAAAAGACAAGGATGTTCTTGGTGGCCAAACCTATTCCCAGAGAGCCGAGAAGGCTGAACAGGTAGAGCGGGTTTCTCACCAGGGAATATGGCCCAACGGCGATGAGGTCTTTGGTCTTGTGGCCGCTGATATAGCTCAACGACCAGAGGCGTCCGAAGGCTGCTATCAGGACAAGGATGAAGGAAAACAGCTCAAGGACGATATCGGCTACAGGGGGTATGACGAATGATGAAGCACTCACGAGAATCACGATGAGTATACCTGCACCGAGGATGCGGCTCAGCAGGATTCGGTACTCCTTGGCGACGGCAGGTAAATTCTCCATGATCGTGGCATTAGTACCTAGGATACCTTGCGGGACAATGTCAATCGTTTTCACTGGATTCACGAGATCTCCATATTCCGACACGATAGGGTGAGACAGGAGATGATCTTTTTCAGTGTCTTACACGAGCGCAAGGATCGATACACTCTCGAATCTGTGGGGTGGTGTTGACCCGTGGATTCAGTGTATATTACAAGTCAGTGAAGATGCCAATACAGAGGGGGGGAGGGTATGGCCCTGCACACTGTGATCATGGCTGGAGGAAAGGGTGAACGCCTGTGGCCGATTTCCACTCCGGACAATCCGAAACAGATGCTCGCCTTCGAGGGAACCAGCAGTCTTTTGGAAAAGACCTTTGAACGATCGCGCAGATTTTCTGAACCAGAGACAATCTATGTTGTCACCGGTGATGCACTCCGCGAGAAGGTCCATCGGCAGCTGCCTGAAATGCCTGAGGAGAACATCCTTTCGGAACCATTCGGAAGGAATACGGCGCCATGCATCGGCTATGCCGCGGTGGTGATCTCCAAGAAGGATCCATCAGGCACCATGGTCGTGCTTCCGTCGGATCACATCATCACGAGCGAGGATACTTTTTCTGACGTGATCACTGCAGGGGCATCCGCCCTCATGACCTATCCCGACCTGCTCATCACCATTGGAATAGTGCCTGAAAGTCCAGAGACAGGGTATGGGTACATTGCCCCGGGAGGTGCAATTGAAACAGGGGGGGAGATACACCTGCGGCATGTCGTGAAATTTCATGAGAAGCCGCCGAAGGAAAGGGCACAAGAGTACGTTCGAGAAGGATTTCTGTGGAATGGAGGGATGTTCCTGTGGAAGGTTGACACCATACTGAAAATGTTTGCCCGATACATGCCTGAAATGTATGAACATCTCATGCTTCTCAAGGATTCACCATCATCGAGTCATGATGCTGTACATCAGTTCTATGAGAGCGTTCCTTCACTCTCAATCGATTACGGCATCATGGAAAAAGCGGACAGGATCGCCGTGATTCCTGTCAGGTTCGGCTGGAATGATGTCGGCTCGTGGGATGCTCTGGGTAGGATCCTCCCTGCTGATGACGAGGGGAATGCGGCCAGAGGTGAGCATCTTTTCGTGGATTCTTCCCGGAACATCACGTATTCCTCAGGAAAAGAAATCGTACTCATCGACGTGCACGACCTCGCCGTCATTGAAGGCGATGAAACAATCCTGGTCTGTCCGAGGACCAGTTCGCAGAGAGTGAGCGAGATTGTACGGAAGATTCACGGGAAATGAGTCTGAATCTTCTGTACCCGCATATGACCATGTTCCCATTACAGTTTGGGATGCGAAAAACCGATTATATGTGAGATTGCTAGATCAATAGTGTGGATTACAACGAGTATTTGAGGTAAGTAAGGCCCGGTATGAAGATAGAAATTCTCGGATGCAGCGGATCGGTCATGCGGGGATACAATACCACCAGTATCCTCATCAACGGCCATACCCTTATTGATGCCGGTTCAGCCGCATCGGTATTGACTGAGAAGGCCCTTACCGGGATCCGAACCATTCTCATCACTCACTCCCACATCGATCATATCAAGGAACTCCCGTTCATTATCGACACACTGTATTCCAACAGGGCAACTGGTATCACCATCTGGGGGAGCACGAAAACCATCGAGGCGTTGAAAGACCACATTTTTAATGGCCTGATCTGGCCTGATATGAAAGAGCTTGATGCCGACGATGGATTTGTGTGTCTGAAGACACTTCCAGAGAGTGCTATCTCGATTGAAAATATCACGGTGCGGTCCCTGCCTGTAGACCATATCGAGGGCTCAGTGGGGTATATCCTCTCTGATAACGGGAATGCAGTCTTTTTCAGCGGTGATACCGGGTATCAGCAGCCCCTGTTCGAGCATGTAGGTGGCCTGGGGACAGACCTCAAGGCATTTTTCGTGGAGGCATCATTCCCAAACCGTCTGGAACACATTGCCAAGGTATCGCGCCACCTCACACCGTCATTGATCAAGAAGGGGATTTCAGGCACCCTGCCGGCCTCCACCCGGGTCATCGCGTACCACATCAAGCCAAAGCATCTGAAAGAAGTAATTGGTGAATTATCCCCGGATATAGAGTATATTACCGGCGGGGAGGA
Organism: Desulfomonilia bacterium; assembly: GCA_049975365.1. Classification (GTDB taxonomy): domain Bacteria; phylum Desulfobacterota; class Desulfomonilia; order UBA1062; family UBA1062; genus DSBG01. Next base: position 8,986 of record JBNGDS010000072.1, on the reverse strand, counting down.
ATTCACCTTTTGACGGAACTGCTCGATATTGCAAAAAAAGACGGAAGATGGACCGAATGTCCGTCATGTTCCGAGATCATCATCACGAGCAAACTCAAGCAAAACCTCTGGGTATGTCCTCACTGTGACCATCATTTTCGTATCAATGCCCGGGAGAGGGTATCCATTCTGTGCGACGATGGGGGATTCAGTGAATTTGACCTCGGGGGAAAGTCAGGTGACGAGAAGCACGGGGGATCTGAGGATGCCATCACGGGGGGTTCTGCAACCATCGAAGGGCAGGAGTGTATCCTGGGGATAATGGATTTTTCAGTCAAGGGCGGTTCCATGGGTGTTTCACTTGGTGAAGCGGTTCTTCGATTGATGAAGCATGCCCATGAAACGGAACTGCCTCTCCTCATGTTCACTGCGTCAGGCGGTGTTCGTGTCTATGAGGGAATCTGGGGGCTTCTTCAGATGCTCAGGACAGCCCACGCACGTACCGAAACCAGTATAGTGCCCATGATCACCGTTTTCACCGATCCGACTACGGGCGGGGTGAGTGCAAGTTTTGCTGCACTGGCGGATATCCTCTTTGCGGAACCTGGTTCCCGGATAGGGTTCGCCGGTCCCAGGGTCATCGAGTCCACTCTACAGGTTCCGCTTCCACCGGATTTTCAGGATGCGAGCACACTCCTTGCCCATGGGTTTCTTGACCGTATCGTACACCGTCAGGAAATGCGGCCCACCCTGTCCTATGTCCTGAAATGGTTTTGAGTGATCTCGATCAAAACAGGTGGTCCCTCGGTCTTACTCGAGTCAGGAATGCTCTCGATCTCCTCGGACATCCGGAGAGATCATATCAGCATGTCCTGGTAGCAGGAACGAATGGGAAAGGGTCCACCTGTGTGTATCTTGAACGACTTCTGACCTGCGGGGGGCTGAAGGTAGGCACTACCATCTCTCCTCACGTCTCTGTATTCGAAGAGCGATTCAGAATTCACGGCTGTTCGGCACGTCCATATGAACTGGAAGAAATCAGAAAAAAAGCCGAGCACTCGATTTCCCACCTTGAACTCACCTACTTTGAATGGTGTGTGATCCTTGCAGTTATGCTTTTTGCTGAATACTCTGTGGACGTAGGAATTTTCGAAGTAGGATTGGGGGGGAGGTATGATGCATGCAATGCGTTGGACCCTGCATTCTCCCTCATTACAGAAATCGCACGAGATCACACCGAGTACCTCGGAACAACCATAACGCAGATTGCCAGGGAGAAGGTAGAGATTTCCAGACCCGGCAGACCTGTAGTGACGACGAATACCGGAGAAGGGCTTGATGTCATCCGGGATCACTGCCGACGGATCGGGGCACCGCTCATCGAGATTACCCAGCCATATCAGGGTCCTACTGGAATGAACGGGTCACAACAGGGTCTCAATGCTGCCCTTGCTCTGGAGGCATCTGCACTTCTCGGTGTTTCTCTGGATATAGATGAAGTTACCTCTGCGCTGAACTGCGCATTTCTCCCTGGCAGACTGGAGTATATCGGTGAACACCTCATACTCGATGTGGCACATAACCCATCATCTATGCTAGTTCTTGTACATCATCTTGAAACAAAAGGTTTTTCAGGAGTTGGGGTTGTGGGAATACTCGCGGATAAGGAGTATGAGACACTCGCACGGATGTTGAAACAGGTCTGTTCACACCTCTTCATTGCCCCTGTGCCCTCTGTACGATCATGGGGGGATGCAGAAATGGAAAAGGTCATATCACTTGGGGAGGCAACCCGGTGTACGAGCATTTCAGACGCGTTCTCTCGTGCTGCTGAAACCGGGAAAGACATCGTGGTGACTGGTTCGTTCTATACCGTATGCGAGGTACGGCAGTGCATAGTATGTCACGCCTGTGCCTTCTGATTAGTTTTTTCCTGATTCCCGTGCATGCCTCTGCCATGATTCTCTCGGTGGAAGCGGATACCATTCAGAAGACCGGGAGCAGGATCGAAGCGAGCGGAAATGTGCTCATCAGCGGTGAGAACACATCCCTGAAGGCTGGCACGGTTATCTATGACACATTGACCGAGGACATCTGGGCGACGGGGGATTGTCTGCTCCTGGAAGAGAAAGGTGAAATCAGTGCATCTGCCCTGTACTACAATGCAAAAAGAAAAGATCTCTCGCTCGAACATGGAGAGGTATTCATCTACGAAGAGCCGATGAAGATCTCCGGTGAATCCATAACCAGGTATGGCGAGGATTTCTACGTAGGACAGAACATCACCTATACGCCGTGCCTGGGAACACCCCCTGCCTGGTCTTTCGGTGCCGGCCATCTCGAAGTCCCCCTGGAGGGCTATGGAAAGGCGAAGGACGTCACGTTTCACATTCGATCACTGCCCGTTCTCTACGTTCCCTATATCCTGTTTCCTGCAAAACTCAAGCGGCAGTCGGGGCTGCTATTCCCGGAAATCAGCCAGTCATCTGACTACGGGTATCGGTTCGGGATTCCTGCCTACATTGTCCTCGGACGGTCAGCAGACCTCACCCTGACTCCAACGTATTTGAGCCAGAGGGGTCTCCTTACCTCTGCTCAGTTCCGGTATGCTCTCGACTATGAGCGAAACGGAGAGGTGTATGTTGAATATCTCACCGACAGGAAGGGGGGAGAAGAGAGTACGTCCGGTATCCTCGCGGAGATTCCAGATGAGAGATGGTTTGCAAAGGCAGTTCAGACCGGAGGGAATCTCACCTGGGACATCAACCTGGTGAGCAACGAGGAGTATCTCAGGGATATAGGGCCCTTTTATGGTAGGAAGGAAGACTGGCGCAAGGTGACAACCGATGAGGACGAGGATCTCGAGGAACTCATCTCCCGTGCGCAGTGGACACGCACGGACAGAGGGTTCACACTGGGGATTTCCGGGAGGTGGACACAGGACCTTACGGTAAAAGGAGATGACAGAACACTTCAAGAGTTGCCGAAGCTGAAGGTACGGATGAACCAGCGGACTATTCCCCGCACACCATTTGATGTGACCGGGGAGGTCAGTTCCACCCGGGTCTACTCGATCGACTGGATCGAAGCCATCAAGGATGACGGCCGGGTAGAGATCTCTATGCCACTCTCGCTTTACCCGTATTTCACTCTTCGGCCCTATGTGGCAGAGATCTACAGAGATACCTTTCTCACCGAGAACAGGAACGAGTATGCAGAAGACAGGTATGCAGAGCACTGGCAGATCAGAGGGAGTACTCTGAACACGACGCTCTACAGCACACGGTTCGGTGATGGATGGTACCATCAGATCGTGCCAGAGGTCGCATGGACGTACAAATCACGGTTTGGCGGGAATTACGATCCTTTGGATCCTGACGATTTGTTCCCCTATCTGTTCACCGGGGATGACTGGGAAAAGGAATACGACATGAAACTGAGCCTGTCGAACTACATACGGGACAGGTCAGGGAAATCACTTCTGGACATTACCCTCAGCAGAATCTACAGTTATCTCAGCAGGGAGTGGGATCTGTTCGAGAGCAGGGCTCGATTCCAGCCCGTTGAGTGGATTTCGGTGATGCACACCAACAGGTTCGGGCGGGATCCTTTTCGGCCGTATGCAACCTATGAGCATGCCACAAAGCTCATACTCAGGGATCAACGCGGCGATGAGATCTTTCTTTCAGAGGAATACAACAGGGATGATACCACATCAGCTTCTGCCGGAATCAGGGCCATTCTCATCGGCGGATTCTCTGCCGGGTTCGAGACAGAGTATGATTACAGGGCACGCATGTATGACTATTCACGGCAGAGCATCACCTACACATCCCAGTGCTGGGGCGTAGAACTTTCCCGGGAAGTGAATCTATCCACGGATGGTCTGCCACGAGAGACGACAGTGGCTCTCACGGTGAATCTGCTGGGTCTTGGTGATGTCATCAGGACCTCACAGAGCTTTGAAAAGGAGTACAATGAAGTATCCATCACGAGCTCAGGCCCTTGATCTGCTGAATATACATCAGGTCCCTGAGCATATTATCAGGCACAGTATGGTTGTCACACACGTGGCGAATGTCATCGCCAGTGCCCTTGTGAAATCCGGAGTCGATCTTGATGAAGACCTGGTGGACAGAGCCGCCCTTCTTCACGATATCTGCAAAATGAAAGCCATTACTTCAGGTGGAGATCACGCCTTGTTCGGCAACGAGCTCCTGACCAGCATGGGGTATCCCCTGGTAGGCGATATCATTGGACAACACGTGTGGCTGAAGTCATTTGAACTTGGTGAAGCAATGGTGGTCAACTATGCTGATAAACGGGTCATGCACGACAGGATCGTTTCCATACCAGAGAGATTCGAAGATCTCATGACACGATACGGTACGGATGAACTCCGGCGCTCCAGGATCTCGACTCATCACGAAAACACCCTCAAGGTCCATGGTATCATTGCTGCCTCGACTCGAGAAGATCTTCTGGATCTCTGGAATCTAAACCTGGTATCGAGAGATCAGACGCTCTATGGTTGATCCGGTTTCCTGTGGCAGAACCGCCCTGTTGAAGAGCAGGATGAGGATATAGATCTTGAACGGGTAGATCAGTACCATCTTCCCCTGATCGATAAATGAAACCTTTTTCGGCATGGAATTGGTCAGGTCTGCCAGGATGTCCGTGAGATTCAGGAAAAACCTGTTGAGATAGGGGACATCGATCTGTCCCGAGATGCCGCCTTTCTGGTAGAGAGTTTCACCTTCAGCGGTCATGACGGCGATCCCCGAGCACTCGTTCAAGGATGAGAGATTCTTCACGAGCATCTGTGTGGATTCATCGATCGGGGCTATCTCGTTGTCGTCAATCTCGCCCCTTTCCAGAGCAAGGCTCATCTCATCGGCTTTCCTCACACCCTCTATGAGCAGGTATTCCCAGTTTGTGGAAATTGTCACCTTAGGGGCCTTGATGCCTCCGACAAACTTGAAACTGCCGGTCGGCCAGGAGAGAATGGAGAAAAGGGCTTCTTCCCCCTCGAGAGCGCCTACTTCCGCGTGGGTAATCTGACCATCCTCGAAATAGATGCACCCCTTCCTCTGGTCCTTGGTCACATACAGTGCAGTCGTGATCTGGCTCAGGCAGTTCATCTGGATGAGATCCGGGAGTTGCAGCCCCGTTATGCTTCCATCAAACCCGCGTGCCCCGTCTTCTTTCAGTCCCTTGAGGATGAGGCTTCTCATCTGACTGATCTCGAAAGGTTTTTCGATGTAATAGAGCGAACCACGGGCCTTGGCCTTCGCCTTGATCTCCGAAGAACCATAGGCTGTCATGATGATGACCTTGGTAGAGGGACGTTTCTCTTTGATCTTGACCAGGACGTCCAGGCCGCTGATGCCGGGCAGACGGATGTCGAGCACAACGACATCGAACGTGGTATTCTCCAGGACCGACAGGGCTGTTTCACCATCATTGACCGTAGTGACTTCATAGGTTTCACGGTCATGGGATAGAGATTTTGCCAGTGACCAGGTCAGGGTTTCTTCATCGTCTACGATCAGTACCTGCTTGGGCATGTTACGCTCCCCCGAGACGTTCGAGCGCCATTTCCAGAGATGCCTTCAGGCGGAGGAAGGATGCAGAGAGGTTTTTCATCTCCCGCGTGGACATCTCAGGTGCCTCGATTTCAAAGTTGCCGAGACTCAGTTCCTCGATCGCCGTGAATACACGTGCGTACGGCCTTGTCACGAGAATGGACACAAACGCAGCCACAACAAGCACAATACAGAGTCCGGCTATGGCATAGATGACGAGAAGCCTTTTCAACCCCTCGGTTTTCTCCCTGATCTGTGAATCCTGCATCGACACGAGATTTTCCTCCCATGCCTTTGGCTTCAGTGCGATGATATGCCTGTTCTGGTGAGCTGCAGAGACGGCTACCATGTAGCGTTCGGCAGAAATTCGGGCGGGCTGTCCTTTCTTCACCGCATTCAGGATTTCCTCGGCCTGATCGAGAACCTCCGGAAGTTCATACATAGACTTGCCCACGTGATCGGAATGCGTCGAAGAGGTGATTCTGAGATCATCGGCATCCACCACGATAATCTCGGCCCACGATGAAGGAAGAGTCAGATCCCCGATGTGCCCGGGATCAAAGGACGTCATGATCCAGGAGAGAATGTCTGTATTTTCCGTGTAGAGTTTCTCCGTCAGGGTGTCCAGGGTTATTCCCTGCATACGCTGAATCTGGATGAACACCATGGCAGCAGATCCTGCGAGAATCAGGAGAGATGAGAGGCACACGATGATGAAAATTTTCATCTTCATTCTTGTTCACCCTCTGATTTCAACCAGTCTGTCATGGAATCGAGAAATTTCAGCGCCATTCGTTCATCCGGAATTCTACTGGAAAGGGTTTCGATCAGTGCTGACTTCTGTACAATGGTGTCAGAGAGGAGATCGATGCCCATGTCTTGGGAGGTTTCCATGATGATGTAAGGAGCTATGGGTCCGATTGCCTGTATCAATGAGTCCTTGAGGGATTCAACGAACGGAGTGTCAGGAAGAATAACGGGGTGAAATCCTCTTCTGGATTCAGTCTGCACTGCCTCCTTCAGGAGGCCGAGTTTCACCAGCGTGTAGAATATCCTCATAGTATCGGATACCCCATAGCCGATGAGTTCGGCAATCTCAGCCAGGGATTTCTTCCCATCCACATTGGCGAGCGCCTTCCACTGGAAAGACTTGAGCTGAAGATCCCGTTCCTTGATGTCGGGTTCGAGAGCATACACGATGCTGCTGGATGGAATCAGCGTGGTGACCTTGTCCATCTGCCGGATGCGGTTCGTTGTCTCAGAGAGGATGTCATCAACCGACATATCGATGGTTACCACGTGGGGAACTTCATCCACATGGAATCTATATTCACCAGATGTCCAGACAGCAAGCTCGTAAATGGCCTTCGTCCCGTTCAGGGAACCGCTCTGTGCATGGATCACCTGCCCCTCGTTAAAGAAAATATTCCCTGTCTCAGCGCCGTTGGTGAGGAACAGCCTTCCTGTACGTTTTCCCAAAGATAGGATTTTTATGATCTCCGGACAACGGGTATTCTCCAAGTCCCCGCTGATATCCTGTTTCATGGCAATCATTTCTCCTTGCTCAGGTTCGCGATGAGAAGTTTCCCTGTCATGCGAACCAGGGCCTGATTTACCTGGGGACTCGAAAACACAGTCAGCATCATGCTGCCATTGAGAAACACGGTGAGGAGAAGATTTTCAAGGAATATTTCCACGACATTGCCAGGACGTGACTGTGTCCCGGCGAGATCATCATAGAGTGTCTTGAGCTGTTCCTTTGCGCCTGCAAGTGGGTGCTTCGAGGGGAGCTTGATCTGAACACTCTTGTCCTGTGCAATGGCGTATCCGTGTACACCTGAAATCTTGAGCAGGTCTTTTATCGAGCCTTTCATATCTATTGCCCTATCGGCAAGGAAAAAAGGTTTCTTTACGCATTGTTATAATTGCCGGACCCCTCAAGCTTTTTCTCCTTGAACCGATACGTCTTCTAGTACAATCAAGAATCATGACGGGTCGAGACAATGTTTTGGCGCATTCATTATTTTCTGTCAACCCTGTTGAGTCACCTTTCATACATCTGGTACTGTTGCTTCCAGAGAAACCGTGATTCTCTGAGTGAACTGAACGGCTCAGACCACCGTGATCCAGCCAGGATCCTGGAAGACGAGTTCAGGAGCTTTCGCAGCACGGACGAATACAACAGAGATTTCCTGTGCATCTATCAGTCCAACAAGCGGTCATTTCTCATCGATTATTCTCAGAAAGACGGACATTTCAGAGTCTAGAATTCCCGGTCGGTCACACATCTCCGGACATGCAGTGAGAGAATCGTGATCGTTCTCCTGCTGCCGTAATCCGGTTTTCTCCCTTGAGAAGAGACTTTAACTGGCATATAGGTAAAGAAACAGGCCAGTTTCTCTAAGGGGGGGCATGGAAGAGAAGATTCGTTCCATTATCGAAGAATCCCGTGTGGTGCTCGGAAAGCTGCATGAAGTGATCCCGGCCATCTCAGCTGCGGAAGAGGTGCTGCTCCGGTGCATAGAGAATGGGAACAAGGTCATGTTCGCTGGCAACGGTGGATCTGCCGCCGATGCACAACACCTTGCCGCAGAACTGGTCAATAGATTCCGCATGGAGAGGCGACCTCTGCCTGGCCTTGCGCTCACCACGGACACGTCGATTCTCACCTCTATTGGCAATGACTATTCGTTTGATGAAATTTTTGAGAAACAGCTCAGGGCCCTGGGAAAGTCAGGAGATGCCCTCGTGGGCATCACCACCAGCGGAACTTCCCCGAACATAGTCAGGGCCTTCAGGGCTGCCGGGGAAATGGGAATTTCCACGATCGCCATGACAGGGCAGGGTGGAAAGCTCTCTGATCTGGCTGATGTCGTCATCGCCGTTCCTTCCGGGACAACCGCACGAATCCAGGAAATGCACATCCTCATCGGGCACATACTCTGTGAAATCATCGAGGCCAGTGCTTCTCGAGGGATTTGACAACTCGCCCCAGAGGTACTATGTATAGAACATGATCGTCGGGGGCGTAATGGGTTCGACGGGGGCAGTTGATGCCCAAGGAGCATGCCGAGGTCTGTCACCTCGTAAAACAGGCAGAGACACGATAAGTGCCGACGATTATTCTTACGCACTGGCTGCCTAACGAGCAGCCACGTCCTTCCATGAACCTGCCTGCCGGTTCATGAAAGGATGTCAAATGAAGGCAGGAAACCCTCACAGTCAGGCCTCTGGGCTGGAAGGGATTCAAGAGAGGCTGGGATGTGGGAAGCCTGTCTGCGGGCTGATCACCTCCGAGATATGAATACACAGACTACGCATGTAGGAGCCTTGTGCTGAAGGCCTTCGGACGGGGGTTCGATTCCCCCCGCCTCCACCATTTTGAAAAAGACAACCCGTCTCTCCGGGACTGCACTCGGGGG
>JBNGDS010000071.1:0-15667 GCA_049975365.1 Desulfomonilia bacterium | reverse complement strand
CAAAGTGTCAAAACACCTTCCGCTCCCCCCCGCAACACGTGACAAAATGTCAAAACCAGGGTGGATGATGCACAGAATGTATGGGGGACCGCAAGAATGAAGAGAGAGGACATACAGATGCTCAATGTGATGAAGCACCACGTTCATACACAGTTGGCCACCGATCAGTGTTCAGTCACACAGAATTGGATAAAACGTCCGGCATGTTACCTGCCCAGACTCTCCTCATACTGGTATTCAAGATCGTATTCTGTCCTGCTGACAAGGTAATCCAGAACAGTGTGTCTCAGCTCAGATATCTTTTTCAAGAACGAATGGGCCGCGATAGCGGTTTTTGCGAAGGGTGAATGGAGGATATCCTCGACCTTCTCCCTGAATGCCTGCTTCATCAGGGTATCCGGGTCTGGCATGAGGGTGTTCTCGTCATCCATACCATAGGTCCTTTCTTCACCATCCATGCTGCGTGTTTCCACGATGCATTCCGTCTCTGCACTGGGCGTTCGGGTACGTCTTTGATTGTGAGAATATCGTCGAAGACAGGGCCATTACGAAGCTTATGCTATATAGTGTATCTTACACTATACTGTTCTGGATGCAAGAACAAATTCCAGGTCACCCGCAAAGGGTGTGCCATCCCGATGTGTTCTTCGGAGATGGTTTATCAATACACGACCGCTGAAAGGTAGCCCACCACCGAGCTGTTATCCCCTGTGATGTGCCCTGAATGGGCGTAGTTGAGGACCTTGGACCGTGTTTTGGAGAGCTTCTTTGCATACAGGAGCGAGGCCATGATGGGACCTCCCCCGCAGGCCTCGCTGTGGGATGATTCAAGGTCTTTGCTCAGTCCCTGGATGTCGAGGGACTCGATCTTCGTCACTACTCGTGAATCCATTTCCTCCGCCTTTCTCCCTGAGTGGAAATGGGAGAGATCCGAACTTGCCACAACGAGCACATTTTCTGGATTGGAAATGTTTTCATACAAGGTTTCCGCCAGACGCTCGCACATGGAAATATCCTGTTGACCGAGGATAAGGGGGCACAGCTTAAACCAACCAAGCGTGACCTGCAGGAAGGGGAGCTGAATCTCCAGAGCGTGCTCTCCTGCATGGGGTTTTGAGTCATCCCTGATTACCGTAGATGACATCAGGAGCCTTTCTGAGAGATCCTCATCTACCTCACACAGACCGAGGGGTGTCTCAAATGCACCATGTGCCCAGAGGGAGACGTATGGAAAATATGCCCGATGCGAGGGGCTGATCACAACCACTGTTGAGTACTCCTGATTCATGATGGTCCTGTAGGCATATGCGGCCACCTGGCCAGAGTACATATACCCAGCATGGGGGACAATGATGGCCGCTGGTTTTTCTGGGACCGGGGTCTCTGTGGCCTGTGCAAGGTATGATTCGATGGTTTCCCTGAGCGTCGTAGGATCCCCGGGATACCAGCTCCCAGCGATAACGGATTTCCGAATGGGTCCGGCCATGACATCCCTCCTTTTCGCTTTCATGAATCACCGGATAGTTGAACATGGTTTCATGATCAGGGCTTTCTTGCTGAACTCTCTCGTGAAACCTGACCTGGTATACTGTCAGGGCACCCGTTCTTCCGGTGACATACGCGATCTGGTGTATTCTTCTGAAAAATTAAGGAAAGAGTGGGATTGAGTCAAGACCGGATATCTCATCGATGCCGAACATGATGTTCATGTTCTGGATTGCCTGGCCAGATGCTCCCTTTGTGAGGTTGTCTATGACACTGACAATCACAGCCCTGCCGGTTGGTTCTATCTTCGTCAGGGCGATAAGGCACCTGTTCGTTCCCCGTACATCCTTGGTTGAAGGGAAGGAATCATCCATCACATGGATAAACGGTGAATTCTCGTAATATGTCTTCAGACACTCTCTGAGTTCGTTTTCGGGGTGAGTGGTCCTCAGGTAGATCGTTGAAAGCATCCCACGGGTGATGGGTATCAGATGGGGGATGAAATCAATTGAGATGTCCTTCGTTGCCGCACGGGAAAGCTCCTGCTCCATCTCCGGGATGTGGCGGTGCGCGCGACCTACTTTGTACGCTGAGAACGATTCACCAGTTTCGCAGATATGTGTCTTCAAGCTCAGGCCACGCCCAGCACCTGATACGCCACTCTTGCTGTCCACAATGATCCCGTATGGATCCATCAGTTTTGATTCAAGGAGTGGGATGAGCGGCAACAATACAGAGGTGGGGTAGCAGCCCGGGTTCGCAACGATCCGCCCGTCTCTGATCTCGTCTCGGTAGACCTCGCTCAGGCCGTATACAGCCTCTTTGAGGAGATCATGGTGGCCATGCTCAGTGTACCAGAGTCTGTAGGTAGATGGATCTTTGATCCGAAAATCTGCACTCAGATCAATCACGCGCACATCGGGTGAGATCCTTGAGATGTAGCCCATACTGACGCCGTGTGGCAGACAGCTGAAGATGACATCACAGCGGTTTTTGATGGAGGCGGCGTCAAATTCCTCGAGGACTGCATCATAGTACCCTTTCAGAAATTCAAGGATATCGGAAATTTTCTTTCCGTTATACTGGCGTGAAGAGCAATAGGTGATCGTGGCTTCCGGGTGTCTGTAGAGCAGTCGTATGAGTTCTGCACCGGTATACCCCGTTGCACCCAGGATACCTACGGAGATGGTCAAAGACGATTACCTCTTGGAGAACTGCGGTCTCTTGCGGGCTTTGTGAAGGCCATACTTCTTGCGCTCAACCATCCTCGGGTCTCGCGTGAGAAAGCCGGCTGCCTTGAGCTTTGACCTGAATTTTTCCACATCGAATGATGCAAGCGCACGTGAAATGCCGTGACGCAGAGCGCCCGCCTGCCCAGATATTCCACCTCCACTCACGGTGGCAAGGATATCGAACTGTCCAAGAGTTTCGGTAATGTCAAAGGGCTGAAGGGCAGACATCTTGAGGGTTTCCCTGTCGAAGTATTCATCAAGGGGTTTGCCGTTCACGATGAATTCACCTTTGCCGGGGGATATCCAAACCCGTGCTGTGGAATTTTTCCGTCTTCCGGTGGCGTATATTTTTTCGATCATTGACATCCCCTCTTACAATGTGATCTCGTGCGGCATCTGTGCCTGGTGCGGGTGTTCATTTCCTGCATACACCTTGAGTTTCTTGAACATGGCCCTTCCCAGGCTGTTCTTGGGGAGCATGCCCTTGACGGCGTGTTTGATAATCTCCTCCGGCTTCTGATTCAGGATCTCACGGGCTGTCTTTTCCTTCAGACCCCCCATATACCCGCTGTGCCGGTAATACATCTTCTGGCTCCATTTGTTCCCGGTGAGCTTAACCTTTTCAGCATTGACAATCACGACAAAATCACCAACATCGGTGTGAGGCGTATACTCGGGTTTTGTCTTCCCCCTCAGGATGGATGCGACATCCGCGGCAAGCCTGCCGAGCACCTTGTCTTCGGCATTAACCACGAACCACTGTCTGGTCACTTCGTTCTTTTTCGCGCTGAATGTACTCATGAACAGTACTCCTTACACATAAATAGGGCTCGGATATATCCGAAGACCGGACAGATGTCAAGTACTGATGAGCAGATGGGCAGAAAAATACAGTTCATTCTTCAGCATTCTCTGCATCACTGGTCCGGACTAGCCTGCTGGAGAGTGATCTCCCTGTTTTTCCATGATGCCGTGCTGTTTGTGAGGAAAATTCCCCCTGTTACAAGAAGTACTCCCAGCAGGAGCGATATATTCAATTCCTCCCCGAGGATTATCGCAGCAAGAGCGATTGCACTGACTGGGACCAGATTGATGAACACCCCGGAACGTGCCGGTCCGATCACATGGATTCCTTCATAGAACCATGTGAACCCGATAGTGGTTCCGAAAAAGGCAAGGTAGAGGATCCCGGACCATATCTGCATGGGATATGCCTGAGCCTCGTGGATGATCCCCTCTCCGCATGCAGGGAGGAACAGGAACAGGGCCCCGAAGAGCGATGAATACATCACTGCGCTCATGGGACTCATGCCCAGCATGACCACCTTTCCGATGAGCGAATAGGCAACCCAGCTTACCACGCACCCGAAGATGAGGATTTCGCCCAACCCGATGGCGCCGTGGAACAGTGTTGCGGGATCTCCCCGTGAGATGGCAATCAGTGCCCCGGTGAGGCAGAGAAGAATACCGAGGATCTTTTGGCCACCCAGGTGTTCTCTGAATATGATGGCAGAGAAGAGTGCCAGGAACACGGGATTGTTCGCGATGATAATGGAAGCCCTGCTCGCGGTTACCGTCTTGAGGCCCGCGAGAAACAAAACATTGTAGGCAAAGACCCCCGTAAGGCCAAGGAGCATCACGGGGAGAATCTGACGTTTCTCTAATTTCGGGAACCTGCCTTGGGATCCCAGGGTCAGGAGCACGAGGAATATCGATGCAAACAGGAATCTCAGGAAAGCCCCGGAAAATGGCCCCACCGTAGGAGCAATAGCCCTCCCCGCAATGAAGGTCCCCCCCCAGAAGACAGCGGTCAGTACCAGTTTGAGGTAGATAATCATCGGCAGCACCCTAGCAGATAACAGGAGAGTCCACAACAGTGATGGCCCTATGGAAGAACAGACTCACTCGAATAGAGACGAGCAACAAGATAATGCACTCTGTATGCAGCAACAGATTTTGTTTCTCTGTGTGTTTGTTCGTGGATGCCACTGTCTGTAGTTTCACAGGAATTTGTCAGCAAAGTAGTACATCATCATGCCGGTGATTACAGTCAAGGCGAGAGATTTTGTCTTCAATGCGATGAAAAAAGTGGGTATGGCAACGATGAATTCGCTTCTGAACAGCGATATTCCCCCAACCCTTGTGTCGATGAGGATAGAGGGAAAGATCAGGGCACTCAAAATACTCGCAGGAATGAAACGGAGCCACTCTACCATGACCGGGGGGATATTCCTTCCCGTGAGATAGGCCAATGGAGCCCACCGAGGGATATAGGTGACGAGCCCCATACCCAGAACACAGATCAGGTAGTCTTCTAATGCCATGTCACGCTTCTCCTTCCGGGGGGCTCTTTTCTAAGGACCTCTTTGCAAACACGCCGAGACTTGCTGCGATGACAGAAGCCACGATTACGTGGAAATTCCCAGGGAGCAGGAGAGAGAATATGACCGCGAGGATCCCTGCTGAAAGTGAGACCACCACAGTGATTCTCGTGGAAAGCTGAAAAACAAGAAGGCACAGGAACATGGAGGTCAGCGCATAGTCGATCCCGAATGCCCCTGGAGGCACCAACTCTCCGATATACCCTCCCAGCACGGTACTGACTACCCAGAAGGAATTCGCTGTATGATTTACGATGAGAGATCTCCGGACATCCCATTCGCCTCGAGTGAATCGTGTGAGGTTCACGGCAAAGCTTTCATCTGTAACACCATAGGCAAAAAGCGAGAGTATTGAGCGATTGGTTCCTTTCAGGTGGAGTGCCAGGGATGAACTCATGAGGAGGTGCCTCAGGTTCACCATGAAGGTGGTCAGGATAACCGCAAGGATTCCGGCACCGGAGCTGATCATGGATACTGCAATGAACTGTGAGCTTCCCGCAAATACGATGACGGACATCAGCGCGATCTGAAGAAGGCTGAGTCCTGCCTGGGCTGCAAGAACACCGAATGCGATTCCGATGGCGAGATACCCGAGGCAGATGGGCCATGCAGCCCCGAGCGCCTGCATGACGTGATCCCTGACCTCCGATCCCACGAGATGTGCTCCCTCACCGAGAAATCTTGTATCCTCTGAACTTCACTAATTGTTCATGTCAGGCGTGTCAAGCGCAGAGCGCCAGACACCGATCACGTGTGTGATGAAATCTCAGGAAATTTCTCTGCTGATTCCCTCAAAAATGAATCAGGAAGCATCCTGCTTCCTGTTGGATTCCCCTTTTGTGCTCTCCTGCAGTGTTCCCGCGTGACAGGACCGATCCTCGGCCCTTTTCGGCCCGCTCATTCATGTGGGTACCCCCATGCGAGGGAGAACGACCATGTTTAATACGATCCAGATTCCAACGATCAGGATTAGAACGAGGACTGATTCCATACCTTCACCTTCCATTGTACTGTGTTCTCTACAGACCGTAGGGCACGCTCGAGAGCTTTTCAAGATGGAATCATCCGTGACATCCTGATTCTCATTCATACGGATTGACCAAAACGTCTGCAATGAATCCCGATTCTCGTAGGGGATAAGTCCTGTATATATGAAATTCGACAGTCTTTTCGCATGTTGTCCACGGGTTTTTTAAGTTTTCTGTATCCATTTGATATCTTGACAAGAAAATACGTTTCAGGCCATACGAAAGCAATGACTTTGGATGCAGTTATTGTTGCAGGAGATGGGAAGGCTGCACGCACAGTTTTCAAGGGGAACAAGGCCCTTCTCGACGTTGCAGGCAAGCCGATCCTCCGCCACATCGTCGAGGTACTGAAGGCCTGTGATGAGATTTCCCAGATCGTGGTGGTTGGCCCCAGGGAAAAGTTCGAGGATGCAATCGGTGATATGGGTGTTCATATCGTCCAGCAGAAAAGGAGCCTCGCGGAAAATGGCTGGGAAGGCTTTCTCATGACCATCCCTGAATACCGGGAGACCGGTGTCCTGACGGATGAGATTGTTCAGACATACCTGGATAAACATGTCCTGTTTCTCTCAGGGGATATCCCTCTCATCTCGGTCCGGGAATTGAAGGAATTCATCTCTCTGTGCGATATGGAGACATATGACTACGTAGCGGGGATAACGTCTGAGGAGATCCTCAAACGATTTGGTCCAAGGAAGGGTCGTCCCGGCATCAAGATGGCAACGTTCCATACGAGAGACGGCAACTTCAGGCAGAACAACCTCCACATGGCACGCCCATTCATTCTCATCAGTCATATTGATCTCGTGCTGAAGGTCTATGAATACCGGTACCAACGCGAGTTCATCAACATCATCAGGGCATTCATCGAGATCCTCCGGCTTGGTCCGGGAAAGATCGGAAAGACCTTGTTCTTGTATCTGCTCCTGCAGATATCTGCAGGGCTGTCCGCCATCGGACTTGAGGGCCTCGCACACTTCGTGTGCTATCCGGTCACAAAGGAAAAGGTGAAGTCACTGATATCGACCATTCTCGGAGCGCGTGTCAACATCGTCGAGACCTCTGTCGGCGGTGCCGCCCTTGATGTGGATAATGAAAAAGACTTCATGACCCTTTCGGTCATGTACAAGGACTGGTCATCGCAGATCTTCCAGCAGGGTCACCACGTGGAGTAATGATCTTCTGCGAATCCCGGGCAGTCTTTCACAATGCCCCGGCCTTCTGGCAGCCTACCGGCTGTGACAGCCCAGCAGTTCCAACATGTTTCCCTCCTGCACACAGATACATTCGTTCATCTTGTCCTGAATAGTACGGGAGATCGTGGAGAAACTGGAGTGACGGTAACACAGGAAGAAAATGCAGTGATCTATTCTTCCAGATAATCCTCAAACCCCGGGATATCGTTCACGCTTACCTGTGCTGTGGGCACGGCAGGATGTTGAGATCCCGTCTTTGCTTTTTCTTCGAAGTAGTCTTCGAAGCCCGGGGTGTCTCCGGGAGCGTCAGCGGATGATAAACTCCCCTTTTTCTGAGGACTTTTCGATGGTATGTTTTCCAGGTAGTCTTCGAACCCGGCAACAGAATCAGTCTTGATTCCACCCGAAGGCATGCTCTGTTTCTGTGAACCGCTGGATGGATTCTCTACAAGATACTCCTCGAAGACACCTGAAGCATCGACATGGCCTCCGTTGTTCTTCGTGTGTGGCTCAGGAGAAGATGCATGTGTCGGGTGATCAGATGCCTTGTTCAGATCCAGCATTTTCTCAGAACTGGTGTAGTTGGTTTCCACTACATCAGAGATTTCGAGCATTTTTTTGACCACGTTCCGAATCTTGAGCGCCTCGCTCTTCACCTCTCCGAGAATGTTCTTGGTATGGGTGTCCAGGGAAGATTCGTTTGTGAGCATGTCAAGTTTGAGCAGAATGGTTGTCAGCGGGGAGTTGATCTCGTGATTTGCAGCGATTGCAGTCTTCGAAACCGCAGCTAGCCTCTGGGACTTGATGTTTTTTGTGACGAGCATTGCCCGTTGGATGGCTTGAGCCCCAACTTCCCCTATGGTTCTCAGCATAAGGGCCTTCTGGTTTATCTCTTCAGGACCATTATTGTCATTGAGGAGGGCCTCGATCACCCCGATGATCCTGTTGTTCACCTTCAGCGGGGCGAAAATGGAGTTGTGTGACTTGGGGTAGATCCCGTTCGTGCGGTCAAGAAGTTCCTTAGTAACGCTCGCCAACCCGGCGCGTGTATTGACGGAGTCACTGACGAGGAATGATTCTGTAATCAGAACCCTGAGGTTGTTTAACCGGATTATACACCGTGTCTTTTTTGCCTCAAGGATGGTCAGTGTATTGGATGTAATGATCTTGGTGATCTCGGAAAGTTTGAGGGATGCCTGAAGCTCGCTGTTCATGTGGTTGAGGCTGGAAAGTTCTGCAGTCCTTCTCTCCAGGGCCATTTTTTTCTGTTCAAGGTCCAGAGAAAGTCTACCCAGCTGGGCATTTGCCGACTGAAGAACCTCGAAATAGGTCTTGGGCTCGGCTTTGGGGATTCCCATTTCATCGCTGATGTCAGAAATGCTGTCCTTCAAGGAGAGGGAGATTTCCTGAATATCATGGCTTGTGAGGTCGAGGTGATTCAAAAGCTCCGGGTCAACAAAGCCTGTAGGGATTTCGTTTAGGCCGAGACCCAGATGGTTGGTCACCATGTCGGCTACATGTACTATGGCGCAGAGTTTCTTCGTTGCCTGGTCATCAGTGATATCCACCAGACTGTGGTGATATCCCACTGATTTGCAGAGATGGGAAGGAAGATTCCATCGCTCCATCAAATATTTCCCCAGTGATGCGTGGTCTATGCCCACGAGATCATGTTCCACCTCGATGATGTCCGAACCAGCTTTTTCAGATATCTGAAGGACCTGTGCATATTCACCGTCCCTGCATATGAGCTGGTCTGCGATAACCTTTCCAAGGTCATGCAACAACCCGGCAATGAATGCATCTTCTGTGGATTCCGGCAGGATCTTACCGGCGATTGCCTTTGCACAGACGGCACAGGCGATGCTGTGCTGCCAGAATTTGTAGAAGTCCAGGGCCCGCTTGTCCTTGTCAGAGAAGAGGTTGATGACACTGATGCTCAGGACAATGCTCTTCAATACATTGAATCCCAACAGGACCACAGCACCCCTGATGGTCGAGATCTCCTTGATTCTCCGGTAGAACGGCGAGTTTGCCACCTTGAGCACTTTCAGTGCAAGGGCCTGATCTTTTTCCACCATGTCTGCGATCTGCTTGGCGTTGACATTAGCCTCCAGGGTCTTCTCCATGATAGTGGTGGCTATTGACGGAAGGGTAGGAAGTTCCCCCACGTCATTGAGGAGGGATTCGATCTGTTCAGGAGACAGTTTTCTCATCGATGGTCTTATCGATCATTCCTGTTCCAATCTTGAGTATGAGTATGTAATATGATACTCAATCCTGAATGACAGTTCATCGGGAACACACGAAGAGAATCTACGTAGGCTCATTCCCCGTGGGTGGAGGGGCACCTGTCAGTGTCCAGTCCATGACAAATACCCTGACGCACGAGGTTGGAGCAACAGTAACGCAGATCCTTCAGCTCCAGAGTGCAGGGTGCGATATTGTGCGTCTCAGCATACCTGATGAAGACGCGCTGAGGGCATTCCCCGAGATCAGGAAACAGATTCTGATTCCGCTCATCGCGGATATCCATTTCGACTACCGACTCGCCATTGGTGCTATGCATGCAGGAGCTGATGGGATTCGCATCAATCCAGGGAATATTGGCGGAAAACAGAAGGTCCGCGCCGTTGCAGATGTGTCCCGTGATCTCAGGGTTCCCATCCGTGTAGGAGTGAACCTCGGTTCGGTGAAGAAGAAAGTTCTGGAACGGTTCGCTCACGACCATGTGGGAGCGCTCGTGGAAACTGCGCGGGAATACGTTGAAATGCTTGAAGATATGGGGGTCTCCAGTCTGAAAGTATCGTTGAAATCATCCGATGTGATGGAGACAATCAATGCCTACCGGAGATTCTCAGAAATCTGTGTATGGCCATTGCACCTGGGAGTGACAGAGTCCGGCCCTCTCTACTCAGGCCTCATACGTTCCTCTGTGGGTATCGGGGTACTACTCCATGAGGGAATCGGGGACACGATCCGGATCTCACTCTCGGCGGATCCGGTTCAGGAAGTCTTTGCCGGGAGGATTCTCCTCGAATGCCTCGATCTCAGAAAAGAAGGGGTTCGGGTCATTGCCTGCCCCACCTGCGCCCGGGCAAACGCTGATGTCGCCTCCATTGCTACAGAAGTTGAAAATGCCCTGAAAGGAGTAAAGGAGCACATGATAGTAGCCGTCATGGGATGCTCGGTAAACGGTCCTGGAGAGGCCAGAATTGCGGATATCGGAGTAGCGTGTGATCACAAGGGGGCCCTGCTTTTTTCTCACGGGAAAGTACTCAGGCGGATACGGAAAGACGAGATTGTACAGACAATTCTCGATGAAGTTCACAAGGAGATAGCGTAAATGAAACTTTCCGCGTTTTTTCTCAACACGTTGAAGGAAGAGCCTCGGGATGCCGAAGTCGTCAGCCATAAGCTGATGTTGCGAGCCGGCATGATAAAAAAACTGGCCTCGGGAATCTACTCGTATCTCCCCTACGGACTTCAGGCACTCAGGCGCGTAGAGATGATCATCAGGGAGGAGATGAATGCCGCGGGGGCACTGGAATTGCTGCTGCCCGGTGTTCAGCCGGCCGAGATTTGGAAGGAAAGCGGCAGGTGGACTGTCTACGGGAAGGAACTTCTGAGATTCATAGATCGAAAGGGTGCAGAGTTTGCCTTGGGGCCAACACACGAGGAGGTAATCACGGATATTGTGAGAGATTATGTGCATTCTTACAAGGACATGCCGCTGAATCTCTACCAGATCCAGACGAAATTCCGTGACGAAATCAGGCCTCGGTTCGGAATCATGCGGGCAAGAGAATTCATCATGAAGGACGCGTATTCGTTTGATAAGGACGATGCCTCTGCTGAGAAGAGCTACGATGCCATGTACAGGGCGTACGAAAGGATTTTTACACGGTGCGGGCTGAAATTCAAGGCCGTGGAGGCTGATTCCGGTCCCATAGGAGGAAATTTTTCCCATGAATTCATGGTGCTCGCCGAAACCGGGGAAGATATCATCCTGAGCTGTTCTTCATGCCAGTATGCGGCAAATCAGGAGAAGGCCGAGATCGCCAAGCCGGACAAGACAACATTCGGGAATGCCCCGGATGGATCGCCTCAGGAAGTCCATACCCCTAATATCAGGACAGTTCAGGAAGTATGTGAATTTCTCGAAATCCAGCCTCAGGACCTCGTAAAAACTCTTATCTACACAACAGAACACGGACCGGTGGCAGCCCTTGTACGGGGCGATCACGAAATCAATGAGGCAAAGCTCCGCAGGCTCCTGGGGTGTGAGGCGCTGGAACTGGCGGAAGAGTGGATTATCGAGCAACACACGGGTGCCCCGCGTGGATTTGCAGGGCCGGTTGGGCTCAAGATACAAACAGTAGCAGACAATGCCCTGCTGAAGAATGGACCGTATGTGACCGGTGCGAACAGAGAGGACTACCACATCAGAGATGTTTGGCTTTCCCGGGATACTGCGGTTGATGGATTCGA
Source organism: Desulfomonilia bacterium (assembly GCA_049975365.1). Taxonomy (GTDB): domain Bacteria; phylum Desulfobacterota; class Desulfomonilia; order UBA1062; family UBA1062; genus DSBG01. The sequence continues at coordinate 3,854 of JBNGDS010000071.1, read as the reverse complement.
CGACATCCGTGCAGCGATAGAGGGAGATCCCTGTCCAAGGTGCTCCACCGGGAAACTTGAGATCATCAGAGGTATCGAGGTTGGTCACATCTTCAAGCTCGGGACCAAGTACTCTTCTTCCATGAATGCCATGTTTCTCGATGAGGACGGGAGTCTGAACCCCATCGTCATGGGGTGTTATGGTATCGGTGTGGGAAGGGTAGTGGCAGCGGCTGTTGAGCAGAATCACGATGAGAACGGGATCGTATTTCCTCCTTCCATAGCACCGTTTCAGGTGCTCGTACTCCCGATATCGGTGAGCGATCCTGAGGTTGTGAGAACATCAGATGCCATTTATGAGGAACTGTACGGTCATGGGCTCGATGTGCTCGTCGATGACAGAGATGTACGGCCGGGTGTGAAGTTCAAGGACGCAGATCTGATCGGAGTACCCTTCAGGGTTACGGTGGGTGCGAAAGATCTTGCCGAAGGTGTGGTCGAGATCAAACAGCGGGATGGAGGAATTGTTGACAAAATACCCATCGACCGCGCCGTTGAGCACTGTCTGCAGGCAATCCAGAAGAAAGGTACGATACTTGACCGTACGAATTAACGACATCCTCGATGAGGTTTCCACATACGTTCCGGGAGCTGACAACAGGATAATTGAGAAGGCATACGTCTTCTCCGCCCGGGTGCATCAGGGACAGACCAGGCTCAGTGGTGAGCCGTACCTAAACCATCCCCTCGAAGTAGCCCATATGATCGCCCAAATGCACCTGGATGTTACCGCGGTTGCTGCTGCATTGCTGCACGATGCGATAGAAGACAGTCTCACGGGTGTAGAGGACATCAGGCTCGAGTTCGGTGACGAAGTGGCACAGTTGGTAGATGGTCTCACGAAGATCAGCAAGATTGATTTTCGTTCAGAAGAGGAACAGCAGGCGGAGAATTTCAGGAAAATGATCCTGGCGATGAGCAAGGATCTGCGGATTCTTCTCATCAAGCTTGCAGATCGTCTCCACAACATGCGTACTCTCGAGTACCACAATCGCACTGCACAGATTCGGATCTCCCGTGAGACATTGGATATTTATGCCCCCTTGGCCAACAGGCTGGGAATTCACTGGCTTCAGGTGGAACTCGAGGAACTGAGCCTGAGATACCTGGAACCTGAGGACTATACCATCCTGAAGAGGAAGCTGGATTCCATAGAGAGGGAGAAGGAAAGCTATCTCCATGAGATCATGGGACAGATCCAGGACAAGCTGCTCAAGTCGGGCATTCAGGCCGAGATCAAGACCCGCATCAAAAATATTTTCAGCGTCTACCAGAAGCTTCACCGGCAAGGCATTCCATTCGAAAATGTCTATGATGTGATGGGTATCCGGATCATCGTTTCTACGGTCGCAGAGTGCTACGAGAGTCTTGGGATCATTCATTCCTTATGGAAGCCCATTCAGTCGAGGATAAAAGATTTCATCGCAATGCCAAAACCCAACATGTACCAGTCGCTTCATACCACGGTATTCGGACCTGGGGGACAGAGAATCGAGATCCAGATCCGGACCGCCGAGATGGATTACATCGCAAACGAGGGGATCGCGGCACACTGGAGGTACAAGGACGGGTCAAAGATCAGCGATCAGGATGGAGAAAAGCTTTCCTGGCTGAGACAGCTTCTGGAGTGGCAGCGTGAACTCAAAGATCCGAAGGAGTTTCTCCAGAGTGTCAAGATCGATCTGTACCCTGAGGACGTCTACGTGTTCACCCCCAAAGGTGATGTCTTCCGGTTTCCGGTGGGCGCAACTCCTCTGGATTTCGCATATGCTGTTCATACTCAACTCGGGCACCAGTGCATCGGTGCGAAGGTGAACGGTCAGATCGTACCGCTTCGATACAAACTCAACAGTGGTGACGTCGTAGAAATTCTCAGGTCAGCAAAGCAGCATCCGAGCAAGGATTGGTTGAGAGTCGCCAAGACTTCCCGGGCACGGACAAAAATCAGGACGTGGCTGAGAACCCAGGAACGAGAGCAGAGTATTGCTCTGGGAAGAGAGATTCTGGAGAAGAAACTCAAGAGCCTGCATGTCTTGAAGGATATCGACTTTGACCAGCTCGCAAAGGAGTTCTCCCACAGAAGCACTGATGATTTCTTTGCCGCCATCGGTTTCGGGAGACTTTCCGTGAACCAGGTCATCCACAAGGTGATACCTGAAGAACAGAAGCGCACAGAGAGAGGTCAGGTCCAGAAGAAGAAACACGACAGCTCTGGTATTATCGTGAAGGGGGTTGAGAATCTCCTTGTGAGGTTTGCACGATGCTGCAGACCCATACCAGGTGACGATGTCGTCGGATTTATCTCCCGGGGCAGGGGCATCACTGTTCATAGATCAAATTGCCCGTATGTCGCTGATATCGACCCCCAACGTCTCATATCTGTTGAGTGGGATACCAGCATATCGGAAAGCCACGAGATTGAATTTTCAGTGATCTGTGAGGATAAGCCCGGTATGCTTGGTTCCATCACCGCGATCATCGGCTCACAGAACATCAACATCACCAAGCTCAATGCATATTCCCTGGCGAACGGGAATTCCATATGTGTTTTTCGAATACTGGTCAAGGATTTGGGCGAGCTGGAGAAGCTCTCACAAGAAATAAAGAGACTGAAAGGGGTCGAACGAATCGAGCGGCAGTAGGCCATACCACGCCGAATGATGCATCTCGCCTTCGACGTGCTTCCGTAGGCATGGCTATTTCAGCTTGGTTCACTCCCGTGCCTGGATACCTGGGTGGTCGGCTGAAATGGTTCAGCCTAGAGACGGGTCCTGATCTTGTCGAGCAATTGGTATTCCAGGATGCTCTTCGAAGGACACGCGTGCCACGCCTTGGTCATGTTTGAATCGTACGCCTCGATGGTGGCCATGACCCTGACCTTCGAACTCATTTCTGTAACCTGGGTGATGGAAATGGTGAACGAGTATCCTACCTGGGAGAAAATGGCCTTATGAACCGAAGGCCGATAGGCGATCTCGTCGATCGCATGGTGCGCACTTGGGCCCACCATATAGTTGTGAAACTTGGTTATGATGATCCCTTTTTCCTTCTCCATTGACCTGACCATGATGGACTCTTCTTCCAGGGTTGCAAGGATGACCTCCCAAAGTGTGTCAAGACGGGCCAGGTAGAATGCCGTGTCCTCTATGGGTGCCTGCGGCGTCGTTGCGCATCCGCTTACAAGGAAAGCAGAACACAACACCGCGAGGTGTACGAATTTCATTGCTGTTTCCTCCGTCAGTTCACCCGTCGGGTGAAATGAAACCACCTTTCATGGTTCAGTTTACATGTCTGTTGGGCAGTAGCGCATCGGGTACATCACAGCATCTCTTCTTTCCTCTATTGTACAGATCACGGAAAATGGAGGCAAGGGTCTTCTCCGCGAAAAGAAAACCTGCTTTTTTCAATGTCCTGAATCAGCAGCTGGACGGGAGAAGAATTGTGGATCGCTTTTTCCTCACCCGATGGGTTGTCAAGTACGTTCAGGTGGGAAGAGGGTCAGGCGGCGTGTTTGTTGATCTTGTTTGACTTGATGCAGCGCGTGCAGACGGTAATTCTCTTCACACCCTCGGGTGTCTCGATCCGCACTTTTTGGAGATTCGGAAGCCAGACCTTTTTTGTCTTGTTGTTTGCATGGGACACGTTATTGCCAGTTTGAGATCCTTTTCCGCAAATATCACACTTTCTTGCCATGGTATGTCTCTCTTTTCTTTCTCGTAGTAGAAAATGGTGCCGAAGCCGGGATTTGAACCCGGACGGGAGTTACCCACCACCCCCTCAAGATGGCGTGTCTACCAAATTCCACCACTTCGGCA
>JBNGDS010000070.1:1338-16118 GCA_049975365.1 Desulfomonilia bacterium | reverse complement strand
CAAAGTGTCAAAACACCTTCCGCTCCCCCCCGCAACACGTGACAAAATGTCAAAATGGTATCTGGGGCAAAATGGAGTTCAGAATGACGTCAGGTATAGAACCCGATGACAAGGACTCCTGCAACCATGATCGACGCACCGGTGAGACGCTGGGTGATCTTTTCCTCCCTGAAGAGCACGGCACCGTAGAGGACCCCGAAGAAAAGGCTCGTGCGCTTCAGGGATATCATGTACACCGCCTGCACCAGGGAGATGGCAACCATGTGGCTGAAGATCATGACTGCCATGACCGAACCGAGCAGGATGCCGATGCGCGGTTTCTCGGCAAGCACCCTGATTCCTGCGCCGGGTGCGAAGGGGAGAAACAAAGCCACGACAAGGCTGAAGCTGGTGAAGTAGGCGATGCCGAAGAAAGCCGGACTGGAGTGAAGGATACCGAGTTTGCCGATCGTTGATGTCAGGGAGTAGAGAAATGAGACCAGAAGCATGAGGCGGGATCCCGGTTCCCTGAAGATGGCCCGGAACGGATCCATGAGCCCGGAGTGTATGTGTGAGAAATTCAGGAAATACGATCCGATCACGATCAGGAGGATTCCGCAGAACCCGGCAGAATTCACGGTTTCGCCTAGCACCATCCATCCAGTCAGGATGATGAAGATCGGTGTAAAGGCGAGGAAGGGAAGGGTGAGAGAGAGGGGAGAGAGCTTAATGGCCTTCATGTAGCAGAAGAAGGCCAGCGCTTCCAGAGGCAGGCCCGCTGCCAGACAGAGAAAGAATATTCCATCGAGATCTGGCCAGTCGATGAAAAAGAGGGAACCAATCAGCCATGGCAGCGTGTAGGTGAGCCTAGTCAAGCCCATTTCATACGGGCTCAGGTGGGAAAACCCCTTCTTTGTGATTGCGTCGGCCGTGGCGAGACTGAATGCCGCCATCAGCGAGAGGAAAAACCATGCCATGTCACCCTCACTGTCCAGAGCCTATACCTGTGAAGTGATTGAACACCACATCTGGATGTGAAAATCAACACTCAAGCGTGAGGGGTATTCATGAAGGGGGATATCTTCACGATCGTGGTCAGGTTCCGGAAGATCAGCTCTGTGGAATCTGCTCGAGGGCCCGTTTTTTCTGCTTGAGACGGTTGCTTCTCATGGATCATCAGCATATTATAAAGAAACAGGCATCGTTGATCCCATCAACGTACCCAGGAGGATGTATGAGTGAAGAGAGATTTGCCACGCTGGAGACCATGGTGGCCTATCACGAAGACACCATACAGAAACTCAATGATGTTGTATACAAACAGCAGCTTATCATCGACAGGCTCGAGGAGCGGGTTGAAGCGATTACGCGACTTCTCCAGAATACCGGCCAAAGCTACACTCCCGGCGAGTCCCAGGAATAATCTTTCGATTCATCCTCAGATCCGGATCAATCAGCACTGAGCAGGGGGAACGAATCAGAATTCATTGAAGAGAAGAAATGAATCGCCATATGGCCATCGTTTGGGGGCGTATAAAAGAATGCCGCGATAAGGAGAGGGGCCGTGGGAACAAAAGCTGCAGACATGATCCTCGATGAACGGATATCCCTCCTGGCCACATGGCTCTCTGAGGCACGCTACCCGGTGTTCTTCACCGGTGCGGGAATCAGTACTGAATCAGGACTTCCGGACTACAGAGGTCCAGACGGCATTTGGACCAGGAGAGACAAGGGGCTTCCACCAAAGGGCCATGAACGGCCGTGGGATTCGTTTCAGCCCAGCAGATCTCACCGTGCACTTGTGGAACTCCAGGATCTCGGGAAAATGAAGTTTCTGATCTCTCAAAATGTGGACAATCTTCACATCAAATCAGGCATCAGGCATGACCTGATAGCTGAGCTCCACGGGAACATGGCTAAACTGAGGTGCACCCGCTGCGGGGCCACGGTGGACAAGTCTTCAGGTGCATCCAGATGCTCATGCGGAGGCTCCTTCGTCTCCAGTGTCGTGGATTTCGGCATGCCCCTTCCCGAGAAAGATCTGATGCTCTCCATTGAACATTCCCGAAAGAGCGATCTGTTTGTTGTGCTTGGATCATCTCTTGTCGTAGTACCTGCAGCCCAGATTCCCGGAGAATCGCTTCAGGCAGGTGCCAGGCTCGTGATCATCAACCAGGGGGAAACCCCCTATGACCGGCATGCGCATCTGCGGTTCTTCGAGCGGGTGGGAGATGTGCTCCCAGAGGCAGTGAAGCGGCTCAAACTCATGCTGCAGTAGTATCTTGCAATCAGCGGGAACTCCGATCAGGAAACGGACTTCACCAGAATTTCGTGGAGTTCTTCCTCCGTCAGTTCTATGGGGTTTCCTCTCATGCTGCTCGCTTTTCTGGACTGGGCAACGACGGAAGGGAAATCATCCTCGGACAGGCCGATGGATCTCAAGGAAGGGATATCCATTGAAGAACAGAGCTCCTGGATCCAGTGTATACCATCACGGGCCCGCGCACGCAGGTTGCCGGTGATGATGGCTGCAACCTCATCGTAGCGCTTCAGAGCAGCAGACGAAGGATCGCGGGAACTGAGGGCTGAGATGTTCATCTCAACGACGGGGGGGAGAAGGCGGGCACACACAAGACCGTGTGGTGCAGGGAATCTTCCACCAATCACTGCTGCAAATCCATGAACCGCACCGAGGCCAGCATTCGCAAGGGCAAGGCCGCTGAATAGACTTGCAAGCGCCATGTCCTCGCGGGCAGATGCATTCTTCCCGTCAGTGTATACCGTGAACATTGATCGGGCAGCTCTGGACAGTCCCTGTATGCAGATTCCATCAGTCAGAGGATTTGATTTTTTCGACACAAAGGCCTCGAGGAGCTGTGTAAAAGCATCGAGGCCCGTGTGCGCCGTGACGGACGGGGGCATGGAATGTGTGATCTCGGGATCAACCACCACAACACGGGGCAGCATGAGGTTTGATCGCATACTCACCTTGACTTTGTGTTCCTGTGAGGTGATCACGGCATTCCGGGTGACCTCCGTTCCGGTTCCTGCAGTGGTGGGAATGGCAATGTAGGGCGCTGGGCTGAGTGCTATCTCATGTGCGTGACCAATGACTTCCAGGTAATCGAATATGTCACCGGGATTCGTCATGAGTGCCGACACCGCCTTGCCGGTATCGATGACACTGCCGCCCCCGCAGCCGATCACCATGTCGCATTCTTCGATTCTAGCAAGCGTCGACCCCTCGAGTACTATCTCAGTCGTGGGTTCCCGGGGAACCTGGAACAGGACCGTGCTGATTCCCATGCCGTTGATCAGGTCGATGAGCGGCTCCACCCTTTGCGTGCTGCTCCCTGATATCACGAGGGCACGCCTCCCCCATCCTGAAATCAATGCCGGTACGGCCTCGATCGTTCCTGGTCCGAATATGATTCTTCCAGCAGTAGAGAATTCAAAGTTCATCGGTGGCCAATACTCCGTGAAAATATGTGATACGTCGGCAGGTTTTCTCTGCACCTGCAGAACAGGTCACGTTCAGGGTATGCGGCCTGCGCTTGGAAGCCTGCATATTCACCGCTGGTGCTGTGAAGGAGGCATTCACCAGTTCGCATCGTCTGGAAAGATGTTCCTGCAGCGGATGCTGGAACGGGGCTCGGCCATCATGTTCTCAACCGAATCCCTCCATCTCCGGTAGTGGTCTGTTTCCTTGTGTCTGCCAGGGGCATCCTCGTCCCGATACACCTCCACCAGCACGAAGCGGGTAGGATCGTCTGCCCTCTGGATGAAGTCGAATCGTGACACGCCCGGTTCTTCTATGCTGTTTCGTGCATTCTCGACTGTGGCTTCGATGAAGTCATCGACATGTGCCTGCTGCACGTGAATGAACACGTGGACTATGATCATGGGTAGACCCTCCTTCCGTGTGCACGGGTTCTTCTTTCAATAGTACACGGGAAAACACCAGATGCAAGCATGCACGAGTATCTGCACATGGTTTCTCACCAGAGAACCAGGCAGAACAAATGGGGGGACATTGAAAAGCAGGGTCAACCCTGCTAGAGTCTCCTCGATGAGGTGATGCCGTGAACGAGCTGCAGCTCAGGGCCATGAGTCGTAATGGAGGGAAGGGATGAACCTCTCCCGGTTCAAAAACAGGTTCATTGCACGGCTCATCACGCGGTTTCCGGCACTGTCCGAGCCGTTTATCAGATCCTATCACCCATGGGAGTCTGAGGACATCCCCTGGACCCCGGTGAAAAAATCGTGTGAAGATTCCATCGTTGCCCTCGTAACCACTGCAGGGGTGCACCTCAAGAGCCAGAGACCGTTCAACATGGATGATCCCAACGGCGACCCGACGTTCAGAGAACTAGGTTCGGACGTGAGCCAGGATCAGGTGATGATCACCCACGACTACTATGATCATACCGATGCCGATGCAGACATGAATATCGTTTTTCCCGTCACACGCCTGACAGAACTCGCCAGAGAAGGGTTTATCAACAAGGTGTGCGAGGTCAATTTCAGTTTCATGGGCCACATTGACGGGCCACACATATACACGCTCATGAACGTGTCTGCACCAGAAATCGCCCTACGGTTGAAGGAAGCGGGGGCTGACTGTGTCCTGCTTACCCCCGGGTGAGCCATCTGCAACCAGTCCGTGGGATTGGTCCAGCGGGAGATCGAAAGATCCGGTATTCCCACGATCGGGATATCCAGTGTGAGGCCCTACACTGAAAGGGTGAAACCCCCGCGGACGATCTTTCTGAAGTGGCCTTTCGGGCACTCGCTGGGAGAACCATTCCATGTGGGCCAGCAGCGGGCGGTCTTGAAGAAGGCCTTTCATGCACTCTACTCGATCCAGGTGCCGGGTGAAATCATTGATGTGCCCTGGAGGTGGAAGAGGGAGACCTATACCGACTGAGATCCGCTTCGAAGAGCATCGCAGGCCATGATTTGAGGGCACCGGGATTCTCAGGTGTGCCCAGTGATGGATCTCGATATCCAGTCTATGGTCACAGACATGTCCGGTAGAGTCAGTGCATCCAGATACGTGTTGACAGAGGTGCCTCTCTGTGCGATACGTAATTGGTCCGACCACCGGACCAATTACTTCTCTGAGGAGGTCAGGTGCACGCGCCAGTCCATTTTGCACGCCCGGTCACGAGAAGCCGTCTCCACGAAAACATTGTCTCAGTGATCCTGAAAAAGATCATCAAGAAGGAGCTGCGGTGCGGGGAAAGGCTCCCCTCTGAGAGGAATCTCGCCCTGAGCTTCGACGTCAACCGCTCCACCATTCGGGAGGCATTGAAAAAGCTCGAGTCCCTCGATGTGATCGAAATCAGGCACGGAGACGGCGTCTATGTGAAGGATTATCTGGAAAGCGGAAATCTGGAGCTTATTCAGGCGCTGTTCTACATGGACAACTCTCTTGATGAGGATATCCTGTGGACCCTGCTCGAGGTCAGGAGAGTGCTTGTGCCCGAAATGGTATCCATCGCCGCACTCAACAGGACAGGGGAGGATCTCGAAAAGCTCTCCGATCTGGTGTTCCAAAGCATGGACCTGTCCACCATGGAACGGGACATCAGGATCCACCATCGTATCGCCCTGGCAAGTAAAAACATACTCTATCTGATCCTTCTCAACTTTTTTACCAAGTTCTTCAGACAATTCGGCCACATCTACTTTGACAAGGAGGAAAACAGACTCAGATCAGAGACGTTTCACCAGGATATCTTGCGTGCAATTCGGGACAGGGACCAGGCGGCGGCAAAACAGATCATGCTCGATGTTCTCACCTATGTTGAACATGCCATCCGCACAGTCCTGGATGAGAGGAACCATATTCAGGAGCGGACATGAAGAGGTTTATCGAAGACTACGGAAACACACGGTTTGATGTACTTGTCATCGGAGGAGGGATTACGGGTGCAGCCATGGCATATGAGGCCGCCAGCAGGGGACTCAGCGTTGCACTGGTGGAGAAAAAGGATTTTTCCTGTGCCACGTCTGCAGCGACATCAAAGCTGATTCATGGTGGGCTCCGGTATCTCAACAATCTTGAATTCGGTCTCGTGAGGGAGTCGCTCAGGGAACGGAAAACCCTTGAAAATATTGCCCCCAACTTTGTGCACCCCTATCCCATGATGTGGATCCATAACAGTTCCTCCCTGAAAAACAACAAGTGGTTCATCAAGGTAGGGATGATTCTGTACGATCTTCTCTCCTTTGACAGGTCCATGACGTGGGATATAAGCAAGAAGATACCGTCCCACCAGACAATATCCCCCCAGGAGGTCCTCATCAAGGAGCCGAATGTCCGGCGCACTGGACTTCGGGGGGCGTCCCTCTTCTACGATTGTGTGAGCATCTTTCCCGAGAGGCTGACGTTGGCATTCATAAAGTCTGCTGTGAGGTTTGGGGCACAGGTGGCGAACTACACCAAGGTCGAAGGGTTCGTCATGGATGGGGAAGATAAAGTCACAGGTGTCGAGGTCACGGATCTCTTGAACGGGAAGACTGTCAAGCTGGATGCTGGCATCGTCGTCAACTGCTCCGGTCCATGGGCCGACATCATCTTGGGCCTTGCAAAACCAGGGGGCGTGAACGAGCAGCTCAGGAGATCCGAGGGAATTCACATCGTCACAAAGAAACTCGTGAATTCCCATGTTGTCGGGTATACGACACGAAAAGGGAGGCATTTCTTCCTCATACCCTGGAGAGGGCACACGCTCATCGGCACCACGGACAAGGAGTACCAGGGGAGTCCCGACGAGTACCGGGTTACGAAACAGAGTATTCTTGAACTCATCGATGAGGTGAACGAGTCGTTCGGGGACGGGACACTGTGCTATGACGACGTCCTGTTTGCTTATGGTGGGTTAAGGCCCCTGGTGGAGGATCAGACCCAGGAGACGTATACAACGTCGAGAAAATACGAGGTCTATGACAATGCAGCGGACGGTCTTGAAGGATTGATCACTGTTGAAGGTGGAAAGTATACGACCAGCAGGAATCTCGCCCAGACAACCGTGAAACTCGTGGAGAAAAAGCTGTGCAGAAATCTCGGCAGGACCATCACAGACAAGCTGCCCCTGTGTGGATGCGAAATTGCGGACATGAATGAATTCGTGTTCTCCGCTCTCAGAAACAACCGTGACTTCAGCATGGATACCGTCGTATACCTGGCACGAAACTATGGAACGGAGTACGAGTCAATTCTTGCCATGGCACGAGGAGACGAGTGCCTCAAGGAAGTCCTCAATGACGATAGTGAAATCCTGGCTCAGGTCACTCATGCTGTCCGCAACGAGATGGCACGGAGCCTCAGCGACATCATTTTCCGCAGGACCGGGATTGCAACCCTGGGGAATCCCGGCATCGAGGTATTGGAAAAGGTCGCCTCCTGTGCAGCACGTGAACTGAACTGGAGCCAGGACAAGATCGACAGAGAGCTCCAGCAAAGCCTTGAAATGCTGAAGCTCCCGGTTAATTAGGAACATGAAGGGATATGCGAAATCCCTGGGTCGTCACACACCATCATTCATTGATGATCATTGAGGAGGAGTAAACAGTGAAAAAGAGTCGATTTATCCCTGAGTGGACAGAGACTGCTCCGCCGGAGGGATCGTTCAGATCCATATTCAAATACGGTTCTCCTAACGCCTTCAAGCACCCCAGTGCCAAGTGGTACCATATGATAAAGGAAGAGTTTTCCCTCAGCGATGAAGACTTCAGGCAGAAGAGAGACGAGGGACTGACGGGCGTGATGCTGGACAGACCGGTCAACCTCGATTCACGCCACAGGGAGAGGATGGAACAGATTGCAGGCCCCGGGAATGTATCCTGGGATGATTACAGCAGGGTCAAGTTCGCCTGCGGCAAGACCACCGAGGAACTCATGGAGCTCAGGAAGGGGATCGTCCGGGAGGTACCTGACCTCGTCGTGCATCCGCGCTCCAAGGAGGACGTGCAGGAGATCGTCCGGTATTGCTCCACAGAGAAGATTCCGGTCTACGTATACGCCGCAGGGACGTCGGTCAACTTTGGTGTCCGTCCTGCCAGAGGCGGCATCACGCTGGTGTTGAGCACACATATGAACAAGGTGCTCGAGATCAACGAGATCAACCAGACTGCCCGTGTCCAGCCAGGGATCTATGGCCCGTCCTATGAGGAATTCCTCAACAGCGCGCCGGAACGGTTCGGGACCAGGAGGCGATTTACCTGTGGGCATTTCCCCCAGTCGTTCGAGTACTCAACCGTGGGAGGGTGGATCGTGACTCTGGGATCGGGCCAGGCATCGACCTACTACGGAGACGCTTGTGACCTGGTGATTAGCCAGGAATACGTAACCCCCGCCGGTACGTTCAAGACTCATGACTACCCGGCAACCGCAACGGGCCCGAAGGTGAACGATATCATGAAGGGCTCTGAAGGCACCTATGGAATACTGGTGGAAGTAACCATGAAGATCTTCCGCTTCATGCCCGAGAACAGAAGGAGGTTCAGCTTCATGTTCCCCACGTGGGAGGCTGCGGTGGATGCGAGCAGGGAGATCTGTCAGGGAGAGTTCGGCATGCCGGCCATCTACCGTATTTCCGACCCTGAAGAAACAGACCGGGGGCTCAAGCTCTACGGTATGCCGTCCTTCGTAGATGCCTTCCTCAAAAGGAAAGGATTCAAGCCCATGGAACGCTGCCTGTGCCTGGGGAACGCCGAAGGAGAGAAGGGGTTTACCAGGCATGTCAAGCAGCAAATACAGAGGATTGCAAAGGAACACGGCGCGATCTATCTCACCGGCTACGCTGCAAAAAAATGGGAGCATACACGATACACGGAACCGTACATGCGCGAAGACCTCCAGGACTTTGGAATCATCATCGACACCCTGGAGACCTCGGTGACCTGGTCAACCCTCCACACCATTCACCAGGGCGTAAGGGAATACATCAAGAGCAGGCCTTCCACCATGTGCATGACCCATGCCTCCCACTTCTACCCCCAGGGCACGAACCTGTACTTCATCTTCCTTGCAAGGATGGACGACATCAATGAGTACAGGCACTTTCACCGGGGGATCGTCGAACGGATCGTCCAGGAAGGGGGGTCTCCCAGCCATCACCACGGAATCGGCAGGATGCTTGCACCATGGATGGAACAGCACCTCGGGATCGAACAGGTGGCAGTTCTGAGGACCCTGAAGTCACACTTCGACCCCAACAACATCATGAACCCGGGTGGCCAGCTCGGACTGGACATGGTTCCCCCGAAGGATCTGGACTGACGGCAGAACAATCGGGAAAGCATACAGAGAGGTGCATTCCGAAGAGATCTCAGGCAGATCGCACGTGGGTGCCAACGGCCCGGGCACGATTCGACACATCCACTCCAGGGATTTCCCCAGGAAACGGGCTCTCACGCGGGATGTTCCCCGATCCCGGGAATGCTTGTAAGGTTTTCCATCCGGTGATACACTTTCCAGGTATCTCGTGAGGTGCAGAACCCCTGCAAGGAGCTCTAGATGAAAAAGTTCTTCATCGGCATTGGCATCCTGATCGGGATATGCCTTGTCATTATTCTTCTCCTCCCATTCCTCGTCGATCTCGACAGATTCAAGGAGACGGCCATATCCCGCGCTCAGGAGGCCCTTGGCCGGGATGTCGATCTCGACCATATCCGCCTCAGAGTCATTCCCGGTCTCGGTGCCGAGATCACAGGGATCAGGATAGCGGACAACCCGTCGTTCTCGTCGGAAGAGTTTCTCTCCATCGAGGAATTTCAGGTTCGGCTGAGCCTCCTGAGTCTTCTGAAACGAGAGGTCACGGTCACCGGTGTATCCCTGAAAAAACCTGTTGTGCGCGTCACACGCAATGCAAAGGGTGAATTCAGCTTCTCGGATCTCCTGGAGGCTTCGTCTTCTCCACAGGAGCAGAAGGACACGGCACAGGGAGGTCGTGGTCGGACAATTCCACCTGCAGGCCTGCTCGCATCGCTGTTCGTCCAGGATCTGTTCATAACAGACGGAAGGGTCATCTACCGTGATGAAACAGGGTCCCCGGACGTCGGTCCCCTCGTGGTGGAACGTATCGATCTCAAGACCAGAGACGTGTCCCTCCAGACCCCCATCAGGGTTGATCTGTCCGCATCATACCTGCACCCTTCAGGGCAGAATGTTCACCTCTCGGGAACCCTTGGTCCAGTGGGATCAGAGTTCAAGCCTGAAGAAATCCCGATCGATATCCATCTGAAGATCGATGAGACAGAACTGAAAGAAATTCCTGTGTCACTGCCGGTTCGGATCTTGAGGGGTGCTGCCAGGGCCGACATGACTGCACAGGGATCTCTGAAGGAAACCATCGAGACAGAAGGAGAGATCGTGGCTACGGATCTTGTCTGTGCCGTGACCGGGGAGGGAAATAGGGAACATGAATCCGGGACCCTGTCTCTCAGGCTCGCTGGGAGGATGAGCCTTGAATACCCTTCGCAGACCATCCTCCTCGACTCTGTAAACATGACCCTGAACGAAAATGTGGTCACGGCAACAGGCAAGCTCATAACACCAGTGACCTCTCCTGCGTGGGACATATCCGTGAACGGGGATTCCCTGGACATCTCGAATCTCCTCTCACTCCTTCCTGAAGGCATGGCGGCATTGCCCCCGGATCTCACGCTGCCGGGCAAAGCCGGGATAGCTGCAACCCTCAAGGGGACAGCCTCCCGTACCGTGATCGATGCAGAGCTCGACATGAGAGAACTGGATCTCTCCTATGGGAATGTATTCAAAAAACCTCGAGGAACCACTTTCACTGCCAGAGGAAAGGCTGAGCTTCGTGACCGGATCATCGACATCACATCTTCGGATCTGGTCCTGGATCAGATCCGCATGAATGCGCAGGGCAGCATAACACTCACGGATACTTCGCCCGTGTTCGATCTTGGGGTGAAGTCCCGGTCCCTGCCCCTGAAGAACCTGAGCAGATACCTTCTTCTCATCGAAAGTTCAGATCCTGACGGTGCTGCCGATCTGGATGTCACCATCACGGGCACGCCTGATACCCTGGACATTGGATACACGGGCCGCTCGGAACGCCTCCATGTAACCGTCAGACAGGACGAGACACCGAAGCAAGGACCTGATCCACAGAGGATTACCGTATCAGGGCTCAGCATCGATGGCACTGCCCGTTCCGGAAACAGTTTCACGGCAAAGGGAACGGTAAAAATATCCCGGATCCAGGCCTTTTCTCACGATGTCCGCGACATGGTCGCCCACTATACCTACACGCCGGATCGTCTCGTCGTGGATCCTGTGTCCATGAACATGTTCGGCGGAAGTACGAGCGGGACGGCATCCTATGTGTTTTCAAGCGGAACCTGGAACATCTCCCCTGTGTTCAAGAACATGTCAGTTCGAGAACTGTTCGGGGCACTGACCCAGTATGGGGAGAGTTTCACGGGAGTCCTGTCCGGAACCCTGGATATCCAAGGTTCGGCTTCAAAACCAGGACTCAGCGGTCTGAAAGCGCTCGGTGCGATCAGACTCGACAGAGGGCAGTGGCAGAATTTCGATCTTGCAGGCGGAACCATGGAGAGTCTGCTTGCCGTTGAGGGGATACGTGATGTGATCGGGATCTCGGAAGACGAGATCGAGCACTACCGCGAAACCCGGTTCGACTCGTTGACCATGAATCTCGATCTCAACAACACCGTTCTCAAGATTCCGAACATCGTGATGAAGAATCTTCACATCGGCAAGGATACAGGATCTCTTGCAGTGCTCGCAGGTACCGCAGACCTTGTATCAGGGGTTCTGGATCTCAGCGGTAGGGTGGTCCTCTCGAAGACACAGTCAGGGAACATGATCCGCAGGGCGGAGTTCCTGCAGTCTCTGCTCGACGACGAGCAGCGGCTTGTTTTCCCTCTAAAGGTGCAGGGCACCATTCAGAAGCCTATCCCTGTCCTGGATGCAGACTATATCAGGGATGCAGCCACGAACTACTATGCGCGGAAAGGAATCGAGACGGGTGTAAAACAACTCAAAGAGAGGCTCGGGGTACCGGAAGGCGACACGGCTACAGACGAGGCGATCCGGAAGCTGCTCGACGGTATCCTCGGACAGTGACCGGGGAGCATGACAGGCTCAGTCCCTGACCGCCTCGAACTTCACCCCCATGTCGTAATACGCGCTCAGATGTCGGCCGGAGCGCCACGTTGTGCAGCCCGATCACACAACAGCCTGTTAAGAGCTGGTTTCAGGACGGTAAAGAAGCAGGCCCATCGCTGCAAGAATCGCGAACGATGCTCCAGCAGAAAATGTGGCCGGCGCACCGAATGCGGTCCATAATGATCCTGCAATAAAGCTTGCCAGAAAGAGCGCTAGCCCACTTACAAGATTGAACACCCCGAAGGCCGTACCTCGAAGATCTGAGGGCGCGGTATCGGCAATAAGTTTCGAGAGCAATCCTTGAGTAAACGCCATATGCAGACCCCAGAAAGCTGCCCCGGCGAATGTGGTCAACGGCGATACAGCAATCGCCAATGCGACATCGGCGATGACCAGTATCGCAAGTCCGAACACCAGAATGGTTTTGGCTGAAAGTCGGTCCGCCGCTACACCTGCTGGATATGCAAACATGGAATAAAAGATATTCATCACGATCATGATCATTGGCACGTAGCCAATAGGAAGCCCGACATCCTGGGCGCGTAAAATGATAAACGCCTCGCTAAATCGAGCAAGGGTAAAGACAGCACCAAGAACAACGATAAGCCAGTACCCCATAGGTAGGCGCTTGGTGTCAGTGAACGTCAGGCGATTTCGGGGATCAGTAGCACTCTCTGCGGACTTGGGTTCGCGTACCGCGATTATCAGAAGAAACACCGCAATGAACGCCGGTATGACTGCCACCCATAGGACGGCTCTGATGTCATTTATAAACCAGATCATGAATATGACAGCCATGAGTGGTCCGATAAAAGCCCCAACTGAATCAAGTGATTGACGTAAACCGTAGGCTGCGCCCCGAAGATGTATTGGTGCGATATCTGCAACCAGCACATCACGTGGCGCACCGCGGATGCCTTTGCCGATGCGATCGACAAATCGTGCTCCGAACACCCACCCTATTGTTGTTGCTAGCGGAAATATCGGTTTGGTCATGGCGCTCAGTGTGTACCCGGCCATAGCGATAAACTTGCGCTTCCCACAGTAATCGCTGATCGCTCCCGAAAATACCTTTGTGATCGCAGCAGCTCCCTCGGCAAAACCTTCGATAATGCCAATGGTAACCATGGATGTGCCAAGTACCGTGGCCATGAATATTGGCAAAAGGCTATGAACGAGTTCAGATGAGATGTCCATAAACATTGAGACAAACCCAAGGCCCCAGATACCTATCGGTAGCCTGCGATATACGGTTTTGGGAGAAGCATGTACTTCATGGTTATTTTGTCGAAGGAACATCATGTATCCTGTTTTCTCAATGCCACAACAATTGCTATCAGGGAAATTTCCTTATAACATGAGATTGAATATCTTTTTGATATTTCCACGTTGGCAGTGTGATTCTGGTATCATATCATCAGATGGCACATGGAAACGCCCTCCCGGGGATCATGCCCATCCTCAGCTCTCTGATGGGGAGAGACGCTGTATCAATGGAATGTGTGATATCTCGTACCCTCATGAGTTCATAGCCGTATGATATGGCAGTCTTCAGAATGATTTCAAATTCCTTTCGGTACAGCCCTCCCTCCACCTCGGCATGCACAGGAAGAACCTGGGGAATGTGAGTGTTCGATTGTTCACGCAATCGTGACAGAACCCCCTCAACCCCGACTTCTTCGATGCAGGGGAGGTTGGACGGGATCTCAACCAGGCTGTTTTCCCGGAACAGGAATGGAGTATCGGCCCTGGTACAGCTCAGGTACAGGAATCCATGTGCCTTTGCACGTTCGAGTGCCCGGGAGTCCATCACCCATCCGGGTGCCCCGAATGCTTCAGGATTTCGGCCCAGGATCTCTTCATACGCATCCACCATGCTGGTAAACCATTCATCGATGGTCTTTCCTCTCATCAGAGGCAGCCAGTCCTGCCAGAGGCGGTGATCCCATGCATGGCATGCGATTTCATGGCCCAGGCCGGAAAGGGACCTGATCTGATCGGGAAAGTCTTTCCCAATCATGGGAGCGGGAAGCATGGTGCCATACAGCAAAGTCTTCAGGCCGTACAAGCCTGGCGCATTCGTGCGGAGCATCTTCTTGATGAACTTTGGTCTGAAGAGTTGAAGCATGGCCAGGCCCGATCTGTCGGGGCCAAAGCTGATGAAAAAGCTTCCCCGGATATTGAACCGTTCCAGGATACCGGAAAGCTCGGGGATGCCGAGCTTCATCCCCCGGTAGGTATCGACATCAATTTTGAGGGCAAGGGGAGGCATGATCCGAACTCCTCTCGATGACGAAGCTGTCCAGGGTCATTTTGAGCGCATCTTCGAGGGAGATCTTTGGTTCCCATCTCAGACGTTCTCGCGCATTCTCGATGGAAGGGACACGGGTGTAGATATCCTGGTACCCTTTCCCGTAGAATGTGTCTGCATTCTGGATGATGATCTCCGAGTATTTGGTATCATTCCTGTGGAGCGGATGATGTTTGTACATGTCGAGCAGCTTGGCAGCAAGATCCTTGATCGTGCAGTTGTTCTTTGGATTTCCCAGATTGAATATCTGGCCTGTTGCCATCCTGCCCTCATTTTTCAGAATCTTCATCAGGGCATCGAGCCCGTCATCGATATAGGTAA
>JBNGDS010000070.1:0-1328 GCA_049975365.1 Desulfomonilia bacterium | reverse complement strand
GTTTTCCTCCGTCCACCAGCACGATGGGCTGTTGAAAGACCAGAGCAGCGATGAACTGCGTAACGACCCGGGAAGATCCTTCTTTCGCGGTCTCGATGGAGTCTAGCCTCGGGCCGATCCAGTTGAATGGGCGGATCAGGGTGAAATCCAGTACTCCGTTCTGCCCGTATGCCCAGATCACCCTGTCGAGGAGCTGCTTCGAGCATGAGTAGATCCAGCGCTGCTTGGGAATGGGGCCGAGTACAAGAGGAGATGTGTACTCATCGAAACTCTCACTAGTACACATACCATAGACCTCTGATGTAGAAGGAAATATGATGCGCTTGCCGTACCTGACGCACTGCTTGATGATCCTCAGGTTTTCCTCGAAATCGAGTTCAAAGACCCCGAGCGGGTTCTCGATATAGGTCTTGGGTGTTGCAATAGCCACCAGAGGGAGGACCACGTCGCACTTCTTGATGTGGTATTCGATCCACTCCTTGTTGATGGCAATGTCTCCCTCGATGAAGTGGAACCTCTCGTGGCCGATCACCCCTTTAAGCTTGTGATCGGAAAGATCCATTCCGTACACGTTCCAGTCCGTTTCTGCCAGGATTCTCTCGCTCAGGTGAGAGCCGATAAACCCGTTCACACCGAGAATAAGCACCTTCATTGGAAAAACTCCCCGTTATGTTCTTTGAAATAGGCTACCAGTGTTTGTTCTGTGAATATTCTTCCGTTGACTTCTATCTCCCGAGGGAGGATGCAGCCTCTGCCGGTCCCGATGATGACGGCATTATCTGTTGTCTCAATCTTTCCCTTGCCGCATTGACAGGATTCATCAAACTCAGCCCACCAGAACAGTATCTTTGTACTTCCCAGAAAAGAAAATGCGCCGGGATAGGGCCGTGTGACTCCACGGATGAGATTGTAGATGTCTCGAGCAGACTGTTCCCATGCGATGCGGCCGTCTTCGGGTTTTCTCCCACCGAAGTACGATCCCTTTTCCAGATCCTGGGGAGTTTTTCTGATATCGCCCGCCCTGATCCTCGGAAGGATGTCCACAAGGAGGAGTTCTGCGGCATGCTCGATCTTGCTGAAGAGGGAAAGGGGTGTGTCATCGAGAGCGATCTCAATAGGCCTCTGCACAACGATGGGGCCTGCATCCGGTTTTTCCACCATCTCATGGAGAGTCACACCGGTGCTGTTCTCTCCGTTTATGATTACCCAGTTCACCGGGCATCGTCCCCGATAGTATGGCAGGTAGGATCCGTGGAGGTTATATGCCCCGAGCTGTGGAATCTCGAGGATTTGTGTGGAGAGCATATAGCGGTAGTAAAAGCTGAAGA
>JBNGDS010000069.1:0-16828 GCA_049975365.1 Desulfomonilia bacterium | reverse complement strand
GGATAACCGCTGAAAGCATCTAAGTGGGAAGCCGTTCTCAAGACTAGATTTCCCTCCCGCTTCGGCGGGCTGAAGGCCACCTGAAGACTACAGGTTTGATAGGCTGGGTGTGTAAGCGCGGTAACGCGTTGAGCTAACCAGTACTAATCGGCCGTGAGGCTTGACCCGTTACTTACTCTCTTCCTCACATATTTTCTTTTTGGCATCATAGGAATATGGTTCACGAACAAACGTTCCTGGTGACCATGGCAAAGGGGAAACACCCGATCCCATCCCGAACTCGGAAGTTAAGCCCTTTAGCGCCGAATGTACTGCACGGGCAGCTGTGTGGGAGAATAGGACGTTGCCAGGATCACTCTTCAGGCCCCCGGTCATACGCGATCGGGGGCCTTTTTCTTGTCGTATACGATGCCTGTGGGAATGTACAGCATACCTGTGGTACAGGCATGGTACGTCATGTCGATCTCGTCAAGGATGATAAGAATGAAAGGATCGTTTCATTGAAGCGTTCCGGCTGATCCAGGGGGGTGAGGTGCCGGGAATCTCGTATCACTTCAAGCCGCGCTGTGGGCATGAGAGAGACATATGCTTGTTTCAGCTCAACCGGGGTATAGTCGTGTTCTGCGGCAATAACCAGGGTGGGACAGGTTATCTCTCCTATGCGATCCAGCACACTCCATCCGACGATGGCCTTGAACGACGCACGGTAGGCTTTTCGGTCATTCTCCGCCCACCGTTCGATCATGACCCTGGCTAGATCCTCCTGCCCAGGTTCCGGAAACAGGCGTCTGCTCAGGAATTTTCCCATTGCCCGCATGCCCAGCACATGGATGATGATGAGTCTCTGGAGAACCATCAGTCGCTGGGCAAGGGACCTGACCAGAAATGCAGGTCCGCTGTTGACCACCACGAGGCTCCTCACCAGGTGAGGATAGTCAAGAGCCAGCTGAAAGCAGATCATGCCTCCCATGGAAATACCCACAACATGAGCGGGTGCTGCGTCGAGAGCCCTGATGAAGTGTGAAGCATCAGCAGAAAACAACGGAATGCTGTAGGGTCCTGGGGGCTTCTCTGATTTCCCATGACCTCTGATGTCGTAGGCAAGGGTTCTGAATTTCCTGGAAAAAATGTCGATCTGGATTTCCCAGTCTCTCGTGCTCGATCCCAGGCCGTGTACGAAGAGGACGGGGTCCCCGTGCCCCACATCCTCGTAGTACATATCGATCCCATTGATTCGTATGGCTGACTTGGACATTCACGCCCCCGCCTTCACTCCACGCGTGCGGAGCACAAGACCTTTCCATCTAGGCTCATCCCATGCCCGGCCACCTACGTTCAATTCCAAGAGGAAAACAGGTTCCGGTGAAAGCAAAGAACGAGCCTATCATATCTTTTCCCTGGAAAGACGGTAGACCACAAAGGTATCCGGGCAGGTGATATCAAAATGCTTTTTCCCGTCTTCCCAGGGGATCTCGTCAGAGAACCGCATGGCAAGTGCTACTGGATACAGGGAGGTGTACGCGCGGGCGCACATGCCAGCCGGCGTCTTGCCGTCCAGGAGGTGAACTTCACCCATACGGATCTTGGACGACCCCGGGCAGACAGCTAGATCTCCATGAATCCCAATCACCTCGCACCTGATCTTGTAGTCTGCCATGTATAGTCTCCTTTTTCTGCACGTTCGACTCGCATACATCCATTCGGTCTCGGAGTAAAGAAGTCATTTCAGCAGCCAGAGGCTGAGCGCCATGACCCCCATACCTACGAGGGTACCCATCATCGGTGCGTGTTCATGAGCGAATTCCTGTGCAGCGGGGATGAGCTCGTCCAGCGATATGGCAACCATGATCCCGCCGACGATGGCAAGGACATATCCAAGCACCAGTTCCGTCAGGATCGGCATGAGGACCGCTGCTGCAAGCAGTGCACCTCCTACCTCGCTGATGCCTGAGAGAAACGACCACAGAAAGGCCTTACGCCTGTTGCCGGTGGCAGCGTATATCGGTGCGGAGATTGCGACACCCTCGGGTATATTGTGGATGGCAATAGCCAGAGCAATTGCCATGCCGAGCCTGATGTCCTCCATAGCACCAACAAAGGTTGCCATTCCTTCAGGCAGATTGTGTATCCCGATCCCGAGGGCAACGACGAGCCCGGTTCTTTCGAGGGCAGGGTAGGACGGATTCTCCTGGAGTTCGGATGCTGCAGCAGGGTAATCCCGCTGTCCGATATACTCATGCGGGATCACGAAATCAATGAGGGAATAGAGTACCATGCCTGTGAAAAAGGCAAGGTGTGCATTGAGGAATCCGATACCCTCGGTGGAGATTGCCTGGGGGAGCAGTTCGGAAAACGACACCAGGATCATGACCCCTGCGGAGAATCCCAGGGTGAAGCTCATGAACCGTGGGCCGGGATTTTTAACCAGGACTCCCAGAATGCTCCCAATAACGGTGGCAAGAGCGGCTCCTGTTGCAAGGCTCAGCGCTGCAAGCATCGATTCGTTCCTCCCTCTCGTTATCCATCACAATCAACGGATTACATGATACCCATTAAGGAATGATATACATTCCTCCGGGAGTCTCGCCACGTACAGACAGGGGATGTACATTCTGTTCAACCCTCGGCAATCCTCGTTTTCGGGGTATCCGACATATACCCTTTTCCCGGTGTTCCTCGATGGAGGTGTATCGTCCCAGGTGATTCAGTATACCAGCTGGTTCTGCTACAGGTCTTCCATCATCTTGTCGAATTCTTCCACTGAAACTGCGGGGTAGGTGGCAAATGAGATACCCGTGAGACGGTTCAGCCCCACGGACGTTTTCATGGCATGCTCGAGACTCGGGAACTCCGTAATGAACACGAGATCCTTGTCACCAAAGAGAGCATACATGGAAACAATCTTCCCGCCATTTTTTCTGATGAGCTCCATTGCCTTTACGGTTCTGTCTGCACTGATTTTTTTCAGGGCCTCTGCAGAATAGGACCCAAACATGAAGAATGTCGCCATCGTCTCCTCCTTATCAGGAATATTCATGGAGTCAATTCACAGGCATCTGTAACAGTATAATAATTCCCTGATGGGAATTTTCTATATCCAGGTGGCAAAAACCCTGCCGGATCAAATGGAATCCAGGGTGTGCCCGTATCAACCAGGACGGAAAGAGAATCCATCATCTCGGAAAAACCGTGTGGACGATACAGGGATGACCTGACAAGAAATCTGGGTGCGCTTGACTAACTTCTCGAAGCCATTACCATATATTCTACACAGATAGTTCGATCCTGGACACGGATCGTCTTGTGGCTTTTCGTCGTGGATATGCCCGAACATATACATGAATCCGAAAAGGAGGGGGAAAACGTATGAGAATCGCGAAGAATTTTCTATTCGGACTGTGTGTCATGTACCTGGTGTTCATTCCTGGAACAGCCTCTGCCGAACAGGACACACTGGTATACGGGACCACCGAGAAGATCTCGGACATGGACCCGGCACATGCCTATGATTTCCATACCTGGGAGATTTTTTACAACATCTACCAGGGGCTGCTCCAGTATCCTGCGGGGGAAACGAGCCTTGTCCCCGGCCTGGCTGAATCGTACGACATCAGTGCCGATGGAAAAGAGTACATATTCACACTTCGTCAGGGGGTCACGTTCACGGATGGAACACCCTTCAATGCCGATGCAGTGAAGTGGTCCGTTGATCGGGTGATGGAACTCAAAGGTGATCCGTCCTGGCTTGTAACGGACTTCGTGGAGCGGGTGGACGTAGTGGATTCCCATCGGGTCAAGTTTGTCCTCAAGAACCAGGTTGCGTACTTCCCGTCCCTTGTGGCATCACCTCCCTACTATCCGGTGAATCCGAATGTCTATCCCAGGGACAAGATCATCCGTGATCCTTCCGAACTCAAGGGCGGAAAGCTTGTCGGTCTCGGGCCGTATACCGTCATTTCCTTCAAGCGGGATCAGGAGATCGTTCTGGATGTGAACACGGATTTCTATGGAGAAAAGCCGAAGAACGATCGCATGGTCATCCGGTACTTTGCTGATGCCACCACCATGAGGCTCGCCCTTGAAAAGGGTGAGTTGGACTTTGTCTTCAAGACACTGAATCCATCGGATATCAACGATCTCCAGAAATCGGACAAGGTGGAGACAATCAAGGCGCAGGGTCCCTATATCAGGTACCTCTGTTTCCGCTGTGTGAATCCGCCATTCGACAACAAGGTGCTGCGCCAGGCGGTAGCTGCGGCAATCAACAGGCCGCAGATCCTGGACAAGGTTTTCCTTGGTCAGAACGAAGCTCTCTACTCCATGATCCCCAAGGGCATGTGGTCTCACACGGATGACTTCAAAACCGTGTATGGTGACGGGAACATCGATATGGCGAAGAAACTGCTGGCATCCCAGGGGTACAGTGAGAGCAATAAATTCAGCTTTGAGCTCTGGTATACCCCCAGCCACTACGGTGACACCGAGGTCGATCTGGCAGCCGTGTTCCAGCAGCAGCTGGAGGCGACAGGGATGATGAAGGTGGCGGTCAAATCGGCAGAGTGGGCCACGTACAAGGACAACTGGAAGAACAAGGTCATGCCGACATTCCTCCTGGGCTGGTATCCGGACTATATCGACCCGGATAACTACACTGCTGCGTTTGCAGGGACAACGGGTTCTGCGGGAATGGGCATCTACTTTTCGGATCCCGAATGGGACAAGAAGCTTGAGAGCGGCCAGACTGAAACAGACATGAACAAGAGAAAAGCGATCTATCAGGAAATCCAGAAGATGTGGACGGACGAGGTTCCTACCGCACCCATCTACCAGGGTACGCTGTATCTGTTCACTCAGAAAAACATACGGGGTGTTTTGCTTTCACCCACGCTGCAGTTCAACTATGGCCCGATTCACAAGGTAAAGTAGCAGGGCACACACAGGGCCGGGGAATTTTCCTCCGGCCCGTAACTTTCCTGACAAAATCAGGTATCTCTGCTTAACTCCGTGGGGAAAATATCGTATAAAGAGCATCCATGAGGCAGCTTGTCCGCTACATCATCACCAGAACCCTGCTGACCATCCCTATGGTTTTCATTCTCCTGAGCATCGTGTTCGTCGTGTTGCGTGTCATGCCCGGTGACCCCGTGTCATCCATGCTGGGAGGCCATGCTCCTGACAAGGTTATCGAGCAGAAGAAAGAGGAACTCGGCCTCAACCGTCCCATGGCGGTACAGTACGCGGACTACCTGTGGCGTATCGTTCACCTGGATCTTGGTGAATCCATGGTATTCAAACAGCGGGTCACCACGGCCATTGCCGAGAAACTGCCGGCCACCATTGAACTGACTTTTTTCGGAATGGTCATCACGCTCGTCCTTGGAGTTTTTCTGGGGGCGTATGCTGCTGATAAACGCAGACAAGTCAAAGATTCTGCAATCCGCCTCTACGGGATCGTGATCTACTGTATACCGGTCTACTGGCTCGGGCTGATGCTCCAACTCATCTTTGGAGTGTGGCTCGATGTCCTGCCCATTGCAGGCAGGACCGGTCCCCGCATCTTCGCATCCACATTCGAACAGACAGGCTTTTACATTGTCGACACACTACTGATCGGAGATTTTTCCGCACTGAGGGATGTGCTGCTCCACCTGACCCTCCCGGCACTGACCCTGGGCCTCACCCTGTCGGGTATTTTCGTCCGTCTTACCCGGGCGAACATGCTCGATGTCCTCAAGGCAGACTACATCACCGCAGCAGAGGCCAGAGGCATCAGACACCGGACGATCGTGTACCGACACGCCCTGAAGAATGCATTCATTCCCATCCTCACCATGATGGGGCTGCAGATCGCTCTCCTCATGGCAGGCGCCATCCTGACGGAGACAACCTTTTCCTGGCCAGGGATGGGAAGACTCCTGCTGGAGCGGATCTACTTGAGGGACTATCCCACGATTCAGGGTGTGATCATCGTGTTCGCCCTCATCGTGGCATTCGTTTCTCTCATGGTGGATATCATCTACGCGGTCATCGATCCAAGGATACGATATTAGGAGTGAGTGTGAAGTATTCACCTGCCCAGGCCATAGCACACGGTTTTTCGCGATTTGCAGGAATGGGGAGAAAGTACGGCGTTGAATGGTGGATCCTCCTGGCTGGTGCACTGATCATTCTGGCCATCGTGGTCATGGCCCTGTTTCCGGAATGTTTTGCCCCGTACAGCCCCTTTGATCAGGATGCAGGTCCGCAGCTCTCCCCTCCCGGGGGTGATCATCTCATGGGTACAGACAATCTGAGACGGGATGTCTGGTCACGGATCGTCTTCGGCTCCCAGACAATCCTCCGGGTTTCTGTCCTCGCAGCCGTGATCTCTTCACTCATCGGCATTGCACTTGGTCTGTTTTCAGGCTTTACAGGAGGAATTCTTGACAGGATCCTCTCGCTCATCATGGATTCAGTCTACGTGTTCCCGGGGCTCATCCTTGCCATTGCCTTTGCCGCCATGTTCGGACCGGGGGTGATCAACATCACCCTTGCGGTTGCGGTGATCTACATCCCCACCTACTTCCGGCTGGTGCGGGGGCAGACACTTTCCATCAAGGAAGAACTCTACGTTGAAGCTGCCCGCGCGATCGGAGCCACGAACGCGACCATCCTCGGCAGATATATCTTTCCCAACGTGATTGCAACCACGGTCGTTGTATTTACCCTGAATGTCGCGGATGCCATCATGATCGAGGCAGCGCTCACCTACCTCGGGCTCGGACTCCCTCCCACAATCGTTGACTGGGGCATGGATCTTGCCATGGGAAAGAAGTTTCTCCCCTCGGGCCAGTGGTGGCTCATCACCTTTCCCGGCGCCATGATCTCGCTGCTTGCCCTCGGCTTCACCATGCTGGGGGAAGGGCTCGCGGAGATCCTGAACCCGAGGCTCCTGGAGCGATAACGGCATGAACAGGATTCTGGAAATCGAAGATCTCAGGGTCCAGTTCCCCATCAACATCGGAACAGTCAGGGCCGTGGACGGGGTTAGCCTCAGCCTAGTCGGAGGTGAAGTGATGGGCCTTGTCGGCGAGTCGGGGTGCGGGAAGTCCACGCTCGGCTTCTCGATCGTGCGCCTCCTGAGGCCACCTGGACGGATCACGGGAGGAAGGATCCTCTACCACGGGAGAGATATTGTGCAGATGACCCCCAGGGAGGTGCTTGCAATCAGGGGCAGCAAGATCGCCATGATCTTCCAGGATCCGCTCACCTCGCTGAATCCCCTTTTTACCATAGGAGAACAGTTTGTAGAGACCATCCTGACGCATGAGCGGGACCTTGACCGCAGGATTGCTCTTACCAGAGCTGAAGAAATGCTCACCAGCCTGGGGATATCACCGGAGAGACTCTCCGAATATCCTCACCAGATGTCAGGGGGCATGCGCCAGCGAATCATGATCGGCATGGGACTCATTCTGAACCCGGATCTCCTGATTGCCGATGAACCGACAACTTCTTTGGACGTGATCGTCGAGGCCCAGTTTCTCGATCTGCTGG
This sequence comes from Desulfomonilia bacterium, assembly GCA_049975365.1. Classification (GTDB taxonomy): domain Bacteria; phylum Desulfobacterota; class Desulfomonilia; order UBA1062; family UBA1062; genus DSBG01. The sequence goes on along the minus strand of JBNGDS010000069.1, from coordinate 9,292 downwards.
ATGATCTGAGGAAGCGCTTCAATCTCACTATTATCCTCATCACGCATAACCTGGGCAATGTCGCTCAACTTGCTGATCGGATCACGGTCATGTACGGGGGCACCATCGCAGAGATCGGTCCTGCACAGACGATCTTCGACAATCCTCTGCATCCCTACACGCAGGGTCTTCTGGCATCCATCCCGAACATAAAACTCGAACAGGCCTCGCTGAAGACGATGCCTGGAAGCCCTCCTGATCTCGTGGACATCCCTTCGGGGTGCGTGTTTCATCCCCGATGCCCCCATTGCATGGATATCTGTAGATCCACGAGACCATCACTGTTCAGGCGAGACAGCCATCTTGTCGGCTGCTGGCTCTACGGGTAAATGGACATGACTGACGAACTCATCAGAGTGACCGATCTGAGGAAGCTGTTCCCGCTTGCACAGGGGTTTTATGAGCATCTGTTCTCGAGAGAGAAGCGTTCTGTCCGGGCTGTGGACGGTGTCTCCTTCAGCATCAACAAGGGAGAGGTCCTCGGCCTTGTCGGCGAGAGCGGTTCCGGCAAGACGACCACGGGAAGGCTTATCCTGAGACTCCTGGAAGCCACCTCGGGAGACGTACTCTATCAGGGCAGGTCTGTGTTCTCGTATTCCAGGCAGGAAATGGACCAGCTTCGGGAAAAAATGCAGGTCATCTTCCAGGACCCGTATGCTTCCCTGAGCCCACGGATGTCTATCGGAAATGCCATCTCTCACCCCTTGAAGATCCACGGACTTGCACAGAAAAATCGCGCACGACAGATTTGTCTAGAGATCATGGAGAAGGTCGGTCTCTTTCCGGCAGAATTCCTGTATCGGAAATATCCTCACCAGCTCTCCGGGGGGCAGCGTCAGCGGGTAGTCATTGCTCGGGCGCTGGTGACAAACCCTGATTTCGTTGTCGCTGACGAACCCATTGCCATGGCGGATGTCTCTGTGCGTGCCATGATCCTGGAACTCATGGTCGCACTCAAGGAGGAGTTCGATCTCACCTACCTGTTCATCACGCACGATCTGGCGACCTGTAAATATATCTGCGACCGGATCGCTATCATGTATCTGGGGAAGATCGTCGAGATCGGGCCTCTGCGGGAAGTGTTCAGGAATCCCGTTCACCCGTATACGGCAACACTCCTCGACGCAGTGCCGGTTCCTGACCCGAGATACCGAAGAACACACCCAATGCCGAAAGGTGAAATTCCAAGCCCTATCAATCCTCCGCCAGGGTGCAGGTTTCATCCCCGCTGTCACATCGCAGAAGCTTCCTGCCGTACCCACGAGCCTGATCTCATTGAGGTGGGAGAAGGTCACCTTGCCGCATGCCCACCACGGGTGAGATTTTTTCAGGGGAGTCAGGAATGAGCATGGATGATCACGATCGCGGGTGACCCTTTCCAGACATGGCTACTGAAACAGCCTCCGGAGGCTCACTCTTTTCAGTGACCCACTCCCAAGAGACTCCTGGAGCTGCCTCAGACGGTATTCGAACTCTCCGATTGTCCAACAGGCCTCTTTCTCGAGGGTCTCCACCTCTGCACCCGTGTCGTTGAGGGGGCAGATGTCTCGCATCTCCACGAAGCTTCCATCAGGTCGTTCATCGATCCAGCGAAGGGGGAATCCCTGGGTGCGGCACACATACGGACGGTGCTCGTAGATCCTGCAGCACCCGACTCCATCGAGAAAGGCACAAAATCCTTCGGGATGGGGAGAGCTCTCCCTCAGCAGTTCCGGGTATGCACGGATAATATTCAACGATTCAATGTCGAAGACCGTGATGCCGTCAATGCAGCAGGAACTGCATCCCGGCCTGCACGCAAGCCGATCTTCGTGCAGCCCGTGGAGCTCAAGAAGTCGTGAGTCAACCTCTCTATAGAGCTCCAGGAGCAGTTCGATCAATTGATCCTGAGAGTGTGCGAATGTGAGTCTTTTGTCATACATGTCTGCTCAGTACGTACATGTGAATACAGGAACCACACGAGCAGGACAACCGAGAATATTGAAAGTTCTGTCACGCCGCCGATCAGAGGAGGAACGTTCGTGCATCTGGGCAGTGACAGTGCGCTCGAGATTTTCCCGGGCCAGTATGGATAGTCTCATGATCACGGCTCCCTTTTTCTCAAGCTCGCAAGTGTAGTCGAGAACGGTTCAGGTATCGGAGACTCGATGGAGAGAGGTTCACCGGAAGGGAGACGAAGACGGATCATGTGCGAGTGCAGCATCAGCCTGGGTGAGAGCGTCTGAACAGATCTGTCGCCATACCGAAGGTCCCCCATGACGGGATGACCTATACTGTAGAGGTGAACCCGTATCTGGTGGCGTCTGCCGGTTCTGGGGGAGGAATCAACCAGTGTGCACGATGAGAACCTTTCGAGGACGGATACGTCTGTCATGCTGGGCAGGCCAATCATCTCGTCAATTCCCATCCTGCCTGAGCCGAACCTGCGGATCGGGGCAGTAATTCGCATCGAATCCCTGTCAACGACACCATGGACCAGAGCGCGATAGACCTTGTCGACCGTGCGGGACTCAAACAGGGTGTTGAAGAACCGGTGCGCAGGTGCATTCCGCGCAAAGACCATAACCCCACTCACCTCTTTATCGAGGCGGTGCACCACGAAAAGCTTCTGGGAGAACTGCTCGGAAATGATGTCGCGCAGGCAGAGGCTCCCGGAGAGTCGTTCAGGAATAGTGGAGATCCCCGCCGGTTTATCGATCACGACGATATCAGGGTTCTCAAACAGGACAGGGATCATTGCCTATCGGTGTATCCGGGTGTCTTTCCCATAGACATCGACTTCTCTCCCGGGTGTTTCAGGGGTGAACACCTCCTCGGGTCTCTTTGCATTCCTGAATCCTGACGAAGGGTCAGGTGTATCAGTCCGTATGCTGACATGATATCCAGTATACACGATGGAGCTTGTTTCCGCCAAGGTTCTTCCTGATTTTCCCACCGGGTCCATCTCGCTGGAGGAAAGAGAATCAACCGTAACTGGACTCCACATCTCCTCACACTGGGTGGAAGAATACCCGTGAGATGATGGAAGGGCCGTCATCTTGAAGTCGTACCCCCGATAGCCATTCTTGTCAGATTCCATACACTGTGCTAAATGACTTCCTCAGGTGAGATTGCACACGACAGGAGGGTATCTATGTCCGGCCACAATAAATGGAGCACGATCAAGCACAAGAAGGGCGCAGCTGATGCGAAGCGGGGTAAGCTGTTCTCGAAGCTGATCAAGGAGATTACCGTAGCCGCCAGGACTGGTGGCGGCGATATAGACGGGAATTCCCGGCTGCGCACTGCAGTGAATACAGCGAAAACAGCGAACATGCCGAAGGAGAATATCGAACGGGCAATCAAGAAAGGGACAGGAGAACTCGATGGATATTCCCTGGAAGAGCAGACCTACGAAGGCTATGGCCCAGGCGGTGTGGCAGTGCTGGTCAAGGTGCTCACGGACAACAGGAACCGGGCAGTGGCCGATATCAGACATCTCTTCTCGAAATACAACGGGAATCTCGGAGAAGCCGGGTGTGTGAACTGGATGTTTGAAAAGAAGGGCTACGTCTCCATCGACAAGGATGTCATAGATGAGGAGGCGCTCTATGACGTAGCTCTTGGTGCCGGAGCTGACGACATCGGAGACGGAGGGGATGTCTGGGAGGTCACCATAGCACCGGAGGAACTTGAAACGCTGCGGACAATTCTTGAAGAGAAGGGAATCACGTACAACGATCTCGAGATACAGATGATCCCGCAGTCCAATGTCAAGCTCACCGGAAAACCGGCACAGCAGACCCTCAAGCTTCTGGAGGCGTTGGAAGATCTCGATGACGTGCAGTCTCTTTCCTCAAACTTTGACATCGACGATGAGGAAATGGAAAAGCTGCAGCAGGCATAATGATTATCTGTGGCATCGACCCAGGAACCAGGTGTACGGGCTACGGCGTTCTTGACATCCATGCTTCCGCCAGCAGTCTGGTCTACATAGCCCACGGCACGATCAGACCCCGTGCGCAGGATATCCCGTCAAGGCTCAAGGAGATCTTCCTGGGAACCACAGAGATCTTCCAAGAGTTTGTGCCAAAGGAGATCGCCATCGAATCCTCCTTCCACGCCATGAACGCACAGAGTGCCCTGAAGCTGGGTCAGGCGCGGGGCGCCGTGATCCTGGCGGCAATGCTGCTGGATATCCCTGTTTTCGAGTACACGCCCACTGAAATCAAAAAGGCCACCTGCGGGTATGGGCACGCCCACAAGGATCAGATCTACGCCATGGTGAACACCATTCTTCACCTGCCCGGGGAACTGGTCACATCACGGGATGCGAGCGATGCTCTCGCAATCGGCGTGTGTCACTCGTCATCGCGGCGGTTCAGGAGACTCGCACTATGATCAGCATGCTCAGAGGGGAGGTCGCTCAGGCAGCACGGGGATCAATGACAATCATGGTTTCTGGAGTCGGGTATCATGTGCATGTTCCCGCAGGTTTGGATCATAGTACATCCGTGGGAGATATCCTCAGCCTGTATACCATGCTCCTCGTCAGGCAGGATTCACTTGATCTCTACGGTTTTCCTGATCCACGCCAGAGGGAGATCTTCTCGCTGCTGCTCGAGGTCTCCGGGATCGGACCAAAGACCGCCATGACCATTTTGTCCTCCATCGAACCCAACAGGTTTCTCGAGGAGGTGGTGTGCGAAAACATCTCATATCTCATGAGCCTTCCCGGGATCGGCAAGAAAAGTGCGCAACGCATCATCCTTGAACTCAAGGAGAGGATATCCCGTCAGTTGAAGATCATGCCACGGACAAAACCAGGTGATTTTGGAGAAGATGCTGTTGCAGCACTCATCACATTGGGTTACTCTGAGACGCAGGCGCGCAGGGCGGTGGGGAGTGTACAGGCGGACAGTGTTGAGGAGCTCGTGAGACGGGCGCTGAAGGAACTGATATAGCATGACTCGGGAGATCGAAGGGGGCAGGGCGAATAGAGAGGAACTCGAGTTCGAAGCCCACATCAGGCCCCGCACACTGCAGGAGTACGTGGGTCAGGATGCCCTGAAGGGAAACCTGGACGTATTCATCAAGGCTGCAAAGGCACGCAGGGAAGCTCTCGATCACTGCCTGTTCTATGGTCCGCCCGGCCTTGGAAAGACAACGCTCGCTTATATCATTGCCAACGAGATCGGCGTGGGTCTTCGGGTGACGAGCGGTCCGGCAATCGAGAAGTCCGGAGACCTCGCCGCCATTCTCACGAACCTCGAGAACGGTGATGTACTCTTCATCGACGAGATTCACCGGCTGGGTTCCGCAGTGGAAGAGATTCTCTACCCTGCCATGGAGGAATTCAAGCTGGATATCGTCATCGGACAGGGGCCATCCGCCCGTTCCATCAGGATAGACCTGAATCCATTCACCCTTGTCGGGGCCACGACGAGGGCCGGCATGATCACCTCGCCGCTCAGGGACAGGTTCGGTATCATCGGGCACCTGGAGTTCTATTCCGTCGAGGAGCTGACCCGAATCCTCCGGCGAACTGCTCGCATCCTTGATATTTCTGTCGAGGAAGAAGGTCTTTACGAGATTGCCAGGCGTTCCCGGGGGACACCGAGGGTTGCCAATCGGCTCCTGCGGCGTGTCAGGGATTTCGCCGAGGTCCTTGGGGACGGGAAGATCACCCCTGAGATTGCAGACCTTGCCCTCGGCAGGCTGGACATCGACACATCAGGACTTGACCGAATGGACAGGCGGATCCTCACCACCATGATCTCATTCTTCTCCGGCGGTCCCGTTGGCATCGAGTCTCTGGCCGCATCAATAGGAGAGGACAAGGACACCATCGAAGATGTCTACGAGCCATACCTCATCCAGAACGGGTATATCAAACGAACACCGAGGGGCAGACAGGTCTGCGAGAAGGGCTACCGGATCCTCAACATTGAGCCCGGCCGGAAGCAGCTGGAGATCTTTGACGACGAGACATGAGGACGCACGCGATCTGATGCGTGTGCCGATGGACGGATGGTGCCTGCGGAATTCGGTTCATCTGGCAGGCTATACTGGAGCGGATTTTTCGAATCGACGTGGTGTAACCCGATGCAGCAAACGAGAATCAGGGCATGAAGATCATACTTCTCGATGTCGATGACACCCTCTATCCCAGGGGAAGAGGGCCCTTTTCCCTGGTGAACGACAGGATCGATTCCTATGTGATGCGACAGTGCAATCTTGGTCGAGACAAGGCTAGAGAGCTCAGGAGAACCTATATCTCAAGCTATGGATCAACCCTGGGTGGTCTCATGCGACACTGGGGTGTCGACCCGGATCACTATCTTGTCGATGTGCACGACGTGCCGATAGAAACCATGCTCTGCCACGATATGAGATTGCGGGAGGCTCTGCAGGAAATCCCACACGAGATGGTCATTTTTTCCAATGGTTCGGTGGAATACGTGCGGCGAGTTCTTACTGCCCTTGGGGTGGAAGACCTCCTGGAGGATCTTTTCACCATTGAGTTTATGGATTACATCCCAAAACCAATGATATACCCATATAAAAAGATCATGGCACTGTATGGCAGGAACCCGCAGGATTTCATCGTGGTTGACGACAGGCCTGCCAACATCAGGACCGCCCTTGACCTCGGGATGGAAGGCATCCGTGTGGGGGATGACGGCCCAGGAGGCGGTCCTGTCAGTATCCATGAAATCTACGACATGCCCCGGATTCTGGATGGGGGAAGACCTACCTGATATGAGAGAGGTATGATATGCACGTGCTGGTGACCGGGGCAGCTGGATTCATTGGGTTTCACCTTGCGAACAGACTGCTCGCGAAGGGAGACAACGTCCTCGGCATCGACAACCTGAATGAGTACTACGACCCGACCCTGAAGAGGGACAGGTTGTCCCTTCTTGAGCAGTACCCGGGCTTCTCTTTCCGCAAGATCGATCTATCGGACCGGCAGGGCATCGCTGAACTCTTCGCTCGCGAGCGGTTCGATTGTGTGGTTCACCTCGCTGCCCAGGCAGGAGTTCGCTACAGTGTTGAGAATCCCTATTCCTACGTGGACTCGAATCTCGTGGGATTCCTCGCGATCCTGGAGGGATGCAGGCATCAGCGGGTTCCCCACCTCGTATTCGCATCCACGTCTTCGGTGTATGGTGCCAACACGAAGATGCCGTTTTCCGTTCACGATGCCGTGGATCACCCGATTTCACTCTACGCAGCGACCAAGAAGGCGAACGAACTCATGGCGCACTCGTATGCGAGCCTGTACAGTGTACCCTGCACAGGATTGCGGTTCTTCACGGTGTATGGTCCCTGGGGAAGGCCTGACATGGCACTCTTCAGATTCACCAAGGCGATACTGGAAGACAGTCCCATCGAAATCTACAACTATGGTAATATGAAGAGGGATTTCACGTTCATCGATGACATCATAGAGGGTGTCTGCCGGATCATGACGGTTCCCCCGGACCCTGACGACTCGTGGAACGGTGATCATCCGGATTCGGCAACAAGTCCAGCACCGTACAGAATCTACAACATCGGGGGATCAAACCCCGTCGATCTCATGCACTTTATCGGCATACTCGAAGAAGTCCTCGGGAAAAAGGCGAAGAAGAACCTGCTTCCCCTCCAGATGGGCGACGTCGTTGCAACATGCGCAGATGCCCGGGACCTTGAGACAGTTACAGGATTCTGCCCAGGTGTTTCAATAGAGGACGGAATCCGGCGGTTCGTTCAGTGGTACAGGGAATACTATACGGTGTAGCTCCTGGCCCTCACGATCGTTTCCGAAGGGAGATCCATGTCGAGAATATACTGGAGGATCTTTTCCTGATGCTGCTCTGTCATGCCGGTGAACTCGATGCCCACCTGAGTTTTATCCAGCACGGTGTCCTGCCGAACTGACCGTACGATCCCTGAGGTGCGCACATGGCCACGGGGAAGGTTGATCCTGATCGAGGGCAGATTCATCCCCTCTATGAGGGGAGATTTCTCTGCGAGGATCTCCACCCCCATACCCTCGATACTGATGTCCCACACGATGACCCGGATTCTCTCCGAACTGATGGGATGGGTGATCAGCCCGGTTACCGGCTCATCACCGGTAACAAAATATCTGAGCACACTGCGCCTGCTGATGTGCCGCAGGGATTCGGGCCAACTCGTCTCCACGATATTCTTGATGACATCCAGGACCGTTGAACTGAACAGCATCACATTCACTCCCTTGAACAGGTAGATGGGGTAGCTGTTGCCTGCCTGAGGCTGAAACGGGAGGCGAAGGTCGGATATCCGCACGATCCTCAAGACCATGTTTCCCTCATTCGGCCTGAGGTAGAAGAACTCTGCAGGGATTGCCTTGTGTTTCTCGATCATGAGCATGTCCCCGAATCCCCGGGACCATTTCTGAACATCGGTGAAGATCTCCAAGATCTCATCCCTGTCCACGATGATACTTCCCTGGTCGGGATCTTTTCCGTTGAGCTGTGCGTATGCCTCGATAGGGGTATCCGACGGTGAAAACTCGATACCCACCCGGGTCGGGACCCCGTGACCGAGATGAGTTATGCGCCCCCTGATATCGGTCGCTACGACGACCCCCTTCTTTTCCAGAGTCTGGATGAGAATCCCTTTCCCTTCCTGAAGATAGGAAAATCCATTGGTCACGAGGATACCCATTCCCCCGATAGAGATATCCAGCACTGGACATTTCAGGGTCTGATTGCCGATGAGAGCCCGTGCATAGAGATCTTCCCAGGTGCGTGTTTGTTTTCTCTTGCTCTCTCTCTTTTCCATCTAAGCCACTCATCGGAAAGCTGAGATGGAAAACTTTAGGGTTTGCAGAGAGTCAGTCAGGGGTGTGGAGAGGAGAACAAACTCAAATAATATCAAAAGGCTAGTTCATTCTTGGGCAGGACAGACATTCTCTCTCGGTTCTCGACACAGGAGGGGGCCCCGGAAGCAGCCGGGGTCTCCCGAATGACTCGAAGGCTGGCGTTCAGAGAGGCTTGAATTATTTCCCTTTGTATACCGGTGCTCTCTTTTCCATGAACCCGGCCATGGTTTCAGCCAGGTCTTCTGAGGGCAGGATCATGGCACTCCGGGCAGCCACATACTCGAGACCGTCGGCAATGCTCTTGCCACGGCAGAAGTTGAGGACTTCCTTCGCTCCCTGGACGGCGAGAGGAGCCATCTGGGCGATCTCATTGGCGAGGTTTTCCGCAGCCTTGAGGAGAGATTCCCTGTCCGGGTA
>JBNGDS010000068.1:0-16960 GCA_049975365.1 Desulfomonilia bacterium | reverse complement strand
GGACTGCGTAGTCGTGAGGAAGAGGGCGTTCCCATGGAACAGGGGCAGAGCCGTGAAATACACAGAATCGGGTTTCAGCAGAAGTGTGGCAAACGGGCGAACCCTCTCAACGACGTTCTTGTTGTATCGCGAGACAACCCCCTTGGGCAGTCCCGTAGTGCCGGAGGTGTACATGAGGATAATGATGCTGTTCTCGTCGAAATCCACCTCGGGCACCGTTGCAGGGAGATGGGATTCGTAGGCGTCTTTCAGGTCGAGCATTCCCGCGGGAACCGTGTAATCCTGCGGCGCTTCCAGGGTATTGACGATCACTGTTTGTATCTGCGGCGTCTTTTCCTTCACGCTCATGAACAGATCGACCAGGTCATAATCCACGACGAGGAATCTGCAGTCGCTGTTGTCGATGATGTACGCGAGACCGTCTCCCCTCAAGGCCGTGTTCACGGTGTTGATGTACATGCCGATTTTCTGCATGCCGAAGAAGACATCGAGAAACTGGGGCGAATTGCCCATGAGCACAGCTACACCGTCACCAGGCTGGGCGCCGAGCTTCATGAAGTAGTGGGCCATCCGGTTTGCATTGGTTTCCATCTCTTTGTAGGTGATGTATCGATCCTGGTAGATCACATAGAGGAATTCCTTGTCAGGAATCTTCTCTGCCTGTTCTTCGAGAACCGTTGCCCATGTAAGCGGTTTTGCCATCATTCCTGCCTCCTTTCACGCGATTGGTCTATAACCTCGGGGGCTTGGGTTCCCCATGCTCTATGGTTTTGTAGAAGTAGGTGCAGGTAAACGGCTTCTTCATGATGATTGCATCCACCGGACATACAGCTGAACAGCACCCGCAGAAGATACACTGGTTGTACGGGTGCTTTCTCAACACGGGTTTGTTTTCATCGTCCAGTTCAAGGCTGTCAGCAGGGCAGATCTTGATGCACATGCCGCATTTCGTACACGTCGCGTAGTCAAACTCCACCTCTCCCAGGCTCAGTTCATTGGGGTCATTGTAGGTGGGCACCCTGAATCGCTCTTTCAGTGTCATGTATCCCATGGTTTTCCTCCCGTTCAGTAGACAACTTTCTTTACGCCGTTCTCGTACCAGTCTACGGCATGGGTCTGCCGCACAACCATTCCATCGGGATTACCCTCGGGCCATCCGACCGCGAGACTGGAAGCGAACTTGAAGGGGTAGCTGATCCCGAAGTAATGCCCCCATTTCTGGGGGAAGTCGAAGCATGGTTTGCTGAACCCGACCCAGCAGGTCCCAAGGCCCATGCTGTGGGCCGCAATGACCATGTTCTCCCCGGCAATCCCGCAGTCGAGTTCTGGTTTGCCCACGCCTCGCTGATCGGAAAAGATGAGGATAACGGTCGGTGCCCCGTGCCACAGGCCGAGCCTCTTGTCAGCGATCATGGACATGGCTCCGAAGGGAACCCAGTGGAGGTCGTTCTTCATGATGCGGATGATAAACTTGGATATCGACTCCATCTTCTCCATCCCGGGCCTGCTGTAGTCCAGGAAATCCCTGCCTTTCTTGCATACCTGGATCACGGTATCGGTCATCTCGTTGATGATTTTCTGGTCTCTGAGGACAATGAATTTCCATGGTTGGCAGTTGCCGCCAGAGGGTGCGAACCTGCCTGCCTCGAGGATCCGCTTGACCATGAACTCGGGAACCTGCTCCTTCTTGTACATACGGACGCTCCTGCGCCTCAGGATCACCTTTTCCGTTTCAGTAAAATCCTCTTTGAGTTGCTTGATGAGTTCGCCCCTGTCTTCTTTCTTTGCTTTTCTCTCCGTCATGCCTTCTCCCTCCATCCATTAATTCGTCTTCTCCAGGATATGGATCGCCATTGCGGCCTCACCGACTCCAAGGAATCCACCTCCGTTCTCAGCAAGAGCAAGAGAGCACCCCTGAACCTGCCGTTTCCCGGCTTCTCCGCGCAGCTGGGTGACGAGCTCGTAAATCTGCGCGAGACCTGAAGCCCCCACTGGGTGTCCCCGTGCCATGAGACCCCCGCTGGGATTGATGGGAATCTTGCCGCCAATGGCTGTCGCACCGCTCTCTGCGAATGGGCCTCCATCCCCGATCCCGCAGAACCCCATCTGCTCGGTCTGGTAGAGTTCCCCAAAGGATGTCGCATCGTGGACTTCGGCAACATGGATATCCTCAGGTCCAACACCGGCAGCATCGTATGCAGCATTCGATGCCCTGTCACAGATATCGTTCTCCCCCTCACGCTTCCCTGACATCAGGATGGATGCCCGGATTTGTATTGCACGGGAGAGCGCCTGTTTTTTCAGATAGGCTTCACTGCAGATGATGGCCGCTGCAGCGCCATCACCGATGGGAGCACACATGGCCCGCGTGAGCGGCCACGATACCTCACGGTCTGCCATGACCTCCTCCACGGTCATGGGGAATGTATACTGTGCCAGTGGATTCAGGGTCGAGTTGTTGTGAGCCTTTGCCGCGATCACGGCGAGCTGGCGTTGTGTGGTACCGAACCGTTCCATGTGGATGCGGGCACCCATGGCATAGAAGTCCATGAAGGCGGAGTGTCCACCCTTCTTATCCTTGGAAGGTTCTTCACCATGAAGCCGTGCCTTCTCTTCTTTCCGCTTTCTTTCCTGCTCCTGGAATGCGGCGATGAGCGCCCTGGTCACCTCCACGTCCGTGCCTGAAATGAATCCCTCCATGACCTTGGCCCTGTCATCGCTGTAGAGCTTTTCTATACCAAGTGCGAGTACACAGTCATACACCCCTGCCTTGATGGACATCCATGCACTGTGCAGGGCAGTGGAGGCGCCGGCGCACGCATTTTCCACGTTCGTGATGGGCAGACCCTGGAGGCCGTTTGCAGAGAGTGCCACCTGGCCCCTGATGCAGTGCTGAAATTCATACCCTCCCCACGCGGAATTCGAGAACCACGCGGCCTGGATGTCATCTTGCTTGAGATTGCAGTCCTTCAGGACATGTTCCAGCGCTTCACCTGTGAGCTGCTTCACACTCCTGTCCAGGTATTTCCCGAACTTGATCATCCCGACACCGATTATGTACACGCCGTCACCCATAGAACCTCCCTGCATAATCCACAGTATTTGATTGAAAAATGAAGCACGTTTTCTGAGAGTGAAAGCCCATGGTCATCTCTCCTCTCCGGGATACCCTGCATCAGGCCCGACCCAGGGATCCGGCGGACCCATGAGGACGAAAGGAAACACATTCCATTTGCCCCCGGTCACGGTCAGGGTTCCAAGACCCAGATAGAGCGCGTCGTTGATCTTTCGCACCTCGTCGTGCATGGTGGAGACCGGGAAGGCAGTGTATGGGTGATATACGAGGTGGAACGATGTGCGGTTGTCGAACATGGAAGGACCGATGTGTGTTCTGTTTCTCATGATCCGTGCAGTATGCCGGGGTGAGGCATCCCCTTTTCGTGATTTCGCACAGAGAGTGATCTGTGCCCACAGTGAGGGAAAGAGATTGTCATGCGCCTTCTCAAGGGATGTGAGGAAGGTGTTGTAGCCGTAGCCCTGCATTTCTGAGATCGGCTCGAATGCCTTGTGCATCCAGAACCCCCAGACGAAGTACATGCTGAACATGCTCAGGTATGTGTTGAGGGCGTTTCCGCTGTTGAGGAGTGCTGCCCGGTATTCCCCCTTCATTTCGTGTATTTCTGGGGATACGAGCTGGTGGAAGACCCCGATGAGCTGTGCCCGGCTGAGTTTCTGAAGATCCTCCAAGGTGATGTCCTCCCGCTTTTTCGGGATGATTGCTCGAAGTGCCTGTCCCATATACGGACTGGTTCCGGGACGTACCAGGAATGAGATGATGCCGAATCCCGTGAGAGCGGTCATAAGGATTCCTGCGATTTTCAGAATGCTTTTTAGGCTCTTGGTACGATTCATGGATGTCCTCCTAGAAAATATGTCATGTCAGCCCCAGCCGGGCGATGGCCAGGAGGATCGGACGGAATATGGTCGATGAGTTGAATGTTGCCATATTCGCATAATATCTCTCTGGAGAAAGCCTTTTGAGGAGCCACTGCATCTTGATGGATGCATGCGGGATCACGTAGAGCCTGTTCTTTTCATAGGCCTTCACGATTTTCCGTGCAATCTCCTCGGAAGTCATCCGAGCATTCTCGAGGGTGGTGTGGGCAAAGGTGCACTGAAACTCATCACAGTAGCGGAAGTCCATCAACAGGTTCGTGTTGAAGAAGGACGGGCAGACCACGCTCACCCCGATGTTGTAGGGTGCGAGCTCGCCCCTGAGCGTTTCGGACAGCGATATCACGGCAGCCTTCGACACATTGTAGCAGGGCATCTCCGGGAGGCTGACGATCCCTGCGGCTGATGCAATATTGATGATGTGGCCGTTCATCGCCTGTTTCATGTGCGGGATGAAGGCGTGGCACCCGTAGATCATTCCCCACATGTTGATGTTCACAAGCCAGTGCCAGTCCTCGATGGATATGTCTCCAACAGCACCGGCCGCCGCCACACCGGCATTGTTCACGAGCAGGTCAACGCCACCCCAGGCTCCGAAAACGTAGTCAGCCATTGTTTGTACCTGTTCAAAGCTGGTCACGTCGCACAGGTATGTCTCCCCTGTTCCTCCTGCCTGCTGGACCATTTTCAGGGTAATGGCTGCCTCCTCAGTGTTGACATCGGAGATGAGAATACGCCAGCCCTTTCGCGCCAGCGCAATGGACAGATCCCGCCCGAGACCCGATGCTGCGCCGGTAATCACCGCATGGATCGTGCTGCTCATAAAATACTCCTTCTGTGCTCTACCCGCACATTTCTTCGAACCCGCTGATCTCCCTGATCATCGAGATCTTCTTCAGAGGGGCTATCCCCATGAGCGCATGAACCTGCCGTGCATCCCGGTACCGCTTCTCCTGGCCGTAGTCCTTCATGTATCCATTCCCCCCGAGAAGCTGCACCCCGTCTGTGACAGCATCGCACGTCAGTTCGTGAACGTGGAGAGCGGCTGAGATGCAGTGGTGCTGCCAGTCCTGTGAATTCTGTTCGAGGGCCTGGCATGCCTGGGCAACACACAGGTCCCCCACATTCAGCTTCACGGCCATGTTTGCCAGAATCATGCTCACCTCAGACCAGTTGATGATCGCGCATCCGCCCTGGAACCGTTCCTTACTGTATGCGAGGGCCTCCTTGAACGATCCCTTCATGATGCCCGTGGACATCGCAGCGGCTGCAACGTGCATCTTCTTCGAAACATCCTGGAAATAGGTTCTCCCTTTGCCTTCTTCCCCGACAAGGCGGGCCTTCGTCTCGTTGAAGCGCATGTCCACGGCCGGGCATGCATGGAGTCCGATGCTGAACACCGCGTCGCTTTTTTCGATCCCCGTGGCGTCGATGTCCACCAGGAAGAACGAATAGCGTGACCTGTCCGCACGGTATGCGGGGACCAGCGCATGGGAAGCGATTCCGCCCAGGACGACGTAGTCGAGTTCCCCGCTGAGGTGATACGCATCTCCTTTCTTCCGTGCCATGGGCAAGTTCTGTAGCTCAACAGGGTTTGAGAATGAACAGGAAGCGATCAGGAAATCGTGAACGCTTTTCGCACTCGAGACGATCTCTCTGAGGGATTCGTGGGCCTGCGAAGCGATCATGAGCTCCTGGGACAAGGTATTCGTGAAGATGATCCCTGAAAGCGAGCTGTTGACCTGGCTGATGCGATCGAGGATCAGGCACAGCGCACTGATTCCCTGGCCGATCCCTCCCATGTCTTCCGGGAGGGTTATACCCAGGAGGCCGACTTCGTGAGCCTTTTCGATCACATCGGTAAAGAGTTTCCCGAAGGGATACTGATCATGTTCCTCGGTCTTTTTAGCGAGCTCCTTTTCTGCAAAGGATGTGGCAAGCTCCTCGAACGGTTTCAGGTCCGGATTCATTTTTCCGATCATGGCACCCTCCTTTCCACCTATTCCTCGAAGACCGGAACCTGGGGATTCGCAGGTCCGATGAGGCATTTGAACAGGTTGATCCGGTTCAGCTGGTTGGTCCCCTCGTAGATCTGGCAGAGCTTGATGTCGCGAAGCATCTTCTCCACCCAGTGGTCCTGTCTGAGACCTGTCTGCCCCATGAGTTCCATGGCCATCTGGCAGTTTTTCACCCCGAGATCGGTTCCTGAGAACTTCGCCATGGAGGCCCATCCCGATGTGCAGTTCTGATCGGGCTGGAGCTGCCAGTCGAGGTTGGTTCTGATCATGAGCCAGTTCATCCACTCCTTTTCCGTTGTGGGGGAGAGCACCTTGTCGTTGTAGAACTGGGGAACGTGCTTGTAGTAGTAATAGAATGGCTTGAGCTGGAGCATCTTGTACATGCCGCGGAGACTGTTGGCGTAGTTTGCCTCGATGTATGTCAGCCGTGCCAGCATGGCGTTCTTGTACATCTCTGCAAGCAGGGACTGGACCCACTCATAGTGAAGAAGAGGTTTTCCGCCGATGGTCGTTTCGGCCGCATACTGCAGGGCGTGCTCGAAGGCACCGCGGGCAGCCCCAGCCCCCATGGCACCAACGCCGGAACGGGTTGCGGAAACCACGTAGTCTGTATACCGTTGGGTGACTTCCTTCATAGGCTTCCCGGTGTACTTCCGTGCCTTTTCCGCATCCATGAGGACCAGGTCATCCGGCACGAAACAGTCTTCAAAGATCAGCTCGCTTGCCGGGCAGACACGCTGGCCCATCTTGTTCTCGTGCGCACCGAAGGAGAACCCGGGCGTGCCTGTCTTGACGACGGCAGCCACCGCTGTTTCTGAGGGGTTCTTCAGGTCGGTGTATCCGTACAGGACCGTCCAGGTGGAGACGTGCCCCATGGAGATGAAGATCTTCCTCCCATTGAATACATACCCTCCCTTGACCCGCTCGGCGAGACAGGTCACCTTGCCCTTGTCGATAAGTTCTGTCTCCTCGACATCGGTTCCAGCCGTGGGTTCGGTGATGGACAGGGAGACGATGCAGGGTTTTCCTGTCTTTTCCCCTTCAGCGACCTCGGAGAGGATTCTCTTTGCCACCCTGAGATTTCCGCAGGCAGTAATGCCTGCGATCCCGAGGTAGTGGACGCCGATGACATTTGCGATACCAAGACAGACCGACCCGACTTCCTCGGTGAAATATGCCATGGACGGCATATTCATACCCCATCCTCCCAGCATCCTCGGGATCCACCTGGTGTAGAACCCCCATGTATTGGCCGTTTCCACGAGCTCCCAGGGCAGGTAGTCGGGATCCTCGTGGGTTTTCCGGTCGAGCTCAAGGGCAAGGGGACGGGTCACCTCGTTGTTGAACTTGCGGGCCAGCGCGATCACTTCCTTGGTTTCCTGCACCATTCCCTTCGGCATCTTCGGGGCATACTGCAGACTGAGCAGGGTGTCCTCTACCTTTGGGAATCGTGAGATCAGGGCCGACACTTCTCCTCGGGTAAGCATAGAACCCTCCTTTCTGGTGTTGATTCATCCTTCACATGCACCTCCCACACTGTGGGAAGATCATCAAAAATTACAGGTGGTACGTATGGTTGAATACGTCATTCCACTTCATTGTCCTCCGTGATCGTAGGCGGGGATGTATTTCCCAGTACCGCTCTGCCTTTTTCCGTGAGATAGATGGAGAACATGGCGTAATTCAGTGCCATGAGACTGTTGATCGCCTCGGTTCGCGAAAACTGGCGATCCACGAGGTAGCTGTGTGCGACGTGCAGGGTCATGCCCACAATGATGTGTCCCAACAGGGTGGGGTTCAGACCCTCATGGAAGCCAAGATGGATCCACTTCCGGAAATCATCCGCGATATCCTCGGCAAAAGAGTTGAAAAACCTCCAGAGCATCTCGTCGTGCTCTTCATCCACACCGAACCCACCCCGCAAGATCATGAGGATCTGCTGAGGATGTTCATCCACATAGTCGAAGAATGCCCCGTAGGTGAGCTTCCACCTGTTCATACGCTCGATGGCGTCTCCCGGCTGTTCGGTCTGCCGCAGGGTTTTGAGCTTGATCCTCAGGCTCTCGAGATTTTCCAGGGTGATCTGCTCGAACAGGTCTTTCTTGTCATGGAAATGGGCATACACACTCCCGGTCGAAATCCCGGCTTCCTTGATGATATCTGCGATCTGAGCCTTGTGGTACCCCTTCTCGCTGAATACCTTCCGGGCAGCGTTGATGATCATGTCCCGGGTTTCGGCTTTGCGTTCGTCAAAGGCTGTCTTCATGCGACACCTGGAAAGAATACATTTATAAAATACAGCTTAAAAATTTCGAATCATAATTTCTAAACTGTATTTAAAATAACTGTGCACAGATCATTGTCAAGAGGAGGGGATATATTTTTCTCAAAGTACCCCTGGGATGAGCAATCGTGCAACGTATGACGTATCTCTTCAGAGCATGGTTGAAACGGTACGTGATGGGATTGGGGATATGGCTGGTCGAATTTCTATTGACGAACATTGACGGCAGTGGTGTAGAGTCTGTTCGGCTTGAAATGATGATATGTGCCGACCAACAGAGAAGAGGAGTGAGCTGTGCATCCAGGTGATCTCGAGAAGTATTGCGACCGGGCCATGCAACAGGGGGCGAGTGGAGCAAGAATAATACCACCTGCTTCCGTGATAACCGCTCCATGGGTCAGGCTGAAATGTCAGTTCGGATGTCCCGGGTATGACAAGGGATACTGTTGTCCCCCATACACTCCGACCCCAGAGCAGACACGCGCAGTCCTGGATTGCTACACACGGGCCATCCTGTTCCATATTCAAGTGGAACATATGCCGGACAGGGAAAAGCGCTACCGAGCATTCTTTGACATGCTTGTGGATCTCGAGGGGGAACTGTTCAAGGACGGGTACTACAAGGCCTTTGTCTTTCTGGCCGGGCCCTGCCGGATCTGTAAGCACTGTGCCAAGATGGAGGACAAGCCCTGCCGTTTTCTGTCCCGCGCCAGGCCTTGCATGGAGGCCTGTGGGATCGACGTCTATCAGACGGCGCGCAACAACGGGTTCTTCATCGAACCCCTCAGGGAACGCACAGACACCCAGAACGAGTACTGCCTCATGCTGGTTGACTAACGAGCGCTCACGGAAGCAGTGATCAGCAAGAAAGAAAACATTCACGCAGCTCAAAGAGCAGTTTCTGGCGGAAGCGCACAGGAATCGAACCTGCCTAGGGCGCTCGTCGCACCCCTCACCGGATTTGAAGTCCGGGGGGCCCACCAGGACCCGTCCGCTTCCACTTGTGTCCTTAGCACATTTCCCTGATCCTGATCAATGCACCCGTGTGCTTGTATGTGGAAAATCGACCGAATCCGACGACACACAGGAATAACCGGGGAACAGGGTTATTCGACTGCTGTCGTCAGTATGCGTCCGGGGAAAATCATCCTTGACAGTGCCTGGGTTTGTTGTCTTGTGTATTCCTATGAATCCACGCCTGCTGGTGGCGTTTCTCATTTCGGTGTGCATCCACATCCTGGTTCTCCTCCAGCCGTGGGAGATCCTCGCCAGGACACAGCTGGTCCTCCCTGTGGAAGACTCGGTCCCGGTGAGTCTTGTGGAAGATATACCGCAGAGGGAACCACCTGAAGAGGCTCAGGAAACAGAAGAATTGCCCAATGGCGTCTCCTTCGAGGTGGAAGGGGTTGTGAGTGATGATTACCTCGAACTCCTGAAGACAAAGATCTTTCATGCCTGGGTGTACCCGGATGATGCCATTGCCAGGGGAGAGGACGGGGTGGTGAAAATCTATTTCGAACTCGACAGCGACGGGAAGCTTGCCTCCATCGGGATTCTTTCCTCTTCCGGTTCCTCATCGCTGGACTGGGCAGCCATACGCTCAGTGGAGGAGGCAGCCCCATTCGGTCCATTCACGGAGGACATCACCACAAGGACATTGAGAATTACCGGACGTTTCTGCTATGTACTGGAATGAACTCACCCGAATGAATGCCGGGTTGAGGGGGAGAGAATCTTCTGTGGGGGGATGGTGACATGCGTATTCTTGAACCTGTGACGGGAACGGATTCGTCGCTCGATCGAGCACTCATTACCGCCCATGCCATGGAGATCCAAAACAGGATCGATGCAGCAAGGATACGGTTCATCCTCGATGCACAAAAAAATGCCGCATCTCTGGTCAGTGAGTTGGTGGAGCATCTCGGGAGAACTATCGACCTGTACGTGTGACACGGAACTCATCCAGGATTCTTGAGTCTTCTCAGATACGTCGGAGAAAAAATCAATGGGGGATCCTGATCAGGGTTCAGGACACGAGCGTGAGTGTTTTCACACGACTATCTGAAATCTATTCCCGGATGTTCTTCACTCTTGCATATCTCGTCCCACAGGGCTAAAGATCTGGTATGCGATTTCTCCTGACAAACGATGACGGCATCTATGCGCAAGGCCTCGCCGCCATAAAGCACGAACTGGAAAAAATCGGCGAGGTTGTGGTCATCGCACCTGTAACCGAGCAGTCGGCAGTTGGACACACCATCACCATATCGGATCCCCTCAAAGTCATCCCCATCCAGAGATCGGGGGATTTCTACGGGTATGGAATCACCGGTTCACCTGCAGACTGTGTAAAACTGGGTATTTCCTGTATCATGACAAAGCCCCCTGACGTCGTGATTTCCGGCATCAACAGGGGGGAGAACGTGGGGATCAATGTCCTGTATTCAGGAACGGTTTCAGCTGCCACCGAGGCGCTCATCCTCGGGTATACCGGGATAGCCCTGTCGGTGGACAATTACCTCAGCCCGGACTACCGGGGGGCAAGCCTGTTTGGGTCTCGTTTTGCGGAAAAACTGGCTGCGCTGTCGGAGCCGCTTCCCTATGCCCTGAACATCAACTGCCCGTCGAAACCGATTGAAGAAATCTCCGGCGTGCGGATCACCCGGCAGGGCGATTCCAGAATTGTCGATAAATTCGTGAGAAGGGAGAATCCCCGCGGCACGATATACTACTGGCAGGCCGGTCTCACTCAGGTCATCGATGACTCCGAGGATACCGATGCAATCTGTCTGAAGAACAACATGATATCCATAACACCCATACACTACAAGCTGGGGAGGCCGATTGAAAACGGGGTTCTCGATGGTGTGATCCTGGAGGGTCTGCTCCGTGGCGCATGAGGTTTTTGAGTTGAGGATTGGTCATGCCTTCGGGAACAGGGATCTTCTGAAAGAGGCGCTCACTCACACGACATATGTCAATGAACACAAGGATGAGGCCATCTGCGATAACCAGAGACTCGAATTCCTGGGGGATTCGATCATCAATTCCATCATCACGTCCCGGCTTTTCATCCAGTTTCCAGACGAGAAGGAAGGGGTGCTGACCAAGAAACGGGCCGAACTCATCAACGAAGGCACGTTGTCCAGGATAGCCAGGTATTTTTCCCTGGGGAGATTCCTTTTCCTGGGCAAGGGCGAAGAGATGGACGGGGGCAGGGAAAAGTCTTCAATCCTTGCTGATGCGTACGAGGCGCTTATCGGGGCGATCTACCTGGACAGTTCCTTTGATACGGCATTTCGTGTGGTGCAGCGTCACTTTGAAGAAGCCCTGGGAACCCTGGAAGACATCTCGATCACAGACTACAAGAGTACGCTCCTGGAATACTGCCAGTCGGTGTTCAAGGAATTGCCGAGGATCGTGGTAATAGACGAGTCAGGACCGGAGCACGACAAGGAATTTGAGGTAAGCGTAACCCTGCACGACAGGACAATCGGCCGGGGAAGAGGAAAGAACAAGAAACAGGCGGCCCAGATCGCATGCAAGGAGGCATTGCTATTGCTCGATTATCCCCTCTGATCATTCCCATTTTCATCTCGCACATGGGATGCCCCCACCGGTGCATGTTCTGCGACCAGAGACAGTTTTCGCTTCCAGTGCCCCCGGGGGAGATTCCAGGGATCGTGGAGAGATTCCTCTCGTTTTCCTCACACGTTCGAGAGAGGACACGACTCATTGCCTTTTACGGAGGCACCTTCACAGGTCTCGATGAAGATCTGATGTGCGAGTATCTCGATGTTGCCTCATCTCTGAGGCAGAGCGGGGTCGTTCATGGTATGAAGGTCTCCACGAGGCCGGACATGGTTACGCGAAAGGTCCTGAACATGCTCTCGGATGCAGGGTGCCGTGAAGTGGAGATCGGCGTGCAGTCCATGGATGATGCGGTATTGTTCGCGAGCAGACGAGGGCACACGCGGACACAGTGCATTGACGCGGCATCTCTCATTCACGCCTCCGGCATGCAGCTCGGTGTTCAGCTCATGCCAGGCCTCCCCACCGAGGATCGGAACAGCTTCATTTCCACCATTGATGCAGTTGTCTCCCTCAAACCCGATACGGCCCGTGTCTATCCCGTTGTGGTGATTGGTGATACAGGGCTCGAGACATTGTACAGGCAGGGACGGTATACGCCCCTTAGCCTTGAAGAAGCTCTTCTCAGGGCCCTGTATGCCTCTCTCGTCCTTCAGGATTCGGGGTGTAGAATCCTCAGGGTAGGGCTTCCCCAGTCAGATTCGCTGAACGTGGTTGCCGGACCGTATCATCCTGCCTTCGGGTCGATGGTTCGCGCACAAGGGTTCAGGATCCTGGCAGAACACCTGCTTGCGGACAGGATGCTTCCCGTGCGCCTCAGCGTCAACCCGAGGGATCTTCCCGACCTGCTTGGGTACAGGAGAAAGACCGTCGAGGATCTGAAGTTTTCGTACAGTTTTGATGAGACATTACCGAGGGGATATATGAGGATTCAGGACCAAGGAGAAAGAGCTTGTCTCCAACTTAGGGATATTATAGAGTATATTCTATGAAAGCGCACACACTTGATGTCCACTCTGTGCCTGTCCTTCCCGAGCTCGCAGATCACGTGATCAGAATGGCACTTGAAGAGGAGGTCTCCGTTCCGAAGATCGCTGGTCTGATCGAAAAGGATCAGTCGCTCACGGCACGCATTCTCTCGCTCGCGAACTCCAGTTATTACAAGAGATCTCGTGCCATCTCCACCGTGCGGGACGCGATTGTGCTGATCGGAATTGATGCCGTGCGCACCCTTGCCTTGGGATTGTCTGTGGTAGACATGTTTCCCTCGGTCAAGGACTCTCCCCTGGATCACAAGCAATTCTGGCGGCACTCGATGGCGTGTGCACTCTTTGCTCAGGCCATGATGGAGAGCGTGTCACAGAGCCTCGCGCCCAAGGCATTCTGTGCAGGGCTGCTCCATGATATCGGGAAGATGGTCCTGGACAGGATGGACCCCGATACCTATGCACAGGTCATCAGTCAGGCTGCGAGTGATTCACGGCCACTGGTGGATGTGGAACAGGACATGCTCGGCACGACACACGCCGAGGTGGGGCGAGAGGTGCTCTCCCACTGGAAATTGCCCCGGTTCTATGAAGAGGCAGTATGGTCTCATCATGCACCGGTTCAGGTTATCGATGAAGACCAGTTTCTCCTCTCCGGGATCGTGCACATTGCCAACATCCTCACGCACATGGCCTCTATCGGGGCATCGGGCAACAACTTTCCCCAGACTGTTACGAGCCAGCTTCTGACAAGATTCAATCTTTCTGAGGACGTCCTGGATGAAGTCATGGAGAGAGTCCCCAGACAGATTGACATGATCTGTGAAGAAATCGGGATCGGGAAACCCAGTGAAGGGCTTTTCCACCTAGTGAATCGCGCCAGCACTCGGCTTGCGGACATTTCGCTGAGGCTGCAGCAGGCAGGAAAAGACAGCGCCCTGGAAAAGAAACGCGCTCTGCTTCTGGTTCAGCTTCTCGAACGTCTCAATACCTCGGCAAAGATACCGGAGGCTCTTGAAAAGACTTCACAGGCATTCTTTGAAAGCGGTCTGGCCGATGCATTTCTCGGAGGGATACACACCGGGGATGTGAGTCTGGTATACCAGGTCGAAAAAGGGAGCCCACCCCGGATTCTCAAGGTCAATGATGAAGAGCTCAAGGGATTGATTCTGAGTGGAAACTATCAGGCGGGGATGAATCTTCCCTCAGGGGTTTTCGTGCACTTCACTCTTTTGGACACCGAACTTGCGGAAGACGGGGTCCTCATGTCTTCTCTCATCGGATCAGTTTCATCCTGCCTGAGACGCATTCATGCAGAGGATTCCCTCCTGCGTGAACATGAGATGGTGAGGAAGGCCCTGAAACGGGTATCTGACGAGAAGCTGAAGGCTGAGTACCTCACCGACCTGAACAGGGAACTGCTGGATGCCTCTCCCTTCGGACTGTGTCTTCTGGATGAGGAAAACCGTGTCAGGGCGGAGAACGAGAAATCAAAATCCATCCGCACAGCCCTCGGGATAGATGGCCACGACATTGTGGAGCAGCTCCTCGCAGGGGGCGATGCGGTAGCTCACCAATTGAAGGATGCGATCATCTCCCGATCAGAGACACATCTGGTCTGGGCCGCTGGGGAGAAATCGTTTCGGTTCGTGCTGCGAGTGCTTGCCGCACCCCGGTGGCAGATTCTTTCAGTCATGGATATCACCAAGGATCTGGAGGAGCAGAAACGGACCCTGGCCTATGCAAAGATGTCGGTAGTAGGGAACCTTGCGGCATCCATGGCCCACAACATGAAGAGTCCACTCGGGGCAATCCACGGGTTCAGCAGCATCATTCGTGACGATCTGCATCACGGAAGGATTCAGGTGTTGCGGAACAACGTCCAGGACCAGGATTTCACGGATATGATCTCGAATATCTTCACGGCATCGGAGAATGTCCTGAAGATCGTGAATCAGCTCCTGAATTTCACCAGGAAGTGGGAAAGCCCTGAATCGGACGTGGACGTGTATGGATTCCTGGAGGGAATCTTTCAGCTGGTGAAGGTTCAGGCCGGATCTTCGGGTATCACCCTGAAGCACGAGATCGGGGTGGAAACCATCAGGATCAAGGTGCATGCACTTGAACAGGTATTGATGAATCTGCTGATGAATGCGATCAATGCGTCTTCTCAGGGTTCAGAGGTAGTGGTTCAGGTGAAGAGAGGAAGGGGAGATGTTCAATTTTCTGTGATCGACCACGGCATTGGCATGGACCAGGCCCAGATCGAAAAGATCTTCGATCCGCTGTACACTGCCTGGCCTCTGAAAACCGGCATGGGACTGGGCCTTTCACTGGCCCGTGACATCGTCGATTCCCTTGGGGGCGAGATCCAGGTATATTCAAAGCCAGGGGAGGGGTCGACATTTACCGTATCGGTACCGGAAGGCAAGGGATAGGCATGTCACAGAAGATTTTGATAGTCGAGGATGATCTGGTTTTCAGGAATTACCTCTACCAGGTCCTGAAATATGAGTACGATGTGTTCGCGGTCCCGGGACCCCTGGAAGCCTTGGAGACGCTCAAGCACGAGCCCTACAGCCTCATGATCACGGATCTGAGGATGCCTGATATGGACGGAAGAGCCTTGGTGGAGAAGGTTCGTGCAGAGATCGATCCCGATATCATGGTGATCGTGATCACTGCCTTCGAGGACGACTGGCCGATGGACGAGGCAATGTCGACCCATGTATTCCGGTACCTGAGGAAGGGGGCGTTTCTCCCCAGCGAACTCAAACAGAATGTGGACAAGGCCCTCGAGATGCGCGGCTCTATCGTGAGCCTCCATGAGTACAAACGACGGGCGGACATCTCCGAGACGATCTACAAGGACGTTTTCGACAATTCAACGGATGCCCTCTTCGTCACCGACATCCACCTGCGTCCTGTCGCCCTCAACAGGCGGTTTGAGGAACTTTCCGGCTACACCATCGATGATCTCAGGGACAAGACCCTGTTCGATATCATCACCGATGACGACAGGCAGTATGCCATAGACACGCTCAATGGTCAGATCCGGGGTGAACCGCCGGGTTCCATCGCGGTGCACGTTGTAACAAAAGACCAGACAGTGAGGCACATCAAGGTGTGGGCACGGGTCATGAAGGATGTCAAAGGCATGACCAATGCCGTGTTCTGCATCGCACGGGACCTATCCCATGCTCCTGACAGACCAAGAGAGGAAGTGAAAGCAGAATCGCTGGAAGCCAGGCTCGAGGAAGCGAGCAGGAACGTACACTCGCTGGAACGGAAGTTCCAGAGGCTTACTGAGTACGCAAAGGATATCATCATCTGGATGGATGATCACTGCACGTGTGAATTTGTGAACAGTGAGGTGGAAAGAACCCTCGGGTACAGCCGTGAAGAACTGCTCGGCAGGAAATTCCCCTGGAAGGACATCGTTCACCCCGAGGAATACCCTGTTGTTGAGAAGTGGCGTGACCTTGCGAAAAACAGGATTCCATCTCACGAAGGCGAGATACGGGTCTACTCCAAGAAACGGTTCATGCACTATCTCTCGTATCGTCTATCGTTCGACTACGGGGTGGATGGATCCTGCACAGGCTTTGTCGTGGTTGCTGAAGATATCACACAGCAGAAGGTCGCTGAGCAGGAATTGAAAAACGCAAACAGACGGATTCAGGAGTTCAACGACAGGCTTGCAAACGGAATAAACAAGAAAATCAAGGCGCTCAGAGAATCGGAAGAACGATGCAAATCCATCGTGGAGGGAACCAGCGACATCATCTTTTCCTTGGACAGCCAAGCCCGGATCGTCTTCATGAACAGGGCTGGTCTGTCAACCATCAACATGACCCAGAAAGAGGTGTACGGAAGGAATTGGAAAGACTTTATCAATGATGAGGCTTCCGTACAGAGGATGCAGGAGATCATCGATGCCATCGAGGAGCATCTCAGCCATGAGCCTTTCGAGATGTCCATAGAGACCCCTGCAGGGAAGAGGTTTTACAAGGCAAACATCATCAAGATTCGTGACAACTCGAGGCACGAGATTGTCTGTGTGGCGCGGGATATCAGCGATGAATTCGAGAAGAACAAACGGCTCCAGCTCCTTGCAGCCATAGAAC
>JBNGDS010000067.1:0-17120 GCA_049975365.1 Desulfomonilia bacterium | reverse complement strand
GGCTCTGCCAAGTGCTTCGAGATTGCTTCGGCGTATCCGGTGATACACCTCGCAATGACCTTCTTTCCCTCCGGGATCGCCGCGTCGGAATCCTCCGGATTCCTCCTCGCGATGACTGCCATTATCATCGGGCCTGAAGGCCCTCCTACGGAATGACGAAAGACGATGTACTACTTTGTAGAGTCTCCCTTCGTGGGCAACGGGTCGGAGAAAAATAACCATGTCACAACCAAAAACAACATCGCACACCTTCCATCCATATTGACAGAAGATACCAATATTGATACCATGTCGTCGTGAGTGATATCGAATCACTTGTCGAGCACATGAGGAATGCGCCGGCCAATGTCCGGTATGCGGATCTGTGCACGGTATGTGACCACTACTTCGGAAAGGCACGGCAGGAGTCGGGTAGTCACAGAGTGTATAAAACGCCATGGCCTGGAGACCCGAGAGTGAACATTCAGGGGGAGAAAGGGAGGGCCAAGGTGTATCAGGTAAAGCAGGTATTGAGGGCGATCGAGAAAATGGAGAGCAGGCATGAAGCTAAAGAATGATCACTACACCTATCGTGTCACCTGGCTGGAAGAAGACGCTGAATATGTCGGCCTGTGTGCCGAGTTCCCAAGCCTGAGCTGGCTTGCACAAACCCCGGAGGCAGCTTTGAAGGGAATCCGCCAGGTTGTGGCGGATGTGATTAAAGAGATGATGGCATCCGGAGAGGAACCCCCGAAGGCATTGGCTTCCCGCCGATACAGCGGAAAATTCATGGTGCGGGTACCTCCCGAGGTGCACAGAAAACTTGCCATAGAGGCCGCTGAAAACGGGGTAAGCCTGAATCGCCTAGCGAGTTTGAAACTGACCGGGTGATTCCTGTTTTCAGGAAACCACAGCAGATACCACTTTCTCAGGCGCTAAACCCCTCGTACAGAGGAATATTCATGTTCTGTTTGGTCCCCTACGGAAACGATGAATCGGGTTTGACATGTCGGGCCTGAAGGCCCTCCTGCAGAGATGTTTGGGGATGAATGATCCTGGTTGTAGGAGGCCGTGTACGGCCGATACTTGATCGGGTTTGAAGGCCCTCCTACACGAATCAGGGTTAGAGGCCGAGGTAGGCGGCTTTGATCTTGTCGCTGTTCAGGAGGTTGTGTGCAGTGTCTTCCAGGGCGATGGCGCCGCTCTCCATGACATAGCCGCGGTTGGCGACACGCAGCGCCATGTAGGCATTCTGCTCGACGAGGAAGATGGTGGTCTTGTTCTCCTTGTTGATCTTCCCGATGGTCTCGAAGATCAGGTGTACGAGCACGGGTGCAAGGCCCAGCGACGGCTCGTCCAGCAGCAGGAGCTTCGGCCGGCTCATGAGGCCGCGGGAAATGGCGAGCATCTGCTGCTCTCCCCCGCTCAGAGTCCCGCCCGACTGGTGCCTGCGCTCAGCGAGCCGGGGGAACAAAGAAAAGATGTAGTCGACATCCTGCTTGATCCCTGCTGAATCCTTGCGCAGGTAGGCGCCCATGTCCAAATTTTCCATGACCGTGAGTCCGGGGAAGATCCTCCTGCCCTCGGGCACCTGCACGATGCCCAGCGAAAAGATCTTGTCCGGGCTCATCTTGTGGATGGGCTGGCCCATGAAGTGGATTTCTCCGTACCGGGGAGGGACGATCCCGCAGATGGACATCAGGGTCGTGGATTTGCCCGCACCATTGGCGCCGATCAGGGTGACGATCTCCCCCTCGGTCAGGTCCAGGCTCACGCTCTTCAGGGCGTGAATCCCGCCGTAGTAGGTGTGCAGGTTCTTGATCTTAAGCATCCAGAAACTCCCCGAGGTATGCCTTGATCACGTTCGGGTTCTCGGACACCTCCCTGGGCGTGCCCTGGGCGATCATCTGGCCGTAGTCCAGCACGTAGATGCGGTCCGATATGCTCATGACCAGCTTCATGTCGTGCTCGATGAGCAGGATGGAGAGCTCCTCCTCGTCGCGGATCCTGGTGATGAGGCGGTCGAGCTCCTTGGTCTCCTTGGGGTTCATGCCTGCAGCAGGTTCGTCCAGCAGGAGCAGAAACGGCTCGGTGGCCATTGCACGGGCGATCTCAAGCCTGCGCTGGGCTCCGTAGGGCAGCTCCTGGGCCAGCTCGTTCACGTATTTGTCGAGCCCTACCCTCACGAGCAGGCTGTAGGAGAAATCCACCATGTCTTTCTCCTCTGTCCGGGTCTTGGGCCCGCGGAATATCGCCCCTGCAATCCCGGATGTGGTCCTGCAGTGGCGCGCCACCATCACGTTTTCCAGGACCGTCATCTTCTGGAAGAGCCGGATGTTCTGGAACGTGCGGGCAAGCCCGTGCCCTGTCACGATGTTGGGCTTCAGGCCGTTGAGCTTCACCGGGCTGTTGCCCGGCGGGTGCGCGATCATGTCTCCCTTGGTGGGCTCGTACATGCCGGTGATGCAGTTGAAGAACGTGGTCTTCCCCGCGCCGTTCGGGCCGATCAGGGCGACGATCTCCCCCTTGCGCACCTGGATGTCGATATCCTCGAGCGCACGCAGGCCACCGAAATCCATGGTGAGGTTCTTCACATCGAGAACCGGCTGCATGTGCTTCATGGGGTCACGCTCCCCTTCTGCTCCTCCGCCTTGAACTCATAGCGCTGCCTCAGGCCCGTAATGATGCCCTGGGGCCTGAAGACCATGATGAGCACCATGGCCGCACCGAAGGCAAGCATCCTGAACTCCGAGAATGCCCGCAAATACTCGGGCAGCAGGATGAGGATGAATGCGCCGATGATCACGCCCACAATGGAACCCATGCCGCCCAGCACCACGATGGACAGCACGATGGCGGATTCCATGAACGTGAAGCTCGCCGGGTTGATGAACGTGGTCTTCGCGGCGAGGATGCATCCCACGAATCCTGCCCAGGTCGCACCCAGGGCAAAGGCCGTGAGCTTTGTCGTGGTCTTGTCGATGCCCATGGCCTGGCAGGCGACTTCGTCTTCCCGAAGCGCGATCCAGGCCCTGCCGATGCGCGAGTTTCTGAGCCTGCCCACCACGAAGATGGTGAAGATCACCAGGCCGATCATGATGTAGTAGAGGTACATCATGTCGTGCTCGAGCCTCATTTCGATCCCGAAGAACCAGGGCCGTGAGATTCCTGCGATCCCGCTGGGACCGAAGGAGAACTCGTTCCAGTTTTCCAGGATCAGCCTGATGATCTCTCCGAACCCGAGCGTGACGATGGCCAGGTAGTCGCCGCGCAGCCTCAGCACCGGGAAGCCCAGCAGGATCCCAAAGATCGCAGCCAGCCCACCTGCCAGGGGCAGTGCGACCCAAAATCCCAGCCCGAAGTGGTGGTTCATGAGGGCATAGAAGTAGGCCCCCACGGCATAGAATGCCACATAGCCGAGATCGAGCAGCCCCGCCAGGCCCACCACAATGTTGAGCCCGAGGCCCAGCATCACGTACATGAGGGCGGAGATCATGATGGAGGTCTGGTAGCTGGAGAATACCATGGGGAAGATCACGACCCCGCACACCAAGATCAGGAGTCCAGGGAGGAAGATTCTCTTGTCAGACCTGATCTTCTGCCCGATCCTCTTCTGGAGGCTCTCCGCCTCATCCTTGCTCGCACCCGCTTCCTTGCGCGCCATGAGGTAGCGCCACAAAAAGGAGAGGAAGAACGTGCCGATCCCCACATAGACAAGGTTCATCCACCGCCAGTTGATGGTCCGCTCTAACGGGTTGATCTTGATGACCATGATGGGAAACGTGAGGAACATGAACCAGACCGACACGAGAAGGGATTTCCCGACTTCGCGTGCGATACGACCAATGAGCGGCTTCCACTTGTTTTCCATTGGTTCTGATACCGGCTACACCTTTTCCGATGATGTCTTCCCGAGGATTCCTGCGGGTCTGAAAATGAGAATGAACACGAGCAGGCCGAAGGCGAACACGTCTTCGTAGTCGCTCGACACATAGCCGGTGGCGAAGCTCTCTGTCCAGCCGAGCACCATGCCGCCGAGCACCGCACCGGGAATGCTGCCGATGCCCCCGAGCACGGCTGCAGTGAATGCCTTGATGCCGGCGATGAACCCGATGTAGAAGTTGATCTGGCCGATGTGGGATGAAATCAGCACACCTCCCACAGCCGCGAGAGCGGAGCCGATGATGAACGTGGCCGAGATCACCCGGTTCACGTTCACTCCCAGCAGCATGGCCATGGTCTTGTCCTGGGCGGTTGCCCGCATGGCCTTGCCGACACGGGTAAACTTGATGAACAGCGTGAGGAGGGCCGTGGATAAGGCTGTAGCGGCTACGATCACGAGCTCGGAGGAGCGCATGATGTGAGAGACCGGCTCCATGAACTCAAACTCCTTGATGAGGCTGGGGAACGACAGGAAATCAGAGGTCTGTGCCAGCAGCACGTAGTTCTGGAGAAAGATCGACATGCCGATCGCACTGATGAGTGGGGAGAGCCGGGGTGCTCCACGAAGGGGCTTGTATGCGATCTTTTCTATGGTGAAGCCGTAGGCTGCCGAGTAGATCATGGCAATAACACCCGCAAGGATGAGGAGGGAATACCCGCTCATGCCGAGCAGGGAGAACGCACTGGCCATGATCAGCGCAGTGAATGCGCCGATCATGTAGATCTCGCCATGGGCGAAATTGATGAGCTCGATGATGCCGTAGACCATGGTGTAGCCGAGAGCTATGAGCGCGTAGATGCTGCCCCTGGTGAGCCCACCGAAAAAGAGTTCCAGAAAATAATCCATGTCGTCTCAGCAGTTTCTTCTTGGTATGTGGAGTTCAGAAAGTGAAAGGGAGCAGAACTCTCTGCTCCCTCTGGATTAACACTCAGGTTTTATTTCCCGACTTCTACGTAGACACCGTTCTGAACCTGGTACATTGCGAACCCGATGCCCTTTGCATCGCCGCGTTCGTCAAAGCTGATCTTTCCAAGCGGGGTCTCCACCCACTCTGTGCGCAGCGCGTTGACGATCTTGTCATAATCCGTGGAGCCGGCCTTCTCGATGGCGTTCAGCAGGCACAGGGCGGCTGCATAGGCATGGAGGTAGAATGCGCCCGGCTCGCTGCCGAACACCTTCTTGTGCTGCTCGGTCGCTGCAATTGCCATGGGGTTGGTGCTGGTGTCGATGGGACCGGTTGCGTACACGCCCTCTGCATACTCTCCGGCAACCTTGATGAAGGTGTCGTCGCGCACACCGTCGTCAGAAATGAACATGGTGTCCATCTTCTTCTTTTTCATGCCGGACACGATCTTGGCCGCCTCGGGATGGTAGCCGCCGTAGATGACTGCATCCACATCTTCTCTCTTTATCTTCTGCACAACGGCTGAATAGTCCACAGCACCCGGGGTGATCCCCTCGAAGAGCGCCACTTCAATGCCTGCGTCCTCGAAAAAGCCCTTCGCGAACTCGGCAAGGCCCTTGCCGTAGTCGCCCTTGTCGTGGATGACGGCGACCTTCTTGACCTTCAGGGTGTTCTTGGCGAAATTCACCTGGAGCTGTGCCTGGGCGTCGTCGGAGGAGATTGTCCGGAAGAAGTTCGGATAGTCGCCGCTCTTGGTCAGGTCCACGTTGGTGGCCGATGGGCTCATGGTGACGATTTTTGCATCCTTGTAGATGTTCAGGGCCGCCTTGGTGGCGCCGCTGCAGATGTGGCCGAGCACAACATTTGCACCGTCGGAAACAAGCTTTGTGGCCACGTTGGCAGAAACCTCGGGTTTGCAGACATCGTCTTCCTGGAGGATGACAACCTTCTTCCCGAGCACTCCACCCTTGGCATTGATATCATCAACGACGAGTTTCGCGGCGTTCACCGTGGGAAGACCGTAGGATGCGAGGTCTCCGCTGTGAGCACCGGCGACACCCATCTTAATGGTATCTTCAGCAAAGAGCCCCCCTGCACACAACACAATCGATAGCGCCATCAAACAACATACGATCTTTTTCATTCGTTCCCCCTTTTATGGTAAAAAATTTCTTTGGTTTTCTCCTGTATCCTGCACAGCGATTCGGCTTCAATTAGCACTAAATCCCATTCCATGTCAAACCCTAATGCCCGGTGTGGAGGAGTTCCATCATAAAGGAGCAGTCATTGCGAGGAGGTGTCCAGATGACACCGACGAAGCAATCCCGGTGTGCTTAGCAGAGCCGGAACGTCGAACCGTCTGTTTACAGCTCTGCTTGTATAGACTGAGATTGCTTCGCTCCGCTCGCAATGACCATGGAAATTATGTGCTGCTCTGCTGAATGCTTCGGGATTGCTTCGCTGCGCTCGCAATGACTGTATGTGGAACAGTCATCACCAATTGCGGGATGCTTGCAATGACGTGGCTATATGCAGTCATTGCGAGGAGGTGTCTTGTAGACACCGACGCGGCAATCCCGGGGTGCTTGGCAGAGCCGGATCAATGATCCGAATGATTACAGCTCTGCTTGTATAGACTGAGATTGCTTCGCTCCGCTCGCAATGACTAGGTAATAAGCAGTCATTGCGAGGAGGTGTCTATCGGACACCGACGAAGCAATCCCAAGGGAAATAAGGTCATTGCGAGAAGCGGTAGCGACGAAGCAATCCCGGTGTGCTTAGCAGAGCCGGAACGTCGAACCGTCTGATTACAGCTCTGCTTGTATAGACTAAGATTGCTTCGCTCCGCTCGCAATGACGAGGAGTGGAAAAGCCATCGCCTACTGTGGGATGCTTGCAATGTTGTGGCTAGATGCAGTCATTGCGAGGAGGTGTCTATCGGACACCGACGAAGCAATCCCGGGGTGCTTGGCAGAGCCGGATCAATGATCCGACTGATAACAGCTCTGCTTGAATAGACTGAGATTGCTTCGCTCCGCTCGCAATGACCATGGAAATTATGTGCTGCTCTGCTAAATGCTTCGGGATTGCTTCGCTCCGCTCGCAATGACTTTACGTGGAACAGTCATCGCCAATTAAGGGATGCTCGCAATGACGAGGAGGTGGAGCAGGGTGTTCCCCTTGACCAGACCTAAACGTTTTACCCATGTCCCTGTACTACAGTGTTACCCATCCCCTGACCTATTCACAACTCAGAACCGCATTTTTTACTTAAAACCTAACACCCTAAAACTTAAAACGTTTCTTTCTGATTCATCGCAATAATGCACTCGCGCACCAGCTTGGCCGCGACAAGGGCGGACACCCCGCTGTGATCCAGGTTCGGTGCGAGCTCCACCATGTCGATGCCCACGATCCTGAGGTGTGCGATGATCTCCACGAGCACCGAGAGAAGATCCTGGAACGAGAACCCTCCGGGCTCCGGTGTCCCCGTGCCCGGCAGGACCGATGGGTCCAGGATATCCAGGTCGCAGGTGATGTAGCACGGTGCGCCGCCAGCCCAGGTGATGATGTCTGTGGTGTTCGAACTGAGTTTCTCCACCAGGGGGTATTCCTCCCGGGTGCACGAGCGGATGCCGATCTGGCGGATGGAATCGATCCCGATGATCTCCGAAATCCTCCAGATCACGGTGGCATGGGAGAGTTCCTGCCCCAGGTAGGTCTGCCGCAGATCGGCGTGGGCATCCAGGTGCACGAGCCTCACTCCCGGGTATGAGTGTGATACGGCCCTGAGTGCCCCCAGGCTCAGCAGATGCTCTCCACCCAGGAGATACGGGACTCTTTCCCGGGCAAGGATGTTTCGTGTGACCTCTTCGATCATGTTCAGTGCCGGGTTCGGGTCCCCGAAGGGGAGTTCCAGGTCCCCCATGTCCATGAACGAGCAGTCTGAAAGATCAGCCCTGAACATCGGGGAGAAGGTTTCGAGCCCGTGCGATGCTTCGCGGATGGCAGACGGTCCAAACCGGGCCCCGGGGCGCGAACTTGTCGTGGAGTCAAACGGTGCACCGAAGAGGCACACCACCCCGTCGTCCCGGGAGGCAAGGAACCTCCTCATAGTGCCTCTTTGATGAAGTTCGGCAGCACGAAGCTCGCTGTGTGGATCTCGGGATTGTAGTAGCTGCAGCGGGAAGACACTGCCTTCGCCCGTTTCAGGTCGAACTGTTCAGCCGGGTTTCTGCCGTCCGCCGTTGCGCAGGTGAACGACCACAGCCCGGACGGGTAGCAGGGGACAGGGGTGAGGTAGACATTGGCGTTTCCGAACCCCTTCCTGATGTTGGTTACGATCCGTGCAACGCTCTCCAGGCACCAGGTGGGTGAATCTGTCTGGGCGCTCATGACCCCTGTCGGGGTGAGGGCCTGTTTCACGTTTGCATAGAAGTCAGCGGTGAACAGTCCCACTGCAGGTCCTATCGGATCGGTGGAATCGATGCAGATGCAGTCGAATGCGCCCGTGTGGGCCTTGACATATTCGATCCCGTCGGCAACCTGGACATCGACCCGCTTGTCTTTCAGGCATGACGCGAGCCCGGGGAAAAATTTCTTCGCCACATCGATCACCAGTGTATCGATCTCGCAGAGCACCACGCGCTTCACCCCAGGGTGCTTGAGCACCTCGCGCACAGATCCGCCGTCTCCACCACCGATGATGAGGATGTCCTTCGGGGTGTCTGCACAGACCATGGGCACGTGGACGAGCATGTCGTGGTAGAAAAACTCGTCCTTTTCCGTGAGCATCACCAGGTCGTCCAGCAGCATCACGTTGCCGAAAAACGAGTTTCTGACCACCTTGATGTTCTGGTACGGGCTGTCTGCCTCGAACAGCACCTTGTTGATCCTGAAGCACAAGCCCCCCACCTGGCCCTGGAATTCTTCGATGAACCAGTTGTTCATATCCATAGGCTTAGCTCCACAGGACCACTGCGGCAAAGGCACAGCCGCAGGCCTGAACTCTGTGCTCGACTGCCATGCTCGTGATGGCCTTTATGGGTTTCCTGCGCATCTTCATGCCCTCCTCGGCCATGCGGCGGACCATGTCTTCGACCTCTGCTTTCGTGCTTCGAGCCGAGTATTCCATGATGAGGCCTGCATGGTCTTCGTCTTCGGGCAGTGCGATGGCAACCCCTGCTGCAATCACATCACCCGCGGAGGAAGATGTGAGCGAGGCGTATGCCACGGGCACCAGGGCACCCTGGGGAAGGGAGACCGGCTGTATCTGCATGGCACGCGGCGGGCAGATGCTGCTCATCTTCAGCAGGTTGGTATTCCCGATGCCCGCAGCCATGAGGGCCCCGTCGAACGCATTCAATGTTGTGAACCCTTCCGATGATCCGGTGGTGAGAAAATACTGTGTCGGTGTCGGTACTACCATCTCTCACTCTTACCTCCCTGCAACAGCACAGTCTGGTTTGTATCTGAGCTCCTGGCCAACCACGTTCAGCTGACCGCGCTTCATCTCGATTGTTGAAAAGTGGCTGCTCCCAAGTTTCTCCTTCAGGTAGGAAAATGCCTTCCAAGGTTCAACCGTGTCACCGCAGGTAAAGATGTCAACGGCTGCATACCCGTATTCCGGCCAGGTGTGTATAGAGAGGTGGCTTTCCGCGATTACCACCACCCCGCTCACCCCGTAGGGATTGAAGGTGTGGAACGCGGAAGAGACCACGGTCGCTCCGGAACGTTCTGCGGCAGTGTTGAGCCACGCTTCGATTTTCCCCGTATCCTTGAGTACATCTTTTCTGCAGTCGTAGTACTCAGCCAGAATGTGGATCCCTAAAGCATCCATAGTATCCCCCCCCTTTCTTAGAAACTTGGTGGGGCAGAGATCCATAGGATCTTTGCCATCTTCTCAGACTTGTTCTCTATCCAGTGGAGCTTGTTCGCCGTATAGTAGAAGGCATCGCCCTTTGCTGCCTTGTACACGTCTTCCCCGAGGTTGATGAGGATTCTTCCCGAGATCACCAGGCCGCACTCATCTCCGTAGTGGGGTTCTTCCTGTTCCGTTGTGGCACCTGGAGCGATGGTGACCATGAGGATGTCCACCTCTCTCCCCTGGGCACCTGCAATGAGGACTTCTTTGGTCACACCGGGGGTGTCTTCCATGACAACCCGTTGCTTGGGATTGAAGACGACGGTGTCGGGCCCTTCCTGGGCGAAAAACTCAGCAGGTGTTGTGTCGAGCGCGTTGAGGATGAGCAGCAGGGTGTCCAGGGACGGAGACTGCAGGTCCCTCTCCAGAAGGGAGATGAATCCCTTGGTGAGGTTCGCTCGGTTGGCCAGGTCCTCCTGCGTGAGTTCCTGTGCCAGCCGCAGGTTTTTGATCTTCTCCCCGACTTTCACCCTGTTCTCCTGGTATACTTAAGTTTGACATTTTGTTTACCAAAGTAAACTTTTTGGGCGCTGTATAACGTATGCCACCCCCGGTGTCAAGCAAAATAATCCATGAAGGGTCGTGTGTGTTTCTGTGCATTCCTGCGGGACGAAAACGGTTGTCTTCTCCCCCGGCGTGCCCTACAAAAAGAAAGATAGGAGTAGTGCATTCATGAATACCAGGAAGATGCATTTCGCCAGCGGAAAACTGGTCAACAAGCTCCACACGCTGCTCATCCTCTCCGGCATGGTCGGGCTGTTCGCCCTGCTCGGGTGGATGATCTTCGGCACGATGGGGATCGTGTGGGCAGTGGTGATCGCGCTGGTCCTGTTCTTCACGACGCCGAAGATATCGACCCCCATGGTGCTCAGGATGTACGGCGCAAAGAAGCTCTCCTATGCCGATGCGCCGGGCCTCTACGACATCGTGCGGGAACTCTCCCGCAGATCCGGGCTGAAAGCTGCTCCCCTGCTGAGCTATGTGCCGAGCAGGGTCATGAACGCGTTCAGCGTCGGCACACAGACCAATTCCGCCATTGCCCTGTCGGACGGGATCCTCCGCTACCTGAACAGCAGAGAGATTGCCGGGGTGCTTGCCCACGAGATCAGTCACATCAGCAGCAACGACCTCAAGCTCCACTCCCTGGCAGATGTGTTCACCAGGATCACGTCCACGCTCTCCTTCTTCGGCCAGATCCTGATTCTGTTCTACCTGCCCGTGGCCATTTTTTCCCAGGCACGAGTCCCGCTGCTCTTTATCCTTGTTCTCATATTCGCGCCGAGTTTGAGCATGCTGCTGCAGCTCGCCCTGTCGCGCACCCGGGAGTTCGATGCAGACCTGACGGCAGCCAGGCTCACCGGCGACCCCAAGGCGCTGGCATCTGCCCTGATGAAGATGGACAGGTATGAGCGGAGCATCTGGGATCTCATTTTCCTGCCCGGTCGCAAGGTTCCCCAGCCATCCATTCTCAGGACGCACCCCCACACCAAGGAGCGGGTGGAGCGTCTTCTGGCCATGGTTGAAGACCAGGAAGAACCGTTCTCAGGCATACACGATGGGCCGGTGCTGCCCGATCACTTCCCGAGGGTCGAGCGCATGCCGCGCTGGCACTGGTTCCGGCCGTGGTACTGAAATATGGGGGATGACTGCTCCACGTAAAGTCATTGCGAGCGGAGCGAAGCAATCTCAATCTATACAAGCAGAGCTGAATAAAAGATTTCAAAATTCGGATTGCAAATTGCGAATTTGATCAAGGCATACGGCGTACGGTATGAGGTGTAGGGTATAAGGTACACGGTATAGGGTTTGAGGTCTTAGGGTGGTTTAACCTTATACCTTGTACCCTGTACCTATTCAATTTTCTTCTTAAAACCTAAAACGTAAACCCTAACACGTGATTACAACCTGTAGGAGCTCCTTCAGGGGCGAAACTGCTCCACGTAAAGTCATTGCGAGCGGAGCGAAGCAATCTCAGTCTATACAAGCAGAGCTGGAATTGAAATTTCGGATATCGGATTGCGAATTGTGAATTTATTAGAGGCGTACGGCACACGGCGCAGGGCGTACGGAAAGACGTTACGGATTCGGCTCTGCTAAGCACCCCGAGATTGCTTCGTCGCTATCGCTCCTCGCAATGACCTCATTTCCCTTGGGATTGCCGCGTCGGAATCCTCCGGATTCCTCCTCGCAATGACTGCTGTTTTCCACGTCATTGCGGGCGGATGAACAGGAAGCAAAATGGCAAAGGAATGCATGTTTCCCATGCTTCATGGGGCTTCCTGCCCGTCACTATTCCAGGATCCCCTTGAAAATCCGTGCAATGGCGGGGCCGGCTTTCTCCGCGTTCGCGATGACCTCCTTCAGGGGCGCGGGCTGATAGTTGTCAGGATCGTTCGTGTTGGTGATCGCTGAAATGGCGAGAACATCCATGCCGCAGTGCACTGCCTGGATCACCTCCATCACCGTGGACATGCCCACCGCGTCGGCCCCCAAGGCCCGCAGCATCCGCGTTTCCGACGCTGTCTCCATGGATGGACCCTGCACCTGGACATACACGCCCTCTTTCAGTGCTATCTTCTCCCGTGCGGCCGTCTGCCTCGCCTTGTCCAGCAGCCCAGGTGCATAGGGCCGGGTCATGTCGGGAAACCTGGGGCCAAAGGCCTCATCATTCGGCCCGGTAAGGGGATTGAGGCCGGTGAAATTGATGTGATCCGTGATCATCATGACACGTCCCGGGGTGAGATCGGGCCTGAGACCGCCTGCAGCATTCGAGATCAGGATCTGTTTGACCCCCATGAGCGAAAAGACCCTGATGGGAAAGGTGACCTGGCGGGGCGTGTACCCTTCGTACAGGTGAAATCGCCCGCTCATGACAACAACCCGGCACGTCCCCAGGAGGCCCGACAGAAGCCTCCCGGAATGCCCTGCAACCGAAGACACAGGGAAGCCCGGGATCTGGCTGTAGGGTATGGACTCCAGGATCGTGATCTCCTCTTCCATGATTCCGAGCCCGGTTCCCAGGATGATGGCGCACTCGGACCTGGAGATCTTGTTCAGGCTCTTCGCGGCACGCGTTTCCGTGTCCATGATCACGTATCCAGGGGAATCGCCTCGTCGATGAGCATGATCGGGATCTCATCCTCGATGGGGTACTTCAATTTGCACGCCTGGCAGATCAGTCCGCTCTCGTCCTTCTCCAGGATGAGATCCCCTTTGCATTTGGGGCAGGCCAGGATATCAAGCAGTTCCTTGTCAATCGGCATGGAAACCCTCCTTTGTGGGCAACTATGGCACTCGGCACGCGGAATTGTCAAGAATGATGGATCATACACCGTATCGTATAAATTGACGTGCACAAAGCATGTATGTTACGTGAGCAATCAGAGTGAACGTACCGGTATGCATCTCTCTCCAGACCCTATGGCGCTCCTTTTTTATACAGGGCGCGTGGAATTTCAAGGGAATGCAGAATATCGGGTTCCTCTACGCACTCCTTCCAGGACTGAAGCTGTTTCACCCCACAGGCGTCGATGAAGCGACCCGCAGATATGCCCGATTCTTCAACACCCAGCCCTACATGGCCCCCACGATCCTGGGTGTTTTTCTCAATCTCGAGAGCCAGAGGCGTCCCGAGATAGCGGAAAGCATCCAGAGTTCTCTTTCCGGGTCCCTTGCTGCGATCGGGGACACCTTCTTCTGGGGGACGCTCAAGCCTCTTGTCGCCCTGCTCTTTCTCCTCTTCTTCCTGGTTGATCAGGCCTGGGGTATTCTCCTCGGGCTCATCGGGTACAACATCGCGCACCTCTGGGTCATGTGGTGGGGATTCACCCGGGGATGTGCCGAGGGCCCCCAGGGAGCACTCCGACTGGGAAAACTGCTCTCTGTCGATCTCTCGAAAAGGATATCTCTGCTCATCCCGCTTCTTGCCGGGATCGTTCTTTCAGGCCTTGCATTCAGCAGCGAGATCGGGTATGGGCTTTTCGCCGGTATCGTGCTTTTCGTTGCAGCGCTTATCGCCCTCAAGATGAGGGTACCCGTACTGTGGTTATTTTATGGAGTATTTACACTCAGCGTGATATGGGCTATGATACGATGAAAGAGAAGATGGTAACTATCCGGAATAAGCTAGGACTTCACGCACGATCTGCCGCTATCTTCTCGAAACAGGCCACTGAATTCACCTCAAAGATCGAGGTGATCAAAGATCACATGATTGTGAACGGAAAGAGCATCATGGAACTCCTGACCCTGGCCGCTGCGAAAGGGTGCAAGATCTGTATCCGGGCGGACGGCACCGATGAGGACCGCGCCGTAGAGACCCTGTCAACCCTGGTGAAGAAGGGGTTCGGGGAAAAATAATGACAGAAAAACAGGTTCACATCCTGCACGGGGTTGCCGCCTCGGCAGGCATTGCCATCGGTCACGCGGTCGTGCTCGACACGAAGAAGATCGAGCGCTATCCCAAGATCCGCCTGAGCGAAGACCTCATAGAAGACGAACTCAGGCGGTTTGACCTGGCGGTTGCCGCATCGCAGCAGCAGATCGAGGAAGCCAAGGGGGCTCTGGAATCCCACAATGTGGTGAAAGAACACACCTTCATTCTCGAAACCCACCTCATGATGCTGAACGACCCCGCCCTGATCGACCGGGTGAAAGAACTTGTCCGCACAGACATGATCAACGCGGAGTGGGCGTTGAAAATCGCCCTGCAGGAGATCGAGAAAGATTTCGACCCTATCGGCGACGACTACATCAAGAGCAGGGTCGCAGACACATCCTTCGTGGGGGAACGCCTCCTGAGAAACCTCATCGGAAAGAAGACCAACGGGTTTCACATGATGGAAAACAGCATCATCGTTGCCCACGACCTCTCGCCTGCCGACACCGCCATGCTGAACAAGCAAAAGGTGCTCGGTTTCGCGACCGATGCAGGCGGCGTGACCTCCCATACAGCAATCATTGCACACTCTCTGGAGATGCCGGCGGTTGTCGGTCTCGAAAATGCCTCCACACTGATCAGCCCGGGGGACAGGATTATCCTGGATGGGATCTCGGGCGTGGTGATCGTGAGTCCCTCGGAATCCCAGATCTCTGAATACGAACACAGGGCCAAGTCGTACCTCAGCCTCGAACTCAAACTGAAAGAGAAGGCCCAGGAGCCGGCAATCACGAAAGACGGCAGGCGCGTCAGGGTGAAGGGCAATCTCGAATTCAAGGAAGAAGTGAAAACAGTGCTCGATCACGGGGCCGAGGGTATCGGCCTGTACCGGACAGAATTCCTCTACCTCAACCGCACCAAGATCCCCACCGAGGAAGATCATTTCGAGGCCTACAAGACCGTGGTCGAGGCGGTTTCCCCCTACAACACCGTGATCAGGACCCTCGACCTCGGGGGAGACAAGTTCTACTCCGCCCTCGGTGAGATGAAAAACGAGAGGAACCCTGTCATGGGCCTTCGCGCGATCCGCCTGTGCCTGAAAGAAGTGGCCATCTTCAAGACACAGCTCAGGGGAATCCTTCGGGCAAGCACGTATGGGAACACATCCATCATGTTCCCCATGATCTCCGGCATGGAGGAATTGCTCAAAGCAAAGGAGATCCTCGAAGAAACGAAGCTCGAACTCAACAGAGAAGGGATCCCCTTTGATGAGAAGATCCGGGTTGGCATCATGATCGAGATCCCTTCGGCAGCCATCATTGCGGATATCCTTGCCAAGGAGGTCGATTTCTTCAGCATCGGGACCAATGATCTCATCCAGTACGCAATCGCCATCGACCGGGGCAACGAGTACGTGAACTACCTCTACGAACCCCTGCACCCATCCGTGCTGCGACTGATCCAGTTCACCATAGACGGGGCGCACAATGAAGGCATCACGGTCTCCATGTGCGGAGAGATGGCAGGCCGGGAGATCTATACCCCCATCCTGCTGGGCATGGGCATCGACACCCTCTCAACGAATGCGTTTGCCATCTCCCACGTGAAGGAAATGGCCAGAAAAATACATCTCGAGAAATGCAAGACTATCGTGGAGCACATCTTCACTATGAAGACCGCGGCGGAGATCTATGAATTCATGACCAACGAGATCATGGACAACGCCCCCGATATCTTCGAGATTGTTTGATTCCATGACCCTGAACCAGGTATGCGGAACCATCACACACATCCATGCCACCGACGTTGAGGTGAGCGTCAAGAGAACCGCGGCGTGCGCGGGATGCCAGGCGGAGAACATCTGCCATGCCTTCACCCGCACAACCATGGATTTCAGGCTCCCCAGGCCTGACATGACGCTGCATGTGGGCGACCGCGTCGTCATAGCGATGGAGAGTACGAACCTTGTGAAATCGTGCACATACGCATTCCTGGTCCCCCTGGCATTCATCCTGCTGGCACTGGCCGTAACCAGGGCTCTCGGCATGGATGTTCCGTTCCAGGCAGCACTCGCCGTCGGAGCATTCTGCATCAGCCTCCTGATTGTGAGGCGGCTCGGGAAAACCATTCAAGGCCCCACCATCACCGAGGTCATCCATGA
Organism: Desulfomonilia bacterium; assembly: GCA_049975365.1. Taxonomy (GTDB): domain Bacteria; phylum Desulfobacterota; class Desulfomonilia; order UBA1062; family UBA1062; genus DSBG01. The sequence continues at coordinate 831 of JBNGDS010000067.1, read as the reverse complement.
AGACTGAGAACAGGAAAACCCTGTGCCACAACAAGAATGCGCGGCACTCATACGATATCCTGGAGACCGTAGAGGCGGGGATCGTCCTGGAGGGGCCTGAAGTGAAGTCTCTGCGCAACGGCGGTGGGAATATCAGGGACAGCTATGCCCAGATACGGGGCTCGGAAGTCTACCTGAACAACTTCCACATCAGCCCGTATGAGCAGGCGAGCATCTTCAACCGTGAGCCGAAGAGGCCGAGGAAGCTCCTCCTCCACCGGCGGGAAATCGTCCGCCTCTCGGCAAAGGTGAAAGAAAAGGGGCTCACGCTCGTTCCCCTGAGCGTCTACCTCAAGGGGAGCATCATCAAGATCGAGCTGGGGCTTGCCAAGGGAAGACGCGCCCACAGCAAGAAAGAGGTCATCAAGGAACGGGACATTCATCGTGAAATGGAAAGAGAGGCGAAATCGTGGAAGCGAAACTAGCGGGAATCGACTGGGAGAAGCTCCTGCACAGGGCACTCAGAAACGGCGGTGACTATGCCGAGCTCTATGGGGAATCACGCAGGGGGACATCCATCATCTCCGAGGCGCGGCGGATCGAAACCTTTCTCATCACGGAAGAATACGGGGTCGGAATCAGGGTGGTGAGGGGTGATCGTGCCGCATATGCGTACACCAACGACCTCGCATCCCTGACAGAGCTCGCAGACACTGTTGCGTCTGCGGTGAACTCCGGTGAGTTCGCGCAGGACATCTCCCTGGAGCCCAGACCTCCCAGATCCATGGTCTCCTCGAATGTCAGACCCTCGGATGTCGATTCTGAACAGAAGATCGACCTGATCCTCAGGGC
>JBNGDS010000066.1:0-17381 GCA_049975365.1 Desulfomonilia bacterium | reverse complement strand
CCAGTATACGATGTGGTGCTCACCCGCGTCGATTTCTTTGACATGGGCCTGGCCCTTGCACGCGGAGGAATCGATGCCTTCCTGTCTGGAGAGCCCTTCCCTTCCCTGGCGGAAGATCAGGGATACGGGACTATCCTGGCCTACCCCTACTATGACGATTCGATCGGAACCATAAATGCAGGGATGATCGTCACCCGTTCGACCATCACGAACAGACCGGGCGAGGTGTACCAACTCGTGAGAGCACACGTACTGGCCACCCGGTACCTCACTGCACACACCCACGAGTGGCTCACAGATGCATCGAGGTTCGGTATCCCTCTCCATGTCCTGGAGAAGGCCCAGGGAAACATGGAATTGTCCTGGGATATTGATGAAGCGTTCGTCGAAAAGACACAGTCCCTCGGGGAGAGAATGATGGAGATGGGTCTTATTGATCGACATCCCGACTATGCTGCTCTCTTTGATCTCTCCTTCGTGCAACGGGTACATACAGAGCTTCTGAAGAAAGGAGCACGCGAGTGATATCCCTGACCATGAAACAGAACACGATACAGATGCGCACTGTCTATCCATGGATCATTCCCGCACTGATTCTGTGCCTGTGGACAGTGTTCACAAGGACTGGAATCATCCCATCCTACCTGCTTCCTGCTCCTGCCGACGTGTTCATGACAGGATACACATACATGTTCTCAGAGCCCGGGACAGCCCCGTATTCAGGAAGATTTCTCACAGACCTGGGAATGAGCCTCGTGCGGGTACTGACAGGGTTCTCTCTTGCCGTTCTTACCGGGCTTCCCCTCGGCATCATCTCAGGCCGGGTAGCTGGAGTGAATGATCTTTTCAGCTCGTTTATCAACGCTCTGAGGGCTGTTCCCGGCATCACATGGCTTCCGCTGGCACTGGTCTGGTTCGGCATCGGCATGAAGACCACCGTGTTCCTCGTTGCACTTGCTGCCTTCTTTCCCATATATCTCAATGCGGCTGCCGGTGCGCGACAGATCAATCCCCGCCTTCTCCAGGCAGGTGCAATGATGGGGATAGGGAGAATACGGGGGAGTTTCAGTATTCTCATTCCAGGATGTATGCCCCACATTGTGACCGGCCTTCGGTTGGGCCTCGGAATTTCCTGGGCATACCTGGTCCTTGGAGAGCTGACAGGCGTCCCCCACGGACTGGGGGCAGTGATCATGGATGCCAGGATGCTGGGAAGGGTGGATATGATCATCGTGGGTATGTTTCTGATCGCGATCGTTGGCAAACTGAGCGACAGTGTCCTCGTGGCAGCGCTGAAAGGGCTCCTGAAAAGTGTACGGAGACTTTCGTGATATGATGCTGCATGACGTCATGATGACCCGTCAGGGGACAAGCGGCAAACCCATCCTCGATGTTGTAGCCCTGTCAAAGGAGTTTTCCGTGAATGGAAGCGCCACACAGGTCCTCCAGGATGTGACATTTTCTGTTTCACAGGGGGAGATGCTCTGCGTTGTTGGCCGGAGCGGCTGTGGGAAGACGACATTGCTGAACATCCTTGCAGGGTTTGAACCTCCGACGCTCGGGTATGTGGCCATGCACGGAAACATCATCAAAAAACCCGGTCCGGACAGGTGCGTCGTTTTTCAGGAGGACTCACTGTTTCCCTGGCTCACGGTACGCGAGAACATTGCCTTCGGTCTCCCCGGCATCAAGAAAACCGCTGTCCAGGACCGTGAAATCGATCGGTATCTCGCCCACGTTGGACTTTGGGATTTCCAGCACTACCTCCCCCGGGAAATATCCGGGGGCATGAAGCAGCGGGTGGCCCTTGCCCGGGTGCTCATCCTCAAGCCCCAGGTTCTCCTCATGGACGAGCCATTTGCATCTCTTGACTACCACACCCGCAGGGAGATGCAGAACCTGCTCATTTCCCTCTGGGAAGAGCTGGGGCACACCATAGTCTTTGTTACGCACGACATCGATGAAGCGATTACCCTGGCGGATACAATCCTGGTGATGGACATCTCGCCGGGCAGGATCAAGGAGGAGATACGCGTGTCCCTTTCCAGGCCGAGGAGTGTGGAGCACGAGAGCTACCTCGCCATCAGGAGGAAATTGATGGGGATCTATGAAGACCCGTCAACACATCACCCATCCAGTGATACTCCCGATCGATTCATGGCAAATCCATCAGTGTCCCCTGATTCGGATACGATGAAAGCACGCACTGTGAGAACAATGCGTGCACAGAAAAAAGATGCACAGGGAGAAAAATGATGGTAAGCCAACACACAAGGAGCGATGACAGTGTTGATTGCCGGAGATGTTGGTGGAACCAAGACAAACCTGGGTATCTTCTTCCTGGAAAAGGGCCCGCGAACTCCTGTTCGAGAAGCGACGTTCAAAAGCGCGGACTATTCGAGTCTCCAGGAGATTTGTGCTGAATTCCTGTCTTCCGCAGACGCCACAGTATCCCATGGTGTCTTCGGCGTTGCCGGCCCTGTATCAGGCTCACGGGCTACCATCACAAATCTCCCCTGGGTCATCGAGGCAGATGAAGTATCCTCTGATCTGTCCCTGGCAAACGCCACGCTGCTCAACGACCTGGAGGCCATAGCCTATGGAATCGATATCCTCGAACAGGGCGACCTCCATGTTCTCACCTCCTCTGACGCGCAGCCTCATGGCCCCCGGGCAGTCATAGCCCCCGGCACTGGCCTTGGCGAGGCATATCTCACCTGGGATGGAAGCAGGTACCGGGCATACCCTTCTGAAGGCGGCCATGCAGACTTTGCTCCAAGGAACGAAAAAGAAATCGCTTTGCTCTCCTACCTCTTGAAGCGATTCGATCATGTGAGCTACGAGCGGGTCTGTTCAGGCAGCGGTATCCCTCTTCTCTATGATTTTCTCAAAGATGAGCACTACTGCGACGAACCTGCGTGGCTTGCCCAACAACTCGCAGGTGCACAGGACAAGACAGCGATCATCGTGCCCGCAGCCCTCGATGAGGAAAATTCCCCAGAGATCTGCAGGGAAACACTGGACCTGTTCCTGTCAATCCTCGGTGCAGAAGCAGGCAATCTCACCCTCAAACTTCTGGCCACCGGTGGTGTGTACCTCGGGGGAGGTATTCTGCCCAGGATACTGCCCACGTTCCTGAAAAGTTCCTTTCTGGATTCTTTCTTGAACAAGGGCCGTCTTTCCCATGTTCTTGAACGAATTCCGATCAGTGTCATTCTCAACCCGAGTGTAGCCCTCATGGGTGCGGCACGCTACGGGCTCGAAATGATTGAAAACTCATGAGGAGGATTTCACCATGACGGTTCAGACACCTTTTGAAGAGCGCTGCATCAACACCATACGATTTCTCGCAGTCGATGCCATCCAGAAGGCCAGTTCAGGTCACCCCGGGCTTCCCATGGGAGCCGCCTCCATGGCCTATGTTCTCTGGACAAAGCACCTCAGGCACAATCCCCTCAACCCCAAGTGGGTGAACAGGGACAGGTTCATACTCTCTGCGGGGCATGGATCCATGCTCCTCTATGCTCTGTTGCACCTCACCGGGTATGACGTGAGCCTCGATGAGATCAAATGTTTCAGACAGTGGGGGAGTAAAACCCCCGGTCATCCGGAATGTCACATTACCCCTGGGGTTGAAATGACGACAGGCCCCCTCGGTCAGGGAATCAGCACCGCTGTTGGCATGGCAATGGCAGAGACGCACATGGGAGCGCGTTTCAACAGGCCTGGGCACACGGTCATCGATCACTACACCTATGTGCTTGCGAGCGATGGAGATCTCATGGAAGGCGTCGCAGCAGAAGCATGTTCACTGGCTGGCCACCTTGGACTCGGCAAGCTCATCGTACTCTTCGACAGCAACAGGATCTCGCTGGCCGGATCTACCGAACTGTGCTTCACCGAGGACGTCGAGAAGAGATTCGAGGCATATGGATGGCACACCCAACGCGTTTCTGACGGTGATGATCTCCTGTCTGTGGATGATGCCATCACCTCTGCCAAGGAAGAAACAGGAAAACCTTCCATCATCATCATGGAAACCATCATCGGATTCGGATCCCCCGCCAAGCAGGGCTCCTTCAAGGTTCACGGCTCTCCCCTCGGGTCCGATGAGGTCAAGGCTGCAAAACAGCACCTCGGTTGGGGGGAAGACTCGGATTTCTCTGTACCCGACGATGTGCGTGAGCATTTTCACACTGCCCTCGGGACGGGCAAGGACCTGGAGTCAAAGTGGCAGCAGGCATTCTACCGGTTCAGCAGGTCTCATCCAGAGCTCGCAGATGAGTTCAGGCGAGCCGTCAGCGGCAACCTTCCCCAGTCATGGGAAACAGCCCTTGCAGAATTCAAACCTGAAGACAAACCCCGACCCACACGAAAGACCTCCGAGGCCGTCCTTCAGCTCCTCGCCCAGCAGGTACCCGAACTTGTCGGCGGGTCGGCAGACCTCAATCCCTCCACACTGACCTGGATCAAGGGTGGGGGTGATTTTCAGAACCCGCTTTCACCCCATGATGGGATCCAGGGTGCTGTCGGGGGTCCCTGGGGATATGAGGGCAGGAATATCCACTTCGGCGTACGCGAGCACGCCATGGCTGCCATTGCCTCGGGCATGGCGCTGCATGGAGGCATTATCCCGTATGTGTCGACATTTCTCATGTTTTCGGACTACATGCGTCCTGCCATACGGCTGGCCTGCCTTTCCGGCCTTCGGGTCATCTATGTATTTACCCACGACAGTATCGGTGTGGGAGAGGACGGCCCAACGCACCAACCCATCGAACAGATCATGAGCCTGAGGACCATACCCAACCTCACCGTCATCAGGCCGTGCGATGCAGCGGAGACCGTACAGGCATGGAAAGTGGCCCTCTTGCGCACCAACGGACCCACTGCGCTGATCCTGACAAGGCAGGATGTTCCCACCATCGCCCGGGAAAAGCACGCGCCCCCTTCCCTCCTGGAAAAAGGCGGATACATTCTCTGGGAGTCTTCTTCCCGCAAGCCTGATGCAATCCTGATTTCCACGGGATCAGAGGTTCAGGTCGCCCTGGAAGCAGCTCGCACACTGTCAAAGAAAGGCCATGCTATTCGTGTTGTTTCTCTGCCCAGCTGGGAACTCTTCGAGAGACAGAGCCCCGAATACCGTGAGCATGTCCTTCCGGTATGGGTGAAGGTTCGAATCGCCGTGGAGGCCGGGGTCACCCTCGGGTGGGAACGATATGTTGGACTCGATGGGGCTGTTGTCGGGATGAAGGGATTCGGCTCGAGTGCCCCTGCACAGGTAGTCTTCGAAAAATTCGGCATCACGCACGGGCACGTCGCTTCTACCGCACTGTCGCTGCTGGGAAAAAAGAAAAAACCCTGATGCCCTGAGGCTGCCCAGGACAGGTGAACGGATTCACGCCCCGTAGAGTGCATCTGCAGCCAGTTCTCGAGGTCCGTATCCTCGATCAAGACAGGAGACATGCACAAAGGCCCTTGTGAACGTATCCTTGAATCCTGTAAGGTAGAGACGGAATGTCCATGCAGATACACACGTGATCACAAGGAGCTGTCACGATGACAAAACTTCATGAATTGGCTGAGATAGGGCAGGCAGTCTGGTTCGACTATATCCGCAGGTCCCTCGTTACCTCAGGCGAGCTCTCATCTCTCATCGCGCAGGGCATCAGGGGGGTGACATCCAATCCCACCATCTTCGAGAAGGCGATCGCGGGCAGCATCGACTACGATGAAGGGCTGAAAAGCCTGGTCACTGCGGGAAATTCTGTCGAAGAAATCTATGAAAAACTCGTGCTGTGGGACATCTCACAGACCGCAGATCTCTTCAGGGATCTCTACGAATCCACAGGCGGGCTCGACGGCTACGTGAGCATAGAGGTCAGCCCGACCCTGGCATACGATACAGAAAAAACAATCATGGAGGCACGGAGGCTCTTCCGGACGCTCGACCGCCCGAACATCATGATCAAGGTTCCTGCCACGAAACAGGGTATCCCCGCCATCAGGACACTCATTGCGGAAGGAATCAACGTGAATGTCACCCTGCTCTTTTCCGTGAAGATCTACGAAGAAGTGGCCTGGGCATACATTTCTGGTCTGGAAGAATACCTGAACACCGAGCGGGATCTCGCGAGAATCGCATCGGTGGCGTCGTTCTTTGTGAGCAGGGTGGATACATCCGTCGATGCAGCCCTGGAACAGATCGGGAATACGGAGTTGCAAGGAAAGACCGCGGTCGCCAATGCAAAGATCGCCTATGAAATCTTCAACAGGATTTTTTCAGGGAAGCGATGGAAAAAGCTTGAACAAAAGGGGGCACGGGTCCAGAGACTCCTGTGGGCAAGCACAGGAACCAAGAATCCGAAGTACCCTGATACGCTCTACGTGGATGAACTCATCGGTCCTCTCACCGTCAACACGGTTCCGCCTGCAACGCTTCAGGCCTTCCTCGACCATGGTGCGGTTCTTCCAACGATAGACCGCGATATTGACTCGGCTCACGCCCTGGTGGAACAGCTGAACACCCTCGGCATAGATCTCGATGCCATTACCGACAAGCTCGAAGAAGACGGGGTGAGGTTGTTTGCCCAGTCCTTCGAGTCACTGATGAACAGCATCCGGGACAAACGCAGGGAACTTATCTCCAACTGGCACCAGATGAGCGAACACCTTGGGTTATACCAGTCGAACGTAAGCGACGGTCTGAAAAGGCTCAAGGAACAGTCTGTCATGTCACGCATCTGGACGCATGATCACTCGGTGTGGAAGCCCAATCCGGACGAGATCGCAAACCGGCTTGGCTGGCTCCAGATCCCCGAGGTCATGACAGATGCCATAGAAGACCTGGACACGTTTGCGCGCGATCTCTGTTCACAGGGCTACACCTGTGCCCTGCTCATGGGCATGGGGGGATCGTCTCTTGCCCCTGAAGTGTTTTCAAAAACATTCGGTTCGAGGCAGGGGTATCTCGACCTGTCGGTTCTCGACAGCACTGATCCCGGATCAGTGGCTGCAATCACTGAGCGTCTCGACCCCAGACACACGGTGTGTATCGTGTCCACAAAATCCGGGACCACGACCGAGACACTCTCATTCTTCAGGTACTGTTACACCTGGATCGCAGATGCCGTGGGCGTTGCAGAAGCCGGCAGCCACTTCATAGCCGTGACTGACCCGGAAACCCCTCTTGTCGAACTTGCACAGCGCCATGACTTCAGAAAGGTTTTCGTCAACGATCCCACCATCGGCGGTCGGTTTTCGGCACTGTCCTACTTCGGTCTCGTTCCAGCTGCCCTGATCGGCATGGATCTCAAGCTCCTCCTGGACAGGGCCCTGATCCTGTCTGAAAACAGCGAATCGAGCAATTGCCCGGTAAACGGGAACAACTACGGCGCACGGCTCGGGGTCATCCTGGGAGAGATGGCACAGACCGGGAGGGACAAGGTGACGTTCGTGTTCTCCAGCCAAATCTCCGCATTCGGAGACTGGGTTGAACAGCTCATCGCCGAGAGCACCGGGAAAGAGGGAAAAGGAATCATCCCCATCGTGCATGAAAAGCTTGGATTTCCAGGCCAATACCGCGATGACCGGCTCTTTGTCCTGATGAGAATCAATGGAGATGAGACCTATGACGACAAGCTCAGAGACCTGGCCAGGGAGGGATTCCCCGTTGTCCAGATCAGCCTCCACGATCCCTATGACCTTGGGGGCCAGTTCTTCCTCTGGGAAATGGCAGTCGCCGTTGCAGGGCATGTCCTGGGCATCAACCCCTTTGACCAGCCCGATGTCGAGTCGGCAAAGATTTTTTCCCGCACGGCCGTCAATGAATACAGGGAAACAGGATCATTGTCATCAACCGCGCCAGTGCTTCGCGACAAGACCATCTCTGTCTATGGCGACGTACACGCCGACAGCCTGGAACAGGCCCTTACCGGGTTCCTTGAAAAAATCGACAAGGACTCGTACGTGGCAATTCAGGCATACGTGCAGCCGAGTCAAAAAACCGACTCTGAGCTCACCGAACTCCGCATGAAGATCCGTGACAGGTACCGTGTTGCCACCACCCTCGGATACGGTCCGCGGTTTCTCCACTCCACCGGACAGCTCCACAAGGGCGGTGCCGGAAAGGGATTGTTTATCCAGATCACGTGCGAGAATCCTGCGGATCTCCCCATCCCGGATGAAGCCGGTTCCAGCGAATCGTCCATCAGTTTCGGCATCCTGAAGACTGCCCAGGCTCTGGGTGACTGGCAGGCCCTCACGGACGCCGGTCGAACTGTTCTCAGACTGCATGTCACTGATGCGGACATTCCCGGGGCAATCCATCGGATATCAGCATCTCTCGGGTAAGGGGCACAGCTGCCCTGCGACGCTTTGCGCGCAAAGGCATGTCTCATCGAGGCCTTTTTTGGGCTCTTCCTGAACTGGCCGCCTTTTTCCTCTTTTTTCCAGGGCACAGGAGAGTATTATGATTGGAAGAGCACGAACTCTGAGATGAATGATCTTTTCCGATGAGTGTACTCGTGGAAAGGAAGGGGGAAGAATGGCGAACTATGAGTTTGATCTCGGGATACTCGGCGGTGGTGCTGCAGGACTTACGGCTGCTGCAGGCGGAGCCCAGTTCGGTGCAAAGACCGTTCTTATCGAGAAGTCTGATACGCTTGGCGGCGACTGCCTGCATTATGGATGTGTTCCGTCAAAGACTCTTATCCGGACAGCTGGCGTATGGGCGCAGGCACGCAGGGCGAGCGAGTTCGGGCTGCCTGTCCTCACCCTCCCCCCGGTGGACCTGGGAAAAGTCATGGACCGCGTCCATTCCGTGATCCAGACGATTCAGCACCATGATTCTCCTGAACGATTCTGCAGTCTGGGTGCTGATGTCCGCTTCGGCAGCCCGGTCTTCAGGGACGATCACGTTGTTGAAATCGATGGAGAAAGAATTTCAGCGCGAACATGGATCATTGCCACAGGGTCCAGCCCTGCCCTCCCACCCATCGATGGTCTCGCGGATGTTCCGTACTGGACGAACGAGACAGTCTTCTCTCAGCGTCATCTCCCTGAACGACTGCTCGTTCTGGGTGGAGGGCCCGTCGGCCTGGAATTTTCTCAGTCATTCTGCAGGCTTGGATCAAAGATCATCATCATTGAGTTCATGGACCAGATCCTCGGTCCTGAAGACCCTGACATAGCGGATATCCTCATGGAGCGCCTGCTCGGTGAGGGAGTGGAAATCCACACCGGCACAAAGGCCGTGAGGGCTGAGAGGAGGAATGGAACGATACGGCTCACGGTCGCTCCCTCACATGAGAAGGGACCTGAAAGGGTAATCGAGGCAGATGCGCTCCTGGTTGCTGCGGGAAGGAAACCGAACATCGATGGCCTGCAGCTTGAAGCAGCGGGTGTTCACACTACTCCAAAAGGAATATCCACGAACTCGCGCATGAAAACGAACATATCGCACATCTACGCCTGTGGTGATGTGAACGGACAGATGCCGTTCACGCACGTCGCAGGTTATGAGGGTGGAATTGCGTTGACGAATGCTGTCCTTCGGCTCCCTCGGAAGGCAGACTACACGAGGATCGGATGGTGTACGTACACGGATCCTGAAGTGGCGAGCATCGGTCTCAATGAAAAACGGGCCCGCCAGGAGAATATCGAGTATCACACAGTCGAGGAATACTTCAGCGAAAACGACAGGGCCATCGCAGAGGCCGAGGATATCGGGAAGATCAAGATACTGGTGAGTCCAAAGGGGGACCTCCTGGGATGCCAGATCATCGGGGCCCGCGCCGGTGAACTCATTCACGAGTGGCTCCTGGCAACGACCGCGGGAGTGAAGCTCTCATCCATTGCATCAGCCGTGCACGTGTACCCTACCCTGTCGGAGATATCAAAGCGTGCTTCCGGCGATCTCTTTTCGTCAAAGATCTTCTCAGACAGGACCAGGAGTGTGTTGAGGCTGCTCTTCAATCTGAAAGGCAGGGCATGCAGGCTCCCGGATGAGCCAACGGAATGAAGGGTGTTTTCTCTCGAGACATCCCAGGGGAATCGGCGTCGGAATGGTATCCAGGATCACTCGTGGACGGAACGCTCCTTGCGTGATGGATGCCTCACTGACTTGATCCTTCTGTAGATCGCTGGTATCAGCGCAAACAGACCGAGGAGGGCGAATGACAGCAGGACCCTCGGGCTTGCTATCTGGCCCAGGGTATCGATGGATGCAATGCTCGCCCCTGCATTGGCATAGACGAAGCTTCCCGGCAGTATCCCTACCATGGTCCCGATGATATAGGTGCGCAGGGACAGCCCGGTGATTCCGCATGCGAGATTAATCAGGAAAAACGGAAACAGGGGAACGAGACGGAGAAACAGGAGATAGGACAGTCCGCTCTCCTTGAGGCCGGCATCGAGGGTCTTCATCTGTTTCCCGAATCTTTTCACCACCCAGTCTCTCAGGAGAGTCCGTGCGAGGAGAAATGCGAGAACAGCCCCGGTGGTAGCACCGATGTTCACCCAGATAGTCCCCATAACCGCACCGAAGATCGCTCCGCCTGCCAGGGTCAGAATCGCAGCTCCGGGAAGAGAGAGTGCTGTCTGAAGTGAATAGACGAGAATGTACCCAAGGACGAACACAAGCCTGTGATCGGTGTACGATGCGAGCAGCGCATCCCTGTTTTCCTTGAGATTTTCCAGGGTGAGAAATCTCCCGAGGTCAAAGATAAAGAAGGAAGCGACCGCTGCTCCAATCACCACGAACAAGATGATCTTCTTCTTCACGATCTTTCCTTTCCCCGAAATCTGGATCCACCGCCCGTATAAGAATGCAAACGGACGTTCCTCTTTCCAACCGGAAGAGAGAAACGTCCGTTCTCTTCACACCGGGCACACCTTCGGCCCGATGAATACCTTCATTTTCAGATCAATAAATCGACGTGGAAGCTCTATTTGCCTTTGTTTACAGCTTCCTTCAGGGCTTTGCCTGCCTTGAAACGGGGAACCTTGCTGGCCTTGATCTTGATTTTCTTGCCAGTGCGCGGATTGACACCATCACGGGCAGCCCTTTTTGCTACTTCGAAGGTTCCGAAGCCGACAAGGGTGACCTTCTCGCCTTTTTTGAGCGTGTCTTTGATGGCATTCAGGATCGAATCAACGATGACGGTTGATACGCTCTTTGGTTTGCCCGTTTTCGCCGCAATTAAACTCACCAATTCCATTTTTGTCATATTTACCCCCTCTTACGTATAGTATCTTTATTGTGCAAACAAACGTATATGATGTAATGCCTTACATGCAGCAAAGATTCTTTGGTGTGTCTCACCCAAAAGGCACGTTCAGTATATACTAATACAGAACGTGATAAATGTGTAACTATTTTTTTTACACAGGCGCATATTTTTTCATTCCAGGACGACTGGATACATCATGTGAATTCGATTCCCGTCTCGACGTCCCCGATAGTATTCATGAGAACCCCTGTATCTCACATCCCCCCGGAGTCGTTCCACGACATACAATACCCTTCTCGACCTTAGTGAAGAACATGCGGATCGTGTCAGAAAATGACACCATCCCTCTCGAAGTGCAGATTATCCTTGCTTTCTTCAGCAGATCAGCTATAAGCCCCCCAGGTAACTCTTGATGCCACCTTCAAAGGTATCCGGAACTGATCCTTTGTGTGTCTACGAGATGTTCACTGGTAAAAACGACAAGGGAGACATCCTATGGAACAGTTCAGGAACTTGGGCCTCTCGGAGACCACACTTACGACACTTGTTGGAAAGGGTTTTCTCGAGCCCACCCCCATACAACGAAAAATCATTCCTCAACTCTTGAGCCACGATCATGATCTCGTAGCCCAGGCTGATACTGGGACAGGGAAAACAGCGGCCTTTGGTATTCCAATAATCGAGTGCCTCGATGTGTCAACCGGTGGAGTAAAGGCGCTTATCCTGGTTCCCACCCGGGAACTCGCGCTCCAGGTTGCCCAAGAACTCAAGAGCCTGAAAGGAGCACGGGCAATTGAGATCGTTGCAGTCTATGGGGGTCAATCCATTGGCATCCAGATGCATGCACTGCGCCGGGGAGCGGATATCGTCGTTGGTACTACAGGCCGTATCCTGGATCACCTCCGTCGAGGATCGCTCTGTCTGAAAATGCTCTCCTACCTTGTCCTCGACGAGGCAGACGAAATGCTCGACATGGGATTCATAGAAGATATCGAGGCAATCCTCACCCATGTGCCAGCCGGGCGTCAGACCATGCTCTTTTCGGCTACCATGCCCCGTCAGGTGGTTTCTATCGCACGGCGCTTCATGGGTGATTACAAGACGATTGTCATGAACCGCGAAAAGAATGCTCAGCAGCTGACCGACCAGATGTATTTCGAGATCCGCGACAAGGACAAACTCGACGCCCTGTGCCGTATCATTGATATGGAGGAGGATTTCTATGGTCTTGTCTTCTGTCGTACCCGTGCAGAAACGTCACTGATTGCGGAAATGCTCTTGCAGAAAGGATATGCTGCAGAGGGAATCCACGGCGATATCGACCAGGTTGCACGCGAACAGATCATGCGCCGTTTTCGTGGAAAACACACCTGCATCCTCGTGGCTACGGATGTAGCTGCACGCGGAATCGATGTCAGCGATCTCACCCACGTGATAAATTATTCCATGCCGCAAGATCCCGATGCCTACCTTCATCGTATCGGGCGTACCGGGAGAGCCGGGAAGAAAGGGATTGCCATTACCTTTGTCACGAGCAGGGACTATCACTGCCTGAGTCTCATCCGCCGGACGACCGGGAGATCACTGCGAAAGGGAATCATTCCAACAGTTTCAGACATTCTCACTGCCAAGCACACCAGGATCAGGAACGAGATCATGGACCTCGTGCACGAGGAAAAGAAAAGACCATACACACAGTTGGCCCAGGAACTGCTGGCGTCAGGTGATGCGGTCGATATCGTTGCAGCATGTCTCCTCCATGGGTACAAGAATGAACTGGACAGAACATCCTACAAAGAAATCCGCACCTTGAAACCGGCAGACTCCCCTGTTCATGCCCGTCTATTTGTGGCCCGGGGGCGGAGGCACGGGTTTACACCGCAGAAACTGTCGAGATTCATCCACCAGAAGACCGGGGTAAAGGAAACCCTCATACAGAATATCGAGATGATGGATGACTTCACCTATCTCAGTGTCCCTTTGGCAGAAGCAGACCACATTCAGAAGAAGTTCCGACAAAGAAGGGGGCGCCCTCTGATAAGCAAGGCCAGGCCTGCGAAGGGACAGCTTGCCAGAGGGTGATCCGGAATACCACCAGGTGGATCGCTTCAGGAACAGCATCCTTCAAGGGCAGATTTTTTGCGGAAATCTCTTATTCTTCTTGACACGTGATCGATTGTTCACTACTCGTAGTAGCAATCTGTGATAAGTAAATATCTGACAAGAATATGGATCAGTGAGTATCATTCCTGGATATAATCCCTCCATACTTTTTCCTGTAAGATATCTCTCTTATTTTCAGAAATTCACATACAGATATCCTCTGTTGCTGAACAGAATATCTGGAACATGAGGGACAAAGATGGCAGTAGGAACAGTAAAATGGTTTGACGAGAAAAAGGGCTTTGGTTTCATTACAACAGACAGCGGGGAGGATCTTTTCGTACACCATTCTTCCATCAACGAGACTGGATTCAAGACTCTTTCAGAGGGTCAGCGAGTCAGCTTTGATACGGTTCAGGGTCCGAAGGGGCCTCAGGCTTCCAACGTGACCAAAATCTAGCATCCTGCCGGGGCGGACGTGTTCCGCCCCTTATTCATTCTGAACAAGATCCGTCGTATACGGGGTTACAGGTAAATTCAGAAATTCCACGGCTTCATTTCAGTCATTCTGGTCCATACATCACACATGAACCCTTGGAATACCGTGTACTGTCAGTATTCGCTTGTATTCTCGATGGATTTATCACCTTGACACTGCGGTGGAAAGGAAGGATGAATGATGCAGGCAGCACTGATGCATGACGACGGATGGATTCTCTGCATGAGAATACATATGTCTCACGGTTTAATATGAGAGGAGAAAATAATGGCTGTACAGGAAAATACCCAGAACATGGCCGTGTTCTGTGATTTCGAGAATATCGCAATCGGCGTACGCGATGCAAAATATGCCCAGTTCGATGTCAAAAAGGTTCTGGAACGGCTGCTCCTCAAGGGGAGCATCATCGTGAAAAAGGCCTATAGCGACTGGGAGCGATACAAGGACTACAAACCGGTCATGCACGAAGCATCCTTCGAACTTATCGAAATCCCCCACGTGCGGCTCTCGGGCAAGAACTCCGCGGATATCCGCATGGTGGTCGATGCCCTGGATCTCTGCTATACCAAACTGCACGTGGATACGTTCGTGATCATCAGCGGAGACTCGGATTTCTCACCTCTGGTGAGCAAACTCAGGGAGAACAACAAGGTCGTCATCGGGGTTGGTGTGAAAAACTCCTCCTCCGACCTTCTGATTGCCAACTGCGACGAGTTCATCTTCTACGACGATCTTGTCCGGCAGAGCGAATCCAAGAAGCCGAAAACCAGGAAACCGGCACAGAAAGGTGCATCCGGAACACCTGCCAAAGTCGAGCACAAGGAAAATACCGAAGAGGACAAAAAGCACAAGGCCCTGGACCTCGTCGTCGAGACCGTGGAGGCCCTGTTCGCAGAACGGGGGGAGGATGACAAGCTCTGGGGCTCCATGGTCAAACAAGCCCTCAGGCGTCGGATGCCAGGGTTCAACGAGAGCTACTACGGCTTCCGCACATTCAGCCGCCTCCTGGAAGAAGCCAGGGACAGAAAGCTCCTGGAACTCGAACTTGACGAGAAATCAGGAAGCTACATCATCAAGAACGTTCTCCACGAGGAGTGATCAGTATCTGCAGGGGCCTGTCCCCGTGAATCAGGGAGGGAATAGCCCATGGTTCCGGGACTTTCGTGAGGGAGCTTCCCGATGGTGCCCTGGAGAGATCGTGGAACACGAACGTCTCCTTCCTCGATGTCCTGGAATACCATAAAGATTCCACGACTGTTCATTGAGCATTGAACATCGCTCGGACTTCGGGTATCATGAACAGCACCCTATGATGTGTGTCCTGTAGGGCGCTGAAATCCGTTCACAGGAATAAGGCTCTCTATGGAGATCTGTGTGGAGGAGAATCATGCTGAAACTCAAGTTTGAAAAAGATGTCTGCCTTCGGTGCGAAACAGTCGACTGTCTCACAAAGTGCCGGTATCTGGGCCTTGACCTCGATCAGGCGAAGATTGAGCGAGACAGGCTCGTGGCCGGGGAAAAATCAAAGGTCCTCGAAGACTGCGTCACGTGCTATGCCTGCGAGGAATACTGCCCGTATGACAATCACCCGTTCTACCTGATCGTAGAACTCCAGGAGAGGCACGGGATCCATCCTGTCCCTCCCGAGATCGAGGAGCACCAGGTCTCATCTCTCGCCCCCAAGGGGAAGATCCAGTTCCGGGAGATGCACGCACCTCTTATCGACATGTGCACATTCCCCATGCTGAAAGACTCCATCAAAGGCCCTCTCTTCGAGAACTCTTCGATATTCTGGGGTACGGACGTCTTCTGCAATCTCATGTACCTGCATTTCGGCAGGACATCCGTCATCAAGGAACGGCTCCCGAAGATCGTCGACAACATCTGGAACTACTCCATGAAACCCAATAATCTCGATGAGCTCATCTGCTACCATGACGAGTGCTACGCGACATTCACGTCCTTTGCGAATGCCTATGGCCTCGACCTCCCCTTCACACCCATCCACCTCTTCGACTTCATCCTTGACAGATTGACAGACCTGAAGGACAGGATACGGCCCCTGAACATCAGGGCCGCATATCACCGGAACTGTTCAAACAGGCTCATACCAGAGACCCATGCCAGGGTGGACGAGATATTCGACCTGATCGGTGTTGAGCGCGTCAAACGAGAATTTGAGGACGAGAACACCCTGTGCTGCGCACTGAGCTTCGATGCCCAGCAGAGAAGAGAGCTAGCAGAGAATACCCGTTCCATGATCCTGGAAGACCTGAAGGCGAGCGGGGCGGAGTACTGTGTCTACAACTGCCCCATGTGCCTCTTTACGCTGCAGGACAGGGTCCGTGCCATTGGGATCACTCCGATCCTCATGCCGGACCTGTGCCAGATGGCTCTTGGGCAATGATCTTCCCATCTTCATCACATCACAGCTCCGATCCAAGAGCCTTCAGAGCATAAAGGAAGCAGCAGCAAGGCAAAAGCTGAAGCGTGTTGCAAAATGGCCGGTGACCTCGTGGTATATCAGTAATGAAAGATCACGAGGGCATGAATATTTATACGCTCCACCGTGACATACGTACTCTGCAGCCTGCATAGAATACATATCAAATCATAATGTTCAAATTTTTATAGTAAGAGAAAACGTTCATATATTGAAGGAATATACAATAATCAAGATTCTGACAGAAGAGAATCCAATGTAAAATGTACTATTGAATTGTATTTTCCCGTGATCTGACGTCTCTTCATTTAGACTAACTTAAACTACTAGGGGCGAGGTGAATGCATTTCACCCGCCCCGTATTTTCCTGTCGAAAAATTATTGATCCTCCGTAAGGCTCCCGGCACTCCAGTCGTAAACACCAGTTGCACTCCGACTAGATCCGCCGCTGACACTGGAACACTGGCCGCTGGCTGTGTTATAGTACCCTCCACCGACGCTGGAATAGGTGTTACTGGCTGTATTACCAACCCCTCCACTCACACTGGAATCTTCGCCGCTGGCTGCGTTACTTTGCCCACCACTAACAGTCGCACCTTCTCCAATGGCATGATTACCACTGGTTGTATCTCCCGTGACATTGTCTTTCCCACCGAGAATTGCTGAATAATCCGCATACGCCTCGTTGCCATATGCAGAATTATCTGACCCACCTCCTCCAACAAAGGAATACTCACCGCTGGCTGTGTTATTATAGCCCCCGCTGACGCTTGAAACAGAACCACTTGCTTCATTACCATAACCGCCACTGACACTGGAATAGTGGCCGTTGGCAGTGTTGAAACCACCTCCAATGACACTGGAAAAGTTGCCGTTGGCTGAATTCAAAGTACCTCCACTGACACTTGAGTAGTTGCCGCTGGCTGTGTTGTATTTTCCTCCGCTGATGCTGGCATAGGAAGAATCGGCAGTATTTTCATCTCCTCCACTAATACTTGATCTGATACCACTGGCTGTGTTCGATGCTCCGCCGCTGATACTTGAGCCATTCCCGCTTGACGTGTTTCCTGAGCCCCCACTGACGCTGGCATATTCGCCATTGGCT